>CAZYRG010000202.1:0-6035 GCA_964650425.1 uncultured Flavobacteriaceae bacterium
TTAATTCTCCATAAGCCCCTGCCCTTGAATATATGGTGCTCCAGCTGCTTTTAATTCCGTTTCTAGTGTTGGAAGTGTCGTTTTAACTAATTTGCTTACCTCTACTTTTAGACTTTTCAATTGATTCTGAGCCCTAGCAAAAGCTTTTAAATGATTGCCAGTTGGACCATAAGTATTGCCCAAAGCCACATAACCAATTCTTGATCCATCTTTTGGCGATGGAGCTGTCTTTTCTCCAACTTCTCTCTTTGCACTATTCCCGTTCATCACCGTTTCAATTGACAAAAGAGTTGATTTGGCTTTGACTATTTTAGCATAAAGTTCATTAGACGGACGCTTGGCTTGCTTATACGCACGTTGCATCGCCCCTAGTTTTTTTCTAACCTCCACAATAGTAGTATTGGTAGCCATCAAATCTTGTCTAAATTGTTGAAAAGTCTCTCTAAAAGCATCTATCTCGGCAGAAGGTTTAGCCGGTAGCACTCCTTTCTTTAATTGCTTAACTTCAAATGATTTTGGCCCAGATAACTCAGTCAAAACACCTGTAACATTTTTATAAAGTGTTACCGTATACGTGCCTGGAGTGACCAAATAAGGAGATCCAGAAAAGCCTTCTTCAGGATCTGGCTTTGGTGCCTCTAATGGAATACCTGATCTATTGGCATGAATAAGATTCCAAGCCACGCGGTTAAATCCTTTTTTATTACTTCCCTTAACCGTATTGATAACATCACCCTTACCGTCCTTGATAACAAGAAGTAATTCTGGCCCTTCTTGGTTCTTTTCGGCAGCTAAAGCATCCCAACCTGGAAAAGGAATAGCCGCTTTTTGTTTGGTCAAGTCTTTTTCTTTTTCTGTTCTCAAATTCTTTAAGGAATCTAGTTTATTAGGCAAGTAATACGTAAAAATTGCGCCATATTCAGGATTCTTTGCGACATAATGATTGTTTCCTTGTCCGTACAATTCTCCTTTTTGAATATATAAATGCGCTGGCTTCGTATCAAAAAACTGAACTTCATTCGCTTTTGAAGCATTGTAATCACGTAGTGGTGCTATGTTATCTAACACATAAAAACCTCTACCAAATGAAGCACCTACCAAATCATCTTCTCTTCGTTGAATGGTAAGGTCACGAAAAGGTATGGTCGGAAGACCTGCTTTAAGCTGTGTCCAACTTCCCCCGCTATTTGTTGTAAAATAAATTCCGAATTCTGTCGCAGCGAATAGTAGATCTTTCTTTTTATGATCCTGAACCAAACGCCAAGTCAATAATTTATTAGGGAGGTTCCCATTAATCAAATTCCAAGTCGTGCCTTTGTTGGTACTTTTCAATAAGTACGGCTTATAATCTCCTTCTTTATGATTATCCAATACTAAATACACCGTATTGGCATCAAACAAATCTGCACGCACATCATTAACAAAAGCTCTTGATGGTACTCCTTTGATTTTACCAAGCGGTATTTTACGCCAATTAGCACCACCATCTTCAGAAACTTGTAATATACCATCATCCGTTCCTGCATAGAGTAATCCCTCCTGAATAGGAGACTCCGCTAATGAAGTAATCGTATTGTAGTTACTCATGGCATAGACATCCCAAGGGTTATCCCAACTTTGTTGATTACCCAAAATGGGAAGTGTAATTCGTTCTTCATTACGGGTGAGATCTTTAGAAATTGCAGTCCAATCATCTCCCCTATTCTCGGATTTCCAAACCCGATACGAAGCAAAATATAACCGTTTTGGGTTGTGAGGACTCACCAAAATTGGCGCATCCCAATTAAAACGTTCATGAGGATCACCCGCAGCGGGTTGTGGTTGGACCAACACCGTCTCTCCTGTAGTCTGATCAATACGCCATAACCTACCTTGTTGAAATTCTCCATAGGTAATATCAGGATTCCCTGGTTCTGTAGCAGATTGATGTCCATCTGCTCCAAGTGTTTTCCACCAATCTTGATTCAGGATCCCATCAGCACGTATCGTTCTTGAAGGTCCACCGTGAGAACCATTATCTTGCGTACCTCCATAGATATGGTAAAAAGGCTCCGCATCATCTACTGCTACCTTATAATATTGTGTAATGGGAAGGTTCGAAAAAAATCGCCATGTTTTAGTAAGATCATAGGATTCATATAATCCCCCATCGGTACCAAAAAGCACATAGTTGGGATCATTTTTCTTAAAAGCCATAGCATGACTATCTACATGCTTATGCTTTTCATTCATGGTCGTAAAAGTCTTCCCATGATCATTGGACTCCTGAACATAGTTGCTCATCAAATACAATTTACCCTCTTGATGTGGTGAAGCATATAGTTCCTGATAATAATGTGGGCCAGTACCACCAGACACCGCATCAGACTGTTTGGTCCAAGAAGCTCCTGCATTTTTAGAAATAAAGACACCACCCTTTTTCATATCCAATTCTATCGCAGCATATAACGTCTCATTATCAAATGGCGATAACGCCAAACCGATCTTACCAAGATTTGATTTAGGAATTCCCGATTCTAATTTTGACCATGTTTTTCCACCATCTGTTGATTTGTGCAATCCTGAACCAGGTCCACCGCCCATATATGCGGCAACGGTTCGGTGTCTGTCCCAGGTAGCAGCATAAATGATTTGTAGGTTTTTAGGATCCATAACAATGTCTGTTACCCCTGTCCATTCATTATTTCCTAAGGTTTTAGCCCAAGTAGAACCTCCATCTTCTGATCGGTAAAAACCGCGCTCCCCACCTTTGCTCCATAATGGGCCTTGTGCAGCAACGTAAATCGTATTTGAATCATCGGGATGTACAATGATTTTTGAAAGGTGTTCTGATGCTTTGAGGCCTTTGTTTTTCCAACTTTTTCCTGCATCATGACTTACATAAATTCCATCACCAAAACCTACATGACGTCCTCCGACATTTTCACCGGTTCCGACCCAAATAGTACTTGGATTATTAGGATCTATGGTAACACAACCTATCGAATAGCAGGATTCCTTATCAAATACTGGTTCAAAGGTGGTACCAGCATTGACCGTTTTCCATACACCTCCAGAACCCACTGCGATATACCAAATATTTTCATTTTTTGGATGGATCGCAATATCAGCAATACGACCAGAGGTAAACGCAGGGCCTAAGCTTCTAAATGCTATACCAGCATAAATATCATCTTTTTTATCTTCGTCTTGGGCATTAGTTATAGGTACTAAAAGTAAAGAAAAGAGTATCGCAATGATACGGGAAGGTAATCGTTTCATGAAAGTTATTTTGTTTGATTAGCCACCCAAGGTACTTAAATACAGTAGTACTTTTTTATAAAGAAAAGCCAAAATTTTGATCAGTATTTTCATTTAAACAAAGTTGTTTTGTGCTGTGATTTTCAAAATTAGCATACTCCGAAGGAGTAACATCGTAGTATTTTTTAAAGCATTTTGCAAAATAGGAATGATCAGAAAAGCCCACCGAATACCCAATCTGGGTAACTGTATCCTCATTTCGCATTAGTAATTGTGCTGCCTTTTTTAATCGGATAGTATTTATAAATGTTGTAGTTGATAAGCCTGTAAGCGTTTTTAATTTCCTATGAAGTTGCGTTCTGCTTAGGTGCATTCCATCTGTAATAAAGGTAACATTAAGGTCAGAATTACCGATGTTATCTTCAATAAAGCTTCTAAGTTGATTCAAAAATCTTCTATCCTGATTTAGGCCCCTCTGCGTGTTAATAGCAATCATATTTTGTTGCCTTTGTTGGATATTTTCTCTAATTACAGTAAGTCTTTGAATATGATTATCCAACTTGTCTAAAAGCAAAAATGCATTTGCATTGGTAAAAGAATATACATTACTATGGTGATTGATATTAGCTATACCAAATACGTCGGTACTCAATAGGTGATTATTCATAACGATTGATGATTTATTTGTCGACTCAAAAGTAGTGATGCGATGATCCTCAAAACAAGCCATACTACTACGTTTTCCAGAAAAAACAGCTATCTATTCTTAGAATCCGTACAGGTACATAAACACCACAATTAACTACAAAACAATACTTTAAAATCAAAAAATAACACAATACTTCTTAAACTGAAATGAGTATATTTACACAATGTCTATTGTACATATAACCCATAATTCAATATGATTTTAAGGTAAATACTACTTTTTTAGTACGTCATATTTCTAAACAATAGTTCTTTTTGAAATGCGTTCTGAATAACTGACAACAATGATTACGGAAAAAACTTACATAAAGTTCTAAAAGGAATGATGCAATTAGCTTTAATACTTTCATTAAGAAATTGAAAACAATTAAAATGAGTTATAAAAAATTACTTTCTAAAATTATTCTTTTTTTACTTTTTTCTACGAAGGTATTTGCATATCAAGATACTTCAGACGTTAATCAAAATTTAGACTATAAATCCTTAAGGAAGGAATTTTATAAAAACAAAAAAGACACAATCAAAGCACTTTTTTATGCCCAAAAATACCTGGTCAAAGCAAAAAAAGATAACGATACTTTGAAGATAGCCAACGGATATTACTATATATCAATTGTTAGTCAAAATGAAATATGTCAACAGTATAATGATAGCATTATTGAAATTACTAAAAAACATAATACCAGATTTTATCCGTCCTTTGCTTATCGAAATAAAGCTGTCAAATATTTTAACTCAGGAAATTTTAAAAAAGCCTTTGACTACTTTCTCAAGATGGATAAAGAAGCTAAAAAACATAATAATATACCCCTTACATATCAATCAAAAAGAAATATAGGCATCATAAAAGGGCAAGTAGGAGAGCATGAGACTGCGCTCGTTGCGCTAAGAGAATGCTATAATTATTATTCAAAAATACGAGAAAAAAAATCAATTGGTTACCTATCAACACTTACTGCATTATCAGCTTCTTACTACCACAATAAAAAATTAGACTCCGCCACCTATATTAACCACTTAGGTTATGAAGATTCTAAACTATTAAACGGTGAAATGTATACCGCATCTTTTGTGCTCAACGAAGGTATTAATCAATATCACAAAGAAAACTATATTGTAGCAAAAGATAGTATAACAAAATCTTTGGTCGCCTTAGAAAAACGAAACGATTTAGTAAATCAGAGTTTAGCACATTTTTATCTTGGAAAAACTTTTTCCACACTTAATCTTCCAAATAAAGCGATAGAAGAGCACAAAAAAGTAAATGAACTATCATTAAAATCTCCCAACATTGTTCCTGAGACTAGAGAAAGTTTCGAAATCCTAATAAACCACTATAAAAAAGCGGGAGAAGACAGTAAACAACTACAATATGTCGAGCGTTTACTTAGCATAGATAGCGTCCTGAATAGTAATTATAAATATTTAATCAAGAATCTGGTTCAAAATTATGACACCCCGCAGTTACTTTCCCAAAAAGAAAAAATTATTAACTCCTTAAAAAAAGAGAAAACATCATCGTTTTGGATGAATATTGTATTAATCATCATCAGCATCATATCTCTAATATTTTGGATATATAATTATTCCAAAAGAAAGGTCGCAATCAAAAAGTTTAATGAACTCTATGATGCTTCTAATACTTCAAAAAAAATAGCAAACCTAGATAAAAAACAAAACATCGGAATATCGGAGGAGATCGTAAATGACATAATAGCTAAATTGGATGCATTTGAAAAAAATCTAACGTATTTACAATCGGATATTACCACCGATAGTCTTTCTAAAAGTTTTAAAACAAATTCTAAATATTTGTCGAAAGTAGTCAATGCTTACAAAAAGAAAAGTTTTAGTACTTATATTAATGATTTGAGAATCGATTATTCTATCTCAAAATTAAAAGTCGATCATAAATTTCAAAATTATACGATGAAAGCGATTGCACAAGAAATTGGTTTTAACACTACTCAAGCTTTTTCTAAGTCTTTTTACAAAAAGAATGGAATTCACCCTTCCTATTTCATCAAAGAACTAATAAAAAGACAAAACACCTAAACATTTGATTTAAAAGTTTTTAAAAAGTGTTA
>CAZYRG010000203.1:0-6026 GCA_964650425.1 uncultured Flavobacteriaceae bacterium
TCATTGGTATTCACATACACCGTTTCGCACTGCGACATCAGTTCGGCAAAAACTTTTTCCAAATCCTGTAACCAATACACTGTTTTTACCCCAGCAGTTTCATAGGCCTTTTCTTTTGTTAGCTTCTCGCCTTCCCAAATAGCAATCAGTTCGCTCGTCTCTTTTAGAAACAAAATCTCACGATGCTTTTCTTTGGGTGCGTCCGGAAATAAGAGCAGCACACTTTCTTCCTGATCCACCCCAGAAAGAAAAAATATATCTCGATGCTGTGCAAATGGAAGTGTACTATCTGCACTAACTGGATAAATGTCATTGCTATTAAAAACCGCCAAGCTATTAGGTTGCATTTGGTCTGCAAAATTCTTACGGTTTTTGATAAACAGTTCTCGGTCTATAGGATGGTATTTCAAAACGTTCTTCTAGTTATATTGATACTTAGTGATGATGAAGCATGAGGTCTTATTAATCGCCAAGCCCTCAACCTCCTTCAAAAGAGGAAATGCTAATGATTCCAGCTTTTAGCTTTTTCCAAAAATAAGCAACCTACACCCAACATTCTTGTTAAACTTATGATAAATCTACCCAAACTGCGCAGCGGTTTATTAATTTGAAAAATTATTCGAAACATACAACTGCTCTATGCGTACAATTATATATATATCCTTTTTACTTTGCTTTTTTACTCAGTATGCACAACAACCTGCAACACCCGCAGAAAAAATACAACAGGCATTAACGCAAAAGGAGGCTATGACCAAAACGTCATTAGTCCAGCATCTCCCTTTTGAAAATATAGGCCCCACAATTATGAGTGGTCGTGTGGTGGATTTGGCAGTGAATCCAGAAAAACCTTCCGAGTTTTATGTCGCCTATGCTTCTGGTGGATTATGGTATAGTAATAATAATGGCACTACTTTTACCCCTGTTATGGACAGCGCTTCTACGATCAATATCGGAGCCATTGCCGTAGTTTGGGATAAAGAAACTATCTGGGTAGGCACTGGAGAAAGTAATGCATCGCGTTCCTCCTATGCAGGAGTAGGAATACTCAAATCTACGAATCGTGGCAAATCTTGGACCAATGTTGGACTAACAGACAGTCATCATATTGGCAAAATTTTGATCAATCCCAAAAACCCTGAAGAAGTCGTAGTTGCAGCCACAGGACATTTATATTCTCCCAATAACGAGCGTGGTATTTACAAAACAACGGATGGCGGAACAACCTGGCAACACACCTTGTTTGTAGACCAAGCTACAGGGGCCATTGATTTGGCACAAACTCCAGAAGATTTTAACACCCTCTATACCAGTATGTGGCAAAAAGATCGCAAAGCATGGAATTTTGAAGGTAACGGTAGTGCTTCGGGCATCTACAAAAGTACCGATGCAGGAGCCACTTGGACTAAAATTTCCTCAGAAGCTAGTGGTTTCCCCACAGGAACAGGTGTTGGACGCATCGGATTAGCCGTTTTTAACAATGATATTGTCTATGCCATACATGATAGTCAATTTCGAAGAACAAAAAAGAAAGAAGCAAAAACTAAAGGGTTAAAAAAAGACGATTTCAAAACCATGTCTGTAGAAACCTTCTTGAAATTGAAGGACAAGGAACTCGATGCTTTTCTGAAAAAAAATGATTTTCAGGAAAAATATCGGGCACAAAATGTCAAACAATTAATAAAAAGTGAGGTCGTAAAACCAATTGATCTCGCTAAATACCTCGAAAATGCGAATAATGATCTTTTTGATACCCCTGTAGTGGGAGCAGAAGTTTTTCGTAGTGATGATGGAGGCAAGAACTGGAAACGCGCGCATTCAGACTATCTAGATGACATCTTTTATAGCTATGGGTATTATTTTGCTCAAATCAGGGTTAACCCAACAGATCCAGATCAAATTTATGTCATGGGTGTTCCGATCGTAGCTTCTACAAATGGCGGTGCAACTTTTGAAAGCATCAACGGGCCAAATGTCCATGCCGACCACCATGCCCTTTGGATCAATCCTAATAATCCCAAACATTTGATCAATGGTAATGATGGCGGCGTGAATATCAGTTATGACGCTGGAAAAAATTGGATCAAAGCCAATCAACCTGCCGTAGGACAATTCTACGCCATCAATGTAGACGATCAAGTCCCTTATAATGTATATGGTGGATTACAAGACAATGGTGTTTGGATGGGAAAACACACAGTCAAAGAGTCACCTGCATGGCACCAAAAAGGTGTGTATCCCTGGAAAAATATTATGGGTGGTGACGGAATGCAAATACAAATAGATAAGCGACTGCCACATACCATCTATACCGGTTATCAATTTGGAAATTATTCAAGGATTAACCCTGCAACCCAAAAACGAACTTCGATACAGCCTAAGCATGATCTAGGTACCGAAGCGTATCGATTCAATTGGCAAACACCTATTTTACTATCATCGCATCATCAAGATATCGTGTACTTTGGTGCCAATAAATTATTACGCTCCATGAATCGCGGTGATGACTGGACAGCAATCTCGGATGATTTGACACAAGGCGGCAAAAAAGGGAACGTTGCCTATGGGACACTAACTACGATTGCGGAATCACCCCTAAAATTTGGATTACTCTATACTGGCAGTGATGACGGATTGGTTCATGTTTCCAAAAACGGTGGCGAAGATTGGCAAAAAATCTCTGACACTTTTCCCAAAGACTTATGGGTGAGTCGTGTAATTGCATCTGCTCATAAAAAAGGACGGGTATATGTTACACTTAACGGCTACCGTTGGGATGATTTTACACCCTATGTTTTCAAAAGTGATGACTATGGTGCAACATGGGAATCTTTAAGCGCTTCATTACCATTGGGATCCATCAATGTGATTCGTGAAGATTCAAAAAATGAAAACCTGCTCTATCTCGGCACCGATAATGGTGCCTATACATCCATTAATCAAGGCAAAACATGGCTTCCATTTAGTAAAGGGCTTCCCAATGTGGCCGTTCATGATATAGTGATTCAGCAACGAACAGGGGATTTGCTTTTAGGAACACATGGACGTAGCATATACAAAACCAATAGCAAAGCACTACAAGTACTAACCACCGAAATTATAGAAAAACCGCTCCATGTTTTTGATATTGCAACGATTGATTGGTCAGAAAATTGGGGAGAGGGTTGGAGTATTTGGTATGAAATCGAAACCCCTAAGCTCCACTTTAATTATTACACCAAAACGACATTAGAAGGAGAGGTACGTATCACGACTAAAAAAGGACTATTGCTGAAGGAGTTTGATCTAAAATTATTTCAGGGACTCAATCAAGCATTTTATAATTTAACCATCACCGAAGCCAGTAAAAAACAACTCGAAAAACTAGATGATGAGTTAGAAATCATAAAAAAGAAAGACGGTAAGTATTACCTACCAAAAGGGAAATATGTTTTGACTATTAGCTCAGGTAAAACTACTAGCAAAACAGATTTTGAAGTGAAATAACAGACCACAAACCACGACTGTTCACTATTAAATTATATCCCTTTTCGAAAAAAGTCGTATTTTACTTTCATGACATTATCCATGAGTATTCCTGCATTATTATTTCCAGCCATATCGCTTACGATGTTGGCATATAATGCAAGATACCTGGCGATTGCGGCACTTATCCGACAATTATTCAAAGAATATGAAGCTACTTCTTCTATCAAAATAAAAAGGCAGATTAGCAACTTACGACGAAGACTGCGATTGATTCGTTGGATGCAAGCTGTTGCCATTCTTAGTTTTTTGGCCAGTGTCATTACCATGTCATTACTCTATCTGGAAATGGAACTAATTGCTAATATTGTTTTCGGAATTAGTCTCCTATCTCTTATGATATCCTTGGTATGTTCTTTTATCGAAGTACAAATCTCTACGAAAGCATTAGCAATTCAGCTAGATACGATGGAACAAAAATCGTAAGGATAGTTTCAAAAAATACATAAAACACTATATAAAAGTGTGTAAGCTTATCACATCGCTTTCATAAATTTCTTATATTGTTAGACGATCTCTAAATACAATCAAGAGAAAGCCCTATAATCTATTAATAAAACCAACGTATCGTAATGCCTCAAAACGATCTTTTTGACAATATCATGCAAGATTTCGATGCCGGTTACTGGAAACTGGAGGAGATATCAGGTATAGAAATGTGGTCTTCCCTTTTTTATGAAAAATTGGGCTATGAAGCACACTCTTTTCCAGAAACATTAAATTACTTTTTGGAACAGCTCATTCATGAAGATGATAAAACTTTATTTAGGAATAATTTTTTAACGTACCAACGTAAATACATCAATTTTGAGCAACATATCAAAATCCTAAATAGTAATGGCGTTTATCAAAGTTTTAGATGTAACACCAATGACAAATTACCGATCAGTATTCAGTCATCTGCAAGATTGATTTTCTTTGTAAGTCTCGCCGTAGAACCCGGGCGAACACTTAACAAAAGCTATTTTTATTACCAGGAAACGGCAGAGATGACGGAAACGGGGAGTTGGTATGTCGATTTTAAGAAAAAGAAAAGTTTTTGGGATTTCCAAACTTATAAAATGATGGAATACCCTGAGACCTATGAACCTTCTATTAAAGATTCGGCCAATTATTATACCGGAGAATCAAAACAACAGGCGGCTACTTTATTTTTTAATTGTGCCGTCGCAGGAGTCCCTTTCAATACTGAAATCAAAATGCTAACGGCAAAAAATAACGTTTTCTGGGCACGTGCAATTGGCAAACCTGTCTACAATGATCAGGGAGAAATCGTAGGCATTCGAGGAGTTTTCCAAAGTATTGAAGAACTAAAAAAGAAAGAAATTGGATTAGAAAAATCCATGGAGATTATTGAATCTCAAAATACACGGCTTTTTAACTTTGCCCATATCGTATCACATAACTTACGATCACATACTAGTAATCTTTCCTTACTTGTACAACTGATAGAAAGTATCGATGATCCTGTAGAAAAATCAGGGCTCATTGATGATATCAAAAAGATATCAGAAAGTCTAAATATGACTATTGAGCATCTCAACGAAGTGGCAACGATCCAAACCAACAAAAAACAGAAACGCGTTATGGTGTCTTTCAAAGATACCTTGCAGATAGTACGAGGTTCGATAGGCCATATTCTTAATAGCGGCAACGCTACCCTAGAAGCAGATTTTAGTCAACTAGAGCAAATCAATTATATCCCAGCATACCTGGAGAGTATTATGCTCAATTTGATTACTAATGCTGTAAAATATAAAGATCCAAACAGAGATGTTATCGTTCAGATCAAAACCTATACAAAAGACGATAAAAAATATATGGAAATTGCAGATAATGGCTCTGGAATTGACATGGAGTTATTTGGAAATAAGATTTTTGGGATGTATAAAACCTTTCACTATAATGAAGATGCAGTAGGGATTGGATTATTTATTACTAAAAATCAAATAGAATCGCTCAATGGCTCCATTGCCCTTGAGAGTGAAGTGGGTGTAGGCACAACATTCAAAATAGAATTTTAAATTAACAGGATAAATTATACTATTATATAACAAAAATACAAACTCTCCAAACCAGCGAAAATGAAACAAATTATTGATTTGGCCTGCATTATTGATGATGATGCTACCTACGTAAACTTAGTCAAACGAATTATTGAAACTAAACAGCTCTGCAATAACTTGCTAGTGTTTTCTAATGGAAAAGAGGCTTTTGATTATTTCAATGCCATATTAACGAACCTATCGCAAGAACATATTCCAGAAATTATTTTACTGGATCTCAATATGCCTATTATGGATGGATGGGAATTCCTGGAAAAATTTCTTACCATACAAAACGAATTCGAAACACCTATAACACTTTACGTGGTTAGTTCTTCTATCAACCCTAATGATATTGAAAAAGCCAAAGAAATCAGCTTGGTTTCTAATTATTTGGTAAAACCAGTACGACTTGATGAGCTCGAAGCAATTTTTTCTATGAAATCTGCTTAAACC
>CAZYRG010000204.1:0-5981 GCA_964650425.1 uncultured Flavobacteriaceae bacterium
TTGTGCCTATGCTTAAAGTATTTAATGATACAGCACGTTATGTAGATCAAGGAGGCGGAAAGCGTAAAGGAAGTTTTGCTATGTACATCGAGCCTTGGCATGCAGATATTATGAGTTTTTTAGATTTAAAGAAGAATCATGGTGCTGAAGAATTACGTGCACGTGATTTGTTTTATGCGATGTGGATGCCAGATTTATTTATGAAGCGTGTGCAAGAAAATGCAGAATGGACCTTAATGTGTCCTAACGAGTGCCCAGGTTTATCAGATGTGCATTCTGAAGAATTTGAAGCACTTTATACTAAGTATGAATCTGAAGGTAAAGGCCGTAAGGCTATAAAAGCACGTGAACTTTGGGAGAAAATCTTAGAATCTCAGATAGAAACAGGTACGCCTTACATGTTATATAAAGATGCTGCAAACCGTAAATCTAATCAGAAGAATTTAGGAACAATTAAGTCCTCTAACTTATGTACGGAGATTATGGAGTATACGTCTCCAGATGAGGTTGCTGTTTGTAATTTAGCATCAATTGCGTTACCAATGTTTGTTAAAAATGGTGCCTTTGACCACAAAGAATTATTCCGTATTACAAAACGTGTAACTAAGAATTTAAATCGTGTTATTGATCGTAATTACTACCCGGTTATTGAAGCACAAAACTCTAATTTCCGTCACAGACCAGTTGGTTTAGGGGTTCAAGGATTAGCAGATGCGTTCATTAAATTACGTATGCCTTTTACAAGTGATGAAGCCAAAGCGTTGAACCAAGAGATTTTTGAAACACTATATTTTGCGGCAGTAACAGCTTCTATGGAAGAAGCCAAAGCTGATGGTCCTTACGAAACCTATGAAGGGTCACCAATAAGCAAAGGTGATTTTCAGCATAACTTATGGAATATTAAAGATGACGAATTAAGTGGTCGTTGGGATTGGGAAAAACTACGTAAGCAAGTAAAGAAGCATGGTGTGCGTAACTCATTATTAGTAGCACCAATGCCAACAGCATCGACGTCTCAAATTTTAGGAAATAACGAGTGTTTTGAACCATACACATCTAACATTTATACACGTCGTGTTTTATCTGGTGAGTTTATCGTTGTGAACAAGCACTTGTTAGAAGACTTAGTAGATTTAGGCTTATGGAACGATAATCTCAAAAACGAGATTATGAGAGCTAATGGTTCTATACAAGGTATAGAGCATATTCCTGCAGATTTAAAAGAATTGTACAAGACGGTATATGAAATGAGTATGAAAGACATCATAGACATGTCGCGTCAACGTGGGTATTTCATTGATCAGTCACAATCTTTAAACCTGTTCTTAGAAGGTGCAACTATGGCTAAACTAACATCTATGCATTTCTACGCATGGAAAAGTGGTTTAAAAACTGGGATGTACTATCTGCGTACAAAAGCGGCTGTAGATGCTAAGAAGTTTACAGTAACAAGAGAAGTTAAAAAAGAGCCTGTTGCAGAAAAAGTAGCATCAGAATCTATAAAAGTTGCAGATGCTGCTGTTGTAGAACAACAAAAGCAAAAAGCAGCAAAAACAGCAGCTAAGTTTGCTGAAAAAAATGAGACTCCAGACGTTGAGCCAATGACGGCAGAAGAGATGAAAGCATTAATAGCCCAAGCCAAAGAATCTGAAGGAGATGATTGCTTAATGTGTGGGTCTTAATATTTTAAATTAAGTGTTATAAAAACCAACGTGTCCCGATTATTATTGGTAGCGTTGGTTTTTTTATTTTCCCAATGTATCCGTCCCCAAATATTTATCATCTTTGTTATAGTACCAAGCACGTACTTTAGGCATTTTAATGCCGTTTACGTTTTCTTCTTCGTTAAGTAGAATGTATTCTCCAGAATCTGATTTTACCTTGCCATTATCGTCTGTTTTATAAAACTGGTACACTTCCATAGCATAGGTTTTTGGGTCAAAATAAAAATACCACACATCAGAGCCAACTTCGGCATCATAAGTGGCTTTTAAAACCAAGTAGTCTTTGCCTTTAAAGGTTTTACGTTCAACTTTTGGGTCAATGTTTGTGCCGTTGTCCTTTAGTTTCATTGGTAAGCCATACAAATACGTATAATAGTTTTTATACATGTTGGCACGCTCACAAGTCATCTTCTTTTCTTTGGCTTCAGCTTCGGTAAGTTCTGTCTCGTTATAAAACAAAGAACAGTTGTCTTTTTTAACGGTGTAGGTTTGGCTGTTTTTGTTTCTAACAGCAGTAACGCTAAAGAACTCGGCTGGTAAGCTAATATTTATATCACTAACACGCGCACTTTGGTTTGGCGTGGTCATAGTCACTTTAAAACTACCATTAAAACTAGACCAATTGCCATTTGGGTCATGGTAAGCAATAGCGTTTTCTAAAAGTGTGTTAGCCGTTGGTAATTCTTGAGCTCGGCTATTGAAAAAAATGGTAAAGAGAAAAAAAGTAATCGAAAAACGCTTCATATATAAGATTTAGTCTCTCAAATATACAAAACAGGACTTACTCACCTTCTTCGGGACTTATTGTAGCAGGTTCTACAGAACTATCATGAGAATCATAATACTCTTTGAGTAAGTTCATTGTAGCTGCAATTAAATCTTTGGTTTCTGATAATAAACCAATATATAGCGTCGTGTTCTTTGGACTCGATTCTTCACTACGTGTGCGCTCAATTTGCTTTGCTATTTTAGAGGTTACAATATCTAATGAGTCATCTCGCTTTTTTAGGATTAAACCAATTTCTTCAAAAGATCTAGAATCGAAAGCCGATTTAATATCTGTAAATAATTGTTCTAAAGTTTCATCAACTTCTTTTAACTCTTTTATTTGACTAAACTTAAGTTTCTTATGATTGTTGTTGATGTGCTTATGACTAACTTTAGAGATGTATTCTAAAGATTGTGTCATATCTTGTAAATACCCTAGAATATTAATGTAAAAATTACTTGCGCCTAAGCTACTTTCATCTAAGTTTTTAATAAAATAGAAGATATTATCTCTGAGATCATCGACTTCTGTAGAAAGTTTAGATACTTGTTTTTTATTCTTTTTAAGTTCTAGTAAATCTTGTTTAGCTAATCCGTTTATAGCATTGGTGTATATGCGATTACCTCGTTTTACAACATTAGAAATATTTTTCGCACTTTCATGAATGACACCTTGTACAGAAGAGCTTTCGGTACGTTCCAACTCATCTTCTTGATTACTTATTTTAGCCTTGTTTTTGTGCGAAATGTAATTTCGGGTTAACAACACTATGGCGAGTATAAATAAGCCTATAAGAGCAATACCGCCACCATACCATAAGATACAAGCCATTATAAATGCTGCGACAAAAGCACTAAATGCCGTAAAGAACCAGCCTCCAATAACATTAAGCACACCCGCAACACGATATACAGCACTTTCGCTTCCCCAAGCGCGATCGGCTAATGATGTACCCATGGCCACCATAAACGTAACATATGTTGTAGATAATGGCAATTTCATAGAAGTAGCAATAGAAATAAGTACACTCGCTACCATTAAATTTACAGCCGCTCTAACCAAATCAAAAGCAGGTAAATCTGCAGCTTTTACCGTAGGGTCTTTCTCTGGTTTTGTAAACTGTTTTTCAGTAGCGTTTACATAAGTTTGTGGAAGTACATTGTCAATCGCTTTTGATAAGCCTATCGAATACCTTACTATGGTTCTTGATAAAAAATTTGGTTCAAAACGTTCTTTCCCTTCATCTTGACGAGATAAATCTACAGACGTTTTTACTACAGCTTTTGCTTTGCTTGAAAACCAAAGCGTCAATACCATAACTACACCAGCAAGCAATAATAGATAAGGTTGTGTAGGTACCCTTTCAGCTAGACTCTGCATGCCAAATTCTGATGGTAAAGTGCCAAGGCTAAGATAAGCTTCGTGCCAGCTTTCATAGGAGTTAAAAGCAGCGATAGGTACACCAATAAAGTTAACTAAATCATTACCAGCAAATGCAACGGCTAGGGCAAATGTTCCAATGATAATAATCAGCTTGTAAATGTTAGTTTTAAAAATAACAATGACTAAAAATGAAAGTAATGTCCAGAACATAAAACTTATGCCTAAAGTGGCAAATAAGTTTGTATTGGCAAATTCTAATATTTCAGAACTAACAAAAGAGGCATTTTTTAAGCCTTTTATGAGTATAAAGTACATTATAGCAGATAAAGCTACTCCACTAAAAACAGCGCCATACCAAGATGGTTTTTCTTGAAATTTAAAGGATAATAATATTCGAGACACATATTGGACTAATGCACCAATAGTGAAGGCTACAACAACTGAGAGTAATATGCCTAAGATAATTTCTATAGCTTTAGAGTTGTTGATGTAGTTTCCTAAATCTAATAATGTTTGATTACTGTCATTGTATATTTTAATCACAGAAAGCGCTACAGAAGCACCTAATAATTCAAAGACAATAGATACGGTTGTAGATGTGGGTAAACCAAGTGTGTTAAAAAAGTCGAGAAGAAGAATATCGGTAAGCATTACTGCCATAAAAATGACCATTATCTCATCGAACATAAATTCACCAGGATTAAAAATCCCTTTCCTTGCGACTTCCATCATTCCGCTCGATGTCATTGCGCCTACGGCAACACCGATACTGGCAACAATCATTATGGTTTTAAAAGAAACAGCTTTTGAGCCTATTGCTGAATTTAAGAAGTTTACAGCATCATTACTTACACCAACTACTAAGTCTGCTATGGCAAGAAATGCCAGCGCTGCTAGCATATAGATATAGATATTCTCCATTAAAATCTAAATAATATAACAACACAAATGTCATATTTTATGTTGATTGTAATGTTACCTTAATGTTATGTTCTATGGTTACATAAAAATCATACATCACTGAGATTTCTTTGGAAATAGATAGAGTTTGTGTTTTGTCTTTTTAATTACTAAAAATAATATTCAACATATTGAAAAACAAATACTTATGTATTTAATGTAAAATTAATGTTACGTAAATATTTTTTAAATGTAAAATAATTGTTATGTTTGTTACATAATAATTAATAAACCCAGATTGATATGAAAAAGATAGTTGTTGTTGTATTAATGTTATGCGTAGGTTTTACATACGCTCAAAAAGATAGAACTTTAAAATTAAATGAAGACAAGAATCTTATTGAAGTCGTATACTATCATGATAATGGTAAAGTAAGTCAGACAGGTTTTTATACAAAAGACGGTAAGCTTCATGGTGAGTGGTATAACTATTGTCAAGAAGGAAATAAGATTACCTCTGCAAAATATGATAATGGTCAGAAAGTAGGAAAATGGTTTTACTGGAGTGGAGATATCCTTAAAGAGGTAGACTATTCTAATAACAAAATAGCTAAAGTGAGTGAGTGGACCAATAAGACAGAGGTCGCTTCAAACAAATAAGTATATATTTTCGAAATAAAAAAAAGAGCAGCTGTTTAGCTGCTCTTTTTTTATTTAATATATCCATACTAATTAAAATAGTGCTTATGGACAATAGAATTAGTTTCTTGTCCATCCAGAGTTCCAAGAATCATAATCAGCACCAGTTCCGTTGCCAACGCCAGTAAAGAAAGTGTCAGCAGCAAAATCGCCATTAGTATCATTTTTTAGCGTTAATACAACGTCATCAAATGTAATATCAGTTACGCTAGTATTTCCTGCAATAAACCCGTTTCCAGTTTCTTCATCATCTAAATCAAAACCTTCTTCAAAACCTTGAATCCAAACATTGTTAAAGATAGCTCTGGTACCAGCTCTTAAACGGATTGCTTCATTACCGTTACTAGAACCTAATCCATTAATAGTTAGGTTGTTTATAGTTGGTGAACTCCAAAAAACAGGATTTGAGTTGTTTCCAATATCAGTATTAAAACCGTCTCCCTCTATACCTTTGTCATGTGATTGTCTATGCTCTATATATACATCAGTAAGTGTACCTGTAAAAC
>CAZYRG010000205.1:0-5891 GCA_964650425.1 uncultured Flavobacteriaceae bacterium
ATGAGTGCTGCGGTAGAAGCAGGTATCGAGGGGATTCCGTCTGTAGGGTTTTCATTACTCGATTATAGTATGCAGGCAGATTTTGAACCTGCCAAAAAATACATTAGAATTGTGGTAGAAAATATTCTCAAAAATGGCTTGCAAAAAGGAGTTGTACTTAACGTAAATATTCCTAAGCTCCCCGCAGATCAGATCAAAGGCATCAAAATCTGTAGACAGGCCAATGCACATTGGGTAGAGGAATTTGACAAACGCACCAATCCTATGGGACGTGAGTATTATTGGCTCACTGGTAATTTTATCAATGAAGATAAGGGGGAGGATACAGATGAGTGGGCGCTACATCATGGGTATGTTTCGGTAGTCCCTACGCAATTTGATCTTACGGCACATCACTATATGCAGGAGTTGAATCAATGGGATTTTTCATAAAAAATCGCAAGAATCAAATTCTAACTAAACAACTATGGGTTAAAGTACTATATACTATCAAACATTAAGTAAAATTCATACGCCTAGGCGCACAGGTTTTATAAAAAAGTATACAGTCCTAGTCAACCGTTTACAAAAGCAAAACTTAAACTGCCTGCTGAGACTGTAAACTGATTACTTTTGGAATCTGGAAAGGTAAATGCATTAAAATGCATAGTTTTAACGATAATTGAGACCAATAAAGAATATGACTATGAATATTAAAGCTGTACTAACAGGAGTACTTGTAGGGATTATTGCCAATAGTATTGGTGTGCTGATCTACATCTACTTCTTTTCACCTTTGGGGGTTTCTGAAACGCTGAAAAATGCTTGGACTCAAGGTTTTTTTGGAAGCCTGATTGCGCTGGGCGCAGTACTCAATTTGGGTGCTTTCTTTTTATTTATTAAGCAAAATAAAATTTATGAGGCACGAGGAACACTCTTAGCCACACTTCTTGCGGCTATTTTAATTCTTATTAGTAAATTTGGCTAATGCAAAAAGTGAACGGTCGGCAGTGGAAGTAAACAGTGATTGGTTTTACGATATTCAAAACTCTAAACCATAACTTAAAACGTAAGAAAAGTTTTTTTAATCTGAAAAAAATACAAAAGAGCATAATTTTAGCATAGTAATGACCAACAAAAAAACTAAAAAGTGAAATACTACCTCATCGCAGGAGAAGCTTCCGGAGATTTACATGCTTCGAACCTTATGAAGGCTCTTAAAAAACAGGATCCAAAAGCCGATTTTCGGTTTTGGGGTGGTGATTTGATGCAGGAAGTTGGTGGTACGCTTGTTGTACATTATAAAGAGCGCTCGTTTATGGGGTTTCTTGAAGTTTTGAAAAACCTTTTCAAGATATTTGGACTCATCAAAAAGTGTAAAAAAGACATTGCAGCGTATCGTCCTGATGCCCTTATTTTTATCGATAATTCTGGTTTTAATTTACGTATTGCCAAATGGGCCAAACCTAAGGGCTATGCAACGCATTATTATATTGCTCCACAGGTATGGGCATCACGCGCAGGGCGTGTCAAAATCATCAAAAAAACAATTGATCACCTATATGTAACTCTGCCTTTTGAGCCTGCTTTTTATGCCAATTATGACTACCCAGTCCATTTTGTAGGGCATCCACTTATGGATGCGATTGCTACACATAAACAAATTAATCCCGAGGCATTTAAAAAACAACATCAACTTGATGAGCGCCCTATTATTGCACTACTCCCAGGGAGTCGCAAACAAGAAATTACCAAAATGCTTGAGATCATGTTGGCGATAAGCCCCAGTTTTCCAGAATATCAGTTTATTATCGCTGGTGCTCCTAGTCAAGAGGTAACTTTTTATCAAACTTTTATCCAAGATACTACTGCAAAATTGGTCATGAATCAGACCTATGACTTATTGAGTCTTGCCAATGCTGCTTTAGTTACTTCTGGAACTGCTACACTAGAAACTGCTATTTTTAAGGTACCGCAAGTGGTATGCTACAAAGGCAGTAACATCTCCTATCAAATAGCGAAGCGTATTGTCAAATTGGACTATATCTCTCTGGTGAATCTGATTATGGACAAGCCATTGGTCACCGAACTGATTCAAGATGATTTTAATCAAAAACAGTTACGCGAGGCATTAACGACTATTTTGGACGATTACCAACGTGCTGTGCTATTTTTGGATTATTATGATCTAGAAAAAAAATTGGGTGGTAAAGGCGCAAGTCAAACTACTGCGACCCATATTATCGATTCCTTGAAAAGTATTCAATCATAAAACACTCAGATAACTACTCATACATGCAAACCCTCCCGGAAATTAGAGAACTACTCAAATCTTATGACAACATAAAACGTATAAGCCGCTGGAAAAAATATGGAGATGCCCTATGGGAATCTTATGGGCTTCCGTTTGCGAAACTCAAAAAAATAGCCAAAAAAATCCCTAAAAATAGAGCTTTAGCGCTCAAACTGCGGCAACAAAAGAATTATGATATGAAGGTGTTGTCGTTTTTGATCGATGAACCTAAAAAAATCCTTGTGGATGAAACTAAGCGCACCATTCTTAACCCTAATTTATGGCCTTTGCACAAGGTGTATATTCCGACAATTTTTGTAAAATTGCCTTATGCGATGGAGCTTGCTGCGGTCTATAGAAATTCTTCTAATCCGTTAGAAAGACGTTACGGCTACAGCTACCTTTCGCATATCGCTAAGAGCAAAAAAATACCGGACGAATATTTTATTCCGATTATTAATATTATTGAAGTAAAATTACAATTGGAAGACAACTATGTCAAAGATGCGATGAATACTGTATTATATGCGATTGGCAAACGCTCTGAGTCGCTTAGAGAATATGCCCTCAATGCCGCAAGAAACATCGGTACAGTTGTTGTGGATTATGGTAATAGTAATGCACGCCCAATTGATGTTGTGGCCTTACTTGAAAGAGAAGAAGAAAATAAGCGTAAATTAACGCAGTCTTAAAAATGATGTAATTAAATTTTAATGAAAAAGCTATTCCGAATTGTCCTTGTTTGTTTGCTCCTCACTTCTTGTGGAGGGGCTAAAAAACGCCCCATAATAGCGCAAAAAAGCACAAAAACTACCAAAAAAACTAAAGAAACTAGTAAAGCGGGACGAATTATCTCCTATGCGCAATCCTACGAAGGCACTCGGTATAAATATGGTGGTACAACTAAAAAAGGAATGGACTGCTCGGGCTTAGTATATACGTCCTTTTTGCAAGAAAAAGTAGCACTACCACGCACCTCAAGAGGGATGTCTCGAGAGGGTAAAAGAATCAAATTACGGGACGCAAAAAAGGGCGATTTACTGTTTTTTAAAACTGGAAAAAAAGGGGTTATTAATCATGTCGGCTTAGTCGTATCTGCAAATTCGCAACGCATTTTGTTCATTCATGCGACCAGCTCTCGAGGGGTACTAACCTCTGACCTCAATGAAAAATATTGGCTCAACGCTTATACAGAAGCGAGAAGAATTCTGTAGCCTAGATTATTCTTCAATTTACAATGAAAAACACTACAGTTACCATCCCTTTTTTAATTCTAACAATGGGCTTAGTGACAGGGATTTTGTTTGCCTATTACGTTCCCGTAGCAAACACCTCGACGCTTCTCATAGGATTAATATTAAGCGTCATTACTTTAGGCGGTCTGAAGGTTTGGGCAAATAGGCATCCGCATAAAGGCTGGTATTTTGGCCTTGCTATCTATCCTGCTTTTATAATACTAGGGCTTTTTTTGGTAAAACTGCATAACCCACTAGAAAACCCGCAGCATTATACCAAAAAATTGGCAGTTGAGGAACAAGAACACACACTCTTATTTAACGTTCAAAAACGATTAAAGCCTTCTGAAAATTATGAAAAATATGTCATCTCTCTTACGCAATCAGATCGTTCTATTATAAAGGGAAAGGTGCTATTATATCTCCAAAAAGACTCCGAAAACTACAATTTGGAAGGGAAACAGTTTCTTACCTACGGTCAATTAGAGGTGATTAAAAAACCGCTAAATCCACATCAATTTGACTACTCGGAATACGTAAAAAGACAAGGGATCTACCACCAAATTCGTTTGAAAACAACGGATCTTATCCCAACACCGCAAACAACGGCAAAGACACTTCAAGATCATGCGAATAATCTGAGAACTTTTCTGGCAACTCAATTAGAAAAACAAACGCTTTCACCAAAAACATTGGCGATCACCAAAGCATTAGTATTAGGACAGCGCCAAGATATTGATCCCGAGACTTACAAAAATTATGTCAATGCGGGGGCAATACATATCCTAGCGGTTTCTGGATTGCATATCGGAATTTTTCTTTGGATACTCAACTTCCTATTTAGCCCTCTTTTGTATTTAAAAAATGGGAAAACCTTGCGTTTATTATTGACGCTACTGTTCTTATGGATCTATGCATATTTGACAGGCTTATCTCCTTCTGTACTCCGAGCGGTAACCTTATTTTCTTTTATTGCCATTGGACAACATATACGACACAAAAAAGGAAGCACTTATAACGCATTGCTTATTTCTGCATTCATTTTATTGTGCTGCAATCCCATGTTACTTTTCGATATTGGATTTCAATTAAGTTATGCTGCAGTATTTGCTATTTTTTGGATACAGCCGCTTATTGCTCGTTATTATCGTCCTCGATTTTTTCTAGATCGCTTGTACTGGGATGTGCTCACGGTTACCATTGCTGCTCAGCTTGGCGTATTACCGCTTTCTATCTATTACTTTCATCAATTCCCGCTGTTGTTTTTTGTAACGAATCTTGCTATTGTCCCTATCCTTGGAGCTCTTCTTGGATTTGGCATTCTGGTGGTAACATTAGCGGCTATAGACATACTACCGACATTCCTAGTTACTACGTATAATTTCCTTATCGAACGTATGAATATGCTCGTTGAGTGGGTGGCTAGTAAAGATACATTCCTTTGGAGTAGTATTTCTTTTTCAAAGGTTGCACTTATTACAGGGTATCTGGTTCTAATTAGTGGCGTTCTTGCATTAAAAAAGTTTCAACCGCAACGGATCTATCGTTTTGGGATATTTCTGGTGGTATTCATAAGTGTCTTGATTGTAGAAAAGATACGAACCCAACATGAGGAGCGTTTTATCGTTTTTCAGCAGTATAAAAACACCCTTTTGGGGCATCATACTGGAAATCGCCTCACCTTACTGTCCCGTGATAGTGTTCCTGAAAAAACGACCAACTATATGCTGAAACCTTATGCTATCGCACAACAGATCAAAACGCAATCTCAAGCAGCTTTAAAAAATGCGTATCGCTATAAAGAACAAGCACTATTAATTATTGATAGTACAGGATTCTATAGTAGCACTATACAACCCAAAATTCTTCTGCTTACACAATCTCCAAAAATTCATCTCGATCGTATTATCGATTCCCTGCATCCTCAAAAAATCATAGCTGATGGGAGCAATTACCCCAGTGTTGTGAGGCGTTGGAAAGCGACTTGCAAAAAACGTGACATTCCATTTTATAATACGGCTGTGTCTGGTGCTTTTGTATTGGAATAGTTATTAGCCTTTGAACTCAGATACGAATGCTTTTTCGTAGGCTCTCCAAGCCTTACCATTTGTCAAGGTTTTGTAGTCGTCTTTATGAATCATTTTGAGGTACAATTCTAATTGTTGGGGTGTTCGATAGCCCGTTACTGGTGCAATAACTCCGCCATTTTCATCAAAAAAAACAATGCTCGGATAACCCGTTATTTTTAACGCACTTGCCAAATGATGCTGACTATTACGCCCTCTTCTTCCCTCTTTATAATTAGGATTGGTATAGGTATAATCATTGTAGAGAATTTCTTCTGTTCCTTCGGCATTAAACTTCACGGGATAGAAGTTGGCATT
>CAZYRG010000206.1:0-5853 GCA_964650425.1 uncultured Flavobacteriaceae bacterium
ACGTTCTTTGCAGAATCAGACATTTTGAAGGATGATAAAAGCGAAAGTTATTTTTTTGAGTACAGGAGTCATTACAGTTTTAGAACTATGATCGCGAATGAAATTCAAGGGAAAAAATTAAGTTTTTGATAATAATTTAATCAAAATGTTGGTTTATGAATTCAGGTAAATATATTTTAAACAGAAAAATTGCAATAGTAATTTAGTTAAAAGTGCCTAGAAAACATAAATAAGCGTGATATCAAATCGAACAAGTATAGGTATTTGATGTTTTTGATATCCCCGTATAGAAATTTACAATGACATACAGATTTATAACTGTATGCCTACGCAGCGTAGTAATATAATAGTACTACCAACTTGTTTTAAAAGAAAGCCATGTCAGGATATTCGTATTTGATATGGCTTTTATTTTTTCATTTCAGCTTTTCTCGATCAACCTCATATAAATTTGCTTCCCATATATAAATTGAATAAACTTTTACCCGTTTTCGTCTAAGTCTTTTAATTTCGTTAACCTTCCTTGCTCCTCAACCTTAGCGGCATAATCAAAACCCTGCTGCCACCAGCTAGTCATGAGTTTTTTATTAAAAATCAATGAATTCTCCGTCAACTTAGAGGGCGTATAGTATAAATTGAGCGCAACATCTCGATGTGTTGCTGCCAATTTTCCTACCGCAATATCATGATATTCTACCTGATCCATCAAAAAACTAAATAGGTTAGTCATCAGTGAAAAAGGGTTTTTACCTAATACCTTATTATGCTCCATATTTTCCGACTCTAAAATAACGGCATCAATCTCTGTCGCACCTCTGCGAATGGCTTCTCGTATTGGAACAATACACCCAAAACCTCCGTCTGCATATTCATATCCATTTTTAGTTACCAAACTCATAAAAGGCACATAATTGCAGGAAATCCAAATCCAATCACAAAAATCTTCGTACTCAAAATCCTTAATCGATTTGTATTCCGTTTTGTTTCGTGACAAATTAGATACCGTCACTACTACATCTGCAACTGTCCTTTTTGCTTTTTCAAATTCTTCTTTGGTAAAATTACGTCGAATACTTCTTCGCAAATTTTTACTCTCTCCAAACGTCCTTTTACGCTTGATAAATTGCCGTACAATATTCAGAAAATTAATACTTACAAATTCACGATTTCCCTTATGACGTGTTATAAAAGGATTAACACTGAATATAGTACCCTGATTAACATTTGTATAAATTTTGTGCACCTTTTCCAAATTCCCCAAAGCCAAATGCGGAATCAACAAACTACCCGTAGAGGTTCCCAAAAACATGTCATACTTTTTACCTTGTTCTTGCATCAAATATTGCGCTACACCACCTGCATAGGCTCCTTTGCTACCACCACCGGATATGACTAATGCTTTCATGTATTATTTCTATTTTTTATTTCGGTCACATGGGTTCGCTATCAAGTATTCGCCTTCAGCGACAAACTTTTGACTTGCTCGTTTCATGTATTATTTTATTTTCTAACTATATGCTTCACCAAAACTATTCAATCCGATTACTATCATTTTTATGAATGGCATATTCATAACCTTGTTTCCACCACTGGGACATATGTTCTTTATTAAAAACCAAAGAATTTGTAGTCAACACACTCGGTGTATGATAAATATTGACCGTTGCATCATTATATCTGGCCGATAATTTACCAATTCTAATATTTTGATTTTCAATCCTGTCCATCATAAAATTCACCATGTTTGTGATCAAACTAAATGGATTTTTAATCGGTAAGCGATTGATATAATTGACTTCTGTTTCTAATACAATAACATCCAATTCCTTAGCACCCCGTTTCAAAGCTTCTTCTATAGGAACCATATCTCCTAACCCACCGTCTGCATAATCACAACCATTTTTATTGACCAAACTCATAAAAGGTGGATAATTAGAGGAAATCCAAATCCATTCACAAAATTCTTCGTAGTCAAAATCATTAACAGACTTATATTCAACCTCATTCAGCGAAATGTTAGAAACGGTCACAATCACCTCTTTCGCACTTTTTTGTAGTTCTTCAAAATCTTCGGGAGAAATTGATTGATGAATCAATTTTAATAGGTTTTTACTTTCGCCAAAAGTCTTCTTCTTCTTCAGCAAGCGCTTCATCACCTTAAAGTGATTAATACTAATATCATAAGCGCCATGTTTCTTTTTTATAATAAAAGGACATTCATCAAATATCGAACTTTGACAAATCGATGTGTAAATTTTCTTGATTTTTTCTATATGACTCAATGCCAAATGCGGCACTAATAAACTACCCGTAGATGTCCCTAAAAACAAATCGTACTCTTTCCCCAAATCTTTGATAAGATATTCTGCTACGCCTCCTGCAAACGCACCTTTGCTTCCGCCACCTGATATTACTAATGCTTTCATTTTTTTAGCTCGCTGGTTAATCTAATCTATCAGTCGTGGAATTACTCCTTTCCTTGGCTCAATAACAACTTTTTTTCCAAAAACTTTTGTTGTGGTTCTGACAGTTGTTCTTTTAAAACTACAAATTTCTTTCGAAAGCGTTCCTCAAGAAGTAAATTATCTACAATTTTTCTGCAAGAATTACGAAATCGCCAATTATAATGCGTCGCTCCATCTAAGAGATTACGCAGTGCCATATCGGTAAACAATTGTAAGCCTTCTAGGTAGGTAAATGCATTTTCACGAACCTTGGTAGAATAGCGCTTCGAAGTATAGGAATTCAGTTCTTCGAAAAAAAGTTTTTTACTGGCCTCATCATAAGTTGGCGTATTAATAGCCAAAACTAGCCATAATGTGCGAATATTTTTATCATTAAACCCCTCCACGTCTTTCATCTGATCCAAATATTCCGAACGTTGCCCAGGGTAATTGGACCATAAGTGATATAATGCCGCTTCTTTTGTAGCATAAGACGGATCTCTAAGCAAGGTTTCGTAGTCCGCTTTGAGTCTTGCAGGAATTTTGCTCAAAGTAGTTGCAATGGCCTGTCGAATATACAGATTATTAGTCTCGAATGCTTTTTTATATAATTCGATCGCCTGTGGCGAAGCTCCTCCTTCTAATTGGTAAATAGCCTCTTGTCCGATATACTCATTAACAGGAAAATCTAATGCCGTATCCAACACTTCAATCTTCCCATCAAAAGGCTGCGTACGTTCTTTTGCTAGGTTCAAATATTTTTTGATAAATGGGGATTTTTCTAATAATATTAATGCATTTTTTGAAGGAAAAGGAATCTCCTCTAACCATCGTGCCTGGAATGTTGTCAGGTCCTGACCACTCACTGTTGCGACCTCTTGCATAAAATCTGCAGTGGTTACATTCTTAAATTTAAATTTTTGCAGGTATTGTTGTACCGCTTTATCAAAATGCTCCACTCCTACTTTATCCTGCAATGCATGCAATACCCATGCTCCTCGTTGATAAAAGGTCAAAGAACTCGCTTTTGGGTCCAATACAGAAGTAGCGTTTTCTTTTTTGGATTGCGCATCTAACTGCTCTGCGCTCTCATAGAGTTTAAAATAAAAATACTCCTCTCCCAATACCTCACGCTCTGCCAACAAGGCATAATAGGTAGCAAAGCCTTCTTGTAACCAATGATGTTTGCCTTCTTTGGCAGTAATCAAATCTCCAAACCATTGATGCGCCAGTTCATGAGCATTGACATTACTATATGACCGATCTGCATAAGCAGTACTATCTACTACAAAAGCATCGGAAAAAATAGTGGTTCCCGTATTCTCCATCCCAGCATACAAAAAGTCTTTGACTGGAATTTGCTTATAATTTTGCCACGGATAGGGTATTCCTATTTTGGTTTCCAAAAAATCAAACATTGTTTTACTATGGCGATACGTAGGTTCAAACTTTGTTTCATCCTTTGGATAGTAATAATACATGAGTGGTATTCCGCTTTCGCTGAAAATTGTTTTCTGTCCATATTTACCAATCACAAAAGCGACCAAATAACTACTCATAGGATCTACCATATCATAATTCCATGTCGTAATTCCGTCAGTCGTTTTTTTATCTACGAGCTTCCCATTTGCAATAACCTCATACCCTTCTGCATAATTGATTGCTAGATCAAAAATGACTTTCTCATTGGTATCATCAAAACTTGGCAACCAATTAGAGGTATACTTACCTTGTCCCTGCGTCCAGATTTGATCATTCCCTTTTTGATCTTTGACAAAATACAAGGCTTTTTTAGGAGTTGCCGTATATGCTAATCGGAGTTGATGCCTTGTATTAGGTAAGAAATCACCAATAATCCACAACTTCTTGGTGTCATTATGTATTTTGACTGTTTTATCATCTAATAACACTTTATCAAACTGCATCTTCTGTGCATCAATAAAAACCGAATCTATTGCCTGAAATACTTCAAAATCATATACAACCGTACCTGATACACTTTTTTTCGATGTGTCTACACTAATAGTAGCCGTAGCTGCAGTAAAATCAATAAAATCTGTTTGCTGTGCTACTAGTGTTGTTGAACATATACCTAATATTAAGTAAGCTAAAATCCGCATCATAAGAATTCATAAAAGTATCGTATCAAAGTAACGATTTTTTAGCTGTTTTGTGACACTTTATGGTGAGCAAAATTTAGTGCATAAAAAAAGCTCGAGAATAACTCGAGCTTTTTTATGCATTAAATTTGTTTCTTAATTACAGGTATCGCTTTTCTACCAAAACATAATCTGCATACATATAGGTATTCCAGAAAACGTTAGGGGTACCTTGGAAGATTCCGTCATTAGAACCAACGTTAAGATTTAGAATCACGCTATGCGTATTAAAATTATTAAGGTTCAAATTATTCACTAAACTATTATCATAATATGCTCTTTGAACACCATCAATTACAACTCGTACGCTAACGTAATTTCCAGTTCTTCTCCAGTACATATCATACTCATGCCATCCATTATTAGAATCACTATTAAAACCATAAAATACTCTGTGTGCGTCATTTCCTAACAAATTTGTATTGTTCCCAGGCGTTGCAGCTTGTGTTCCGTAAAATAAGTTACTCGCAAACTCTGAGCTTTTATTTGGATCATTACCATGAGAATAACCTTCCATGATATCAATCTCTCCTGATGTTGGCCAAGCCGTTTCTTGTACAGTCCAAAATGCAGGCCATACTCCATGGGTATCATTGAATGATCTGTAGTTACCATCATATGCAACCAATTTGATTCTAGATTTCACATGAATCTCTTCATTATCACCTGGCGTAAATGAAGCCCAGTTTTTTGTTTTCATATGTCCTGAATGAAACTCGCCATTTCCAGCATTGTAGGCTTGTAAACGAACGCATTCAGCACCATCAAAATTTGCCAATTCAACATTCCAATCTTTGTAATGACAAATATTGGAATTATAATCTGTTCTACCATCGGTTCTTATCCAACGATCATCAATGTTTGATCCTGCGTCAAATCCATCATAGAATTGTGTATACCATGCACTAGCATCTTGAGATAATTGATTGGTAGGTTGCTCATTTTCTAAAGCTAAATCTTCAACTATATCGTTTTCGCAAGAGACAAAAATTAAAGCTAAAAGCGCTGCGGAGGTGAGTAATATATTTTTCATATCTGGGGGATTTAGGGGTGTAACTATAACGTTTTCGCTAAATTAATTCAAATCACAATACCATCAAAATATTATGGTTAAAACTTACTTGTATTTCGATGAAAAACATATTATACGGATGAAATACGCAATTTTTAATTATTTTTCAAAAAAATTATTCGAATTACTCGTATTTCTCTTACTTTTTTAAACCTTAAACCTATAACTAGCATAATAA
>CAZYRG010000207.1:0-5744 GCA_964650425.1 uncultured Flavobacteriaceae bacterium
GGATTTTTGGCGAAGAATACCTCCGTCATCGTCCCTTTTTGGTGATTAACACTTTTGTTTATGCCAAAGCCTATATCAAAGAAGGCTGGGTCAATAGAGATACGGGAAAGAAAGGAGATCCACGTATCCAATTTAATAGTTTCCAATTACTGCATGATGTGATGGAAAATTATGCCCGAAAACTCACCATTCAATTAGACATTAATAAACTAGAAGATGCCCGAATTGAACGACTGCATGAATTGATATCGGCAAACACTGGCAGCCATTCCCTCAATTTTGTAGTTTTTGAAATGACAGAAAAACTGAAGTTACATATGCCAAGCAGAAAGCAAAAAGTCAATATTACTCCAGAGTTATTGACGGCTTTAGAAGCGGAGTCGGTGTATTATAAGTTGAATTGAGATTGTAAACTAAAATTCTCTGCGCATCTCTGTGTAACTTATAGCACTATATTACTACTTATATTGAAATTTTACAATTAAAACCAAAACATGCGCTGGACGCTACAACCCATACCTCCTCAAGAAAAAGTACAACAGTTAGTGCAAGCGCTACAAGTCGATCCAATTATCGCCACTTTATTGGTGCAACGCGGTATAGAAACCTTTGAGCAAGCCAAAAAATTCTTCCGGCCAAGCTTATCAGCATTGCACGATCCCTTTTTAATGCAGGATATGGACAAGGCTGTGGCTAGAATCCAAAAAGCATTTGCTGAGGGAGAAAACATCATGGTCTATGGGGATTACGACGTTGATGGCACCACGTCTGTAGCACTGATGTCTTCGTATCTAAAGTCGCACTATCCACAGGTGACTACCTATATCCCCGATCGCTATGATGAGGGCTATGGCATTTCGTATAAGGGGATTGATTACGCTCATGACAATGATATTACGCTTATTATCGCCTTGGATTGCGGAATCAAAGCCATCGAAAAAGTAGCCTATGCGTCGGAAAAAGATATTGATTTTGTGATTTGTGATCACCATAGACCTGGTGCAGAAATTCCAAAGGCGGTGGCGGTTTTGGATCCCAAACGAGAAGATTGTGCCTATCCCTACAAAGAGCTTTGTGGATGTGGTGTAGGGTTCAAATTACTACAAGCACTGGCATCACATTCGGGAGAAACGATAGACGATCTACTACCTTATTTGGATTTGGTGGCTACCGCTATTGGAGCAGATATTGTTCCCATTACCGGGGAAAATAGAATTCTGGCGTATCATGGTTTGCAGGTAATCAATTCCGAACCACGGACAGGGTTCCAAGCCATTTTGGAACACGTACAAAAGGACACCTTGACCATTACCGATGTGGTTTTTATCATCGCACCCCGCATCAATGCAGCTGGTAGAATGAAACATGGGATTCATGCGGTAGAATTACTTACGGAGACCCATTTAGCAACCGCACAACAGTTTGCTGCCGAAATAGAAAACTACAACAGTGATCGCAAAGATGCCGACAAATCGATTACTGCAGAGGCGTTAGCACAAATTCAGGTTCAAGAAGAAACGGAACGAAAAACAACGGTGGTCTATGACGAAAATTGGCACAAAGGTGTTATTGGTATTGTAGCATCTCGGCTAACAGAGACCTACTATCGCCCGACTTTGGTGTTTACCAAAAGTGGTTCAAAACTGGCAGCATCTGCCCGTTCCGTAAAAGGATTCGATGTATACAATGCCCTAGATGCTTGCGCTGAACATATCGAACAATTCGGTGGGCATAAATATGCTGCAGGATTAACTTTGCAAGAAGAAAACTACCAAGCGTTCAAAAATAAATTTGAAGAAGTGGTTTCGAGTTCCATCGATCCACAGTTGTTAACTCCTGAAATAAAAATTGATGCCGAATTGGATTTTACATCCATAACTCCCAAATTTTTTAGAATTCTAAAACAGTTTGCGCCATTTGGCCCTGGAAATATGTCGCCCACTTTTTTGAGTAAAAACCTCAGCGATGCGGGCTATGGTAAATGTGTTGGCGCAGAGGACAAGCATCTTAAATGCAAATTGTTGCAAAACAATCAAAAACCAGGCATCGATGCTATTGGCTTTAATCTGGGAGCTAAATGCGATTTGGTAACTTCAGGAAAACCGTTGCAAGCCGTATATGCTTTAGATGAAAACGAATGGAATGGAAGGGTGTCCTTGCAATTGAAATTAAAGGATGTTAAGTAAGTTAAAAACTGCTTCTGATTTTTTAACTTTATGAAAATTAATAACCATGAAACCTTTCCACTACGCCTTTAAAGTTAAAGACCTGGCTTCGACTAGAAAATTCTATATCGAGATTTTGGGATGTGCCGAAGGACGTTCTACCAATACTTGGGTCGATTTTGACTTTTTTGGACATCAATTATCCGCACATATCAGTGATGCCATTCCTGAATTAGATTATTGCGGAAGTGTAGATGGTGTTAAGGTGCCCATTCCACATTTTGGCTGCTTGTTATCTATCGCGCAATTTCAACACATACAGCAAAATCTAGAGCAAAATGCCATTGACTTTATCATAAAACCGCAAATCCGTTATGAGGGTGCCGAAGCGGAGCAAAGTACCATGTTCGTTCTTGATTTTAGTGGCAATCCTATAGAATTTAAAGCTTTTAGGAATTCATCAGCTATATTTGAATCCTAAACTCCTAAGAAAACTGTAAAATGAACATTCAGAATAGCACGATGAGCGATGTCGATACCATTTTTGAGTTGTATAGATTGGCAACAAATCATCAAAAAATTCACTTTCCAAAAGTAAGTTGGCCCGTTTTTGAACGCAGTTTGGTCACCACTGAAATAGAAGAAAAGCGCCAATGGAAATTACTTGTAGACGACACTGTTGGTTGCGTTTGGGCAACAACATTTTCGGATCCACAGATTTGGGAAGAAAAAAACAGTGATCCGGCGGTCTATATTCACAGAATTGCGACCAATCCCGATTTGAGAGGCCAAAACTTTGTGTCCAAAATAGTGGAATGGGCAACGGCATATGCCAAACTACATGATAAAAAGTATATCAGAATGGATACCTGTGGCAATAACTTGAAACTCATTGCCTATTACCAGAAATGTGGGTTTGACTTTTTGGGAATTCATAAATTAAAAAAATCTGATGGACTCCCTGCGCATTATATTGGAGCAGACGTCTGCTTTTTTGAAATGAAACTGTGAATGTAACTTTCTCATACTATTTAGCACTTCATGTCGCTAACATTGTTTCTAATCTATCGAAAGCAGAACCCCAACCATTATAAAAGCCCATTTCTTCTTGTTGCTTGCAGTATTCTGCTGTAGGGTGAACAACCTTAAAAGTGAATTTTGTGCGCCCCCCATCAGCCTCAAAATAACTCTGTAATTCTACCCCTTCAGTCATAGGTTTAAAATCAGCTGAAGTAATAATTTTCTTTAGTTCTACGATTTCTTTATACGTTCCTTGGGATATAAATTCGTTGCCATCTGGCATTGCCATAGAATATTTCCATTTTCCTCCTACCTTAAAATCATGTTCGATGACTTCAACATCCATTCCATTTGGCGCCCACCATTTTAGAATTTGTTCTGATTGCGTCCAAGCATCCCATACTACTTGTATGGAAGCATTAAATGTTTTTTCGATTGTTAGTGTTCTGTTTTTTAAATCACTCATTTTTCTGATCTTTTTTTGATTGAATTTGATTAATATAATTTTCGAAGGAGTCTATTCGATCTTCCCAAAGTTTATGGTATTGTTGTATCCATAGAAAAGCAGGAATGAGTTTTTGTGGTTGAATTAAACACAATCGCTCTCTCCCAATTTGATTAAAATCAACAATGCCACATTCATTTAATATTTTTAAATGTTTTGAAATTGCAGGTCTACTAATTTCAAATTTTTCAGCTACCTCATTCACAGTTAAAGTTTTATTGGCTAGTAATTCAATAATATCTCTTCTAATCGGGTCGGCAATTGCTTGAAATACGTCTCTTCTCATAATTAGGTAACTGATTGGTTACAAATATACACGTAACTATTTGGTTACGCAAGTGTTTTTATGAAAAATAAAATTATTTATTGCTATAGTAATTGTTGTCTAACACTCTAATAACAAGTGCCAAATTCCATATATTTGCATCAAAATTAATAGCTATGCTTGGTCTAAAATTAGCAACAGATCCTCGATGGGTCAATATAGTAGAATCGAATATCGAAGAAATCCTTACCGATCACGCTTGGTGTGAGCAAAAAGCGGCATCAAATGCCATTTCGCTTATCACACTAAATTCTGAGCACACCGATTTGGTGACAGAATTATTAGTCATCGCCCGCGAAGAACTAGAGCATTTCCAAATGGTGCACGATATTATCAAGGCACGCGGTTTTGAGCTTGGTCGGGAACGCAAGGACAGTTATGTCAACGAACTCTTCAAATTTATGATCAAAGGCGGTAGTCGTACGCAACGTTTGGTTGATCGACTGCTATTTTCTGCAATGATCGAAGCCCGTAGCTGTGAGCGTTTCAAACTGCTTTCTGAAGAAATCAACGATAAAGAATTAGCAAAATTCTATCATGAACTTATGATCAGCGAAGCAGGACATTATACTGCTTTTATCAAATTTGCCAAAAAATATGGAGAAGGTGTCGATGTAGACAAGCGCTGGAAAGAACTGATCGAATTTGAAGGTGAGGTCATCAAAAATTATGGCAAGTCGGAGACGATTCATGGGTGATTTCTTATCTTTTGCTTTTCTCTAAAAAAGAAACATTAAAAGATTTTATTAACGTTTGGCCAGCGCCACTCCTAATTTCATTTCCTAATTCGACATCAGCGATAAAAGAATATTCTGGGATAATTCGCTCTTTCACAGCGTACCGAACTAATTCTAAGGCATTGTACGAAATTTTTAATTGATTTTGCTTTAGTTTAAAGGTGATGTTGTTCCATTTATTGGCGTTTTGACCTGAAGGGTCTGACCAATTCTTTTGTGTCCAAACTTCCCATTTCAAATCGTCAACCAGTATTTCAGAATATTTTGATCCAGCTGGATTAAGATGTTTTGAAGTTGTATAAGTCCAAATCATAAGCTCTCCTTTGATAGCGTTTGGGTCTCTTTTTTCTATTTTCTTATCAGAATCAACGATCCACATGGTAGCGGCTAAATTATGTTGCCCATCTGTTTTGGTAACCATTTCATAAGAAATATCCAACGTTTTTAAATTAGTAATACTTAGTGGGAATCGATCATCGTTACATGGCATTGGATCCCATGGAGATCTTCCAATTTTTATTTGCGGGTAGGCATAAATGATCGGGGCTTTACTTATAGTAGGCCATTCCCATGTCCAGCCTATCTTTGATATACTATCATTTATTTGACGTTCTATACATTGTTTCCAGCTTTGGTTCTTAGCTGCTTTTTTATTCCAAACATTATTGTATAGTACGCCTGAATCCGTAGTTATCGAAGTAAAATCAGTACATTCCCGAACCACTTCTGAGGATATTGAGGCTTTTTTTAGACTACTTTCCTGAAATGAATACATTATAGTACATGGAAAAATCAAAAAAATGAATAATAGAAATCGTAAGTACATAAGTTAGTTTGAAAAATAAATATAGCTAAAATTTCTATGAATTTTTATTCTTATTTAGATTAATTATAAATAATTTAGTATTTTTGAGAACTCCATTGATCGACGGAGTAAATTAAAGATACAAATGCAAGGGATTGATAAAATTTACAGCAATGACATAGGCATT
>CAZYRG010000208.1:0-5682 GCA_964650425.1 uncultured Flavobacteriaceae bacterium
GGCATTTTGTCAATAATTTTGAATAATTCAGTAGGTGCTGTCACATTCTGATCAGAAAATTTCACTTTCCCATCCAAACCAATCAAAAACAACTTAAAAGGAGTTTCAAGATTCGAAAATCGTTCGAATAATTTTTTTGAGGGCTGCGGTTGGCAGTTGTTTATATTCTTGCAATACGTAGAGGGAGTAACCTGATAGAGGGCTATTTTCCGTTCTCGAATAGCGGCAATATTATGAGTTAAAAGTGCTTTTTGCTCTTCTAACTGTTCTTCACCTTTCTTGGTAGAAATTAATAAGAGTATCCGTTGTTTCCATTGATGTGATTTCAAGTCTTGTCCTTGTAATAGTACTGGGAGTAATACGACCAGAAAAAGTGTTTTTCGTACCATGCTATAATTTTCATTTATTGAAGTGGTTTACGCTTTTGTCAAAAAAAAATGAAAAACGATTAGATCACTTCAATAGAAGTTGCTCTAGTACTAACGGAAAATGTTCATGTTCTAGTGCATGGATTTTTGTTGCCAGGCTTTCTGGAGTGTCATCACTAGTAATGGTTGTTTTGGCCTGAAAGATAATTCCGCCTTCATCATACTGCTCATTGACATAATGGATCGTGATGCCACTCTCTTGTTCTTTGTTTCGAATTATAGCTTCATGGACATAACTTCCATACATACCTTTTCCGCCATAGTTGGGGAGTAGGGCTGGGTGGATATTAATCACCTTGTTAGGAAAGACATCTAGTATTTTTTTTGGAAACCTCCATAGAAAACCAGCGAGAACAATGAGATCTGGACGCGCATCTACGATAACATGCAACACGTCATTCGTTTCATAAAGAGCTTCTCTGTCAAAGTGTAATGCTTTGATGTCATGTTTATGTGCACGGCGTAATACTTTTGCTCCTGCATTGTTAGAAAAAACATGCGTTACTTCAGCAGTTCCTGTTTTTTTGAAATGCTTGATAATTTGTTCTGCATTACTTCCTGAGCCGGAAGCAAAAATGATAATACGCTTCATTCGTATAAGAATTAGTTGCTTCTTGTTAGATTAATTTGGACAATATAAAAGAGTGTCTAGTCAAAAATACCTGTTTTATCCTTGTAATAACCCTTAATTTTGTGATTTTATCTAGAAAGAAATATTTATATAAAAATAGTAAAAACCTAATACTTCTAGTATCTTTGGAGTAGACAAACGGGGAGTTGTTTACATTATTCCTACTATTATGGGAATTTATGATAAAGTTTTTTATTTTTGCCCACTAATTTAAAATTAAAAATTAAAGTATTATGTCAGACATTGCATCAAGAGTAAAAGCGATAATCGTTGACAAATTAGGTGTTGACGAGAACGAGGTTGTATCAGAAGCGAGCTTCACAAACGATCTTGGCGCTGATTCCTTAGACACTGTAGAGTTAATAATGGAATTTGAAAAGGAATTTGATATTCAAATCCCAGATGATCAAGCAGAAAATATTGCTACAGTTGGTCAGGCGATCTCCTATATAGAAGAAGCAAAATAATTTACCACATACCAAGTATATGGAATTGAAGCGAGTTGTAGTTACAGGACTAGGTGCATTAACTCCCATCGGTAACAATATTGAAGAATATTGGGATGGGTTGGTCAATGGTAAGAGCGGGTGCGCTCCCATTACCTCTTTTGACAGTGAAAAGTTCAAGACTAAATTTGCTTGTGAGCTCAAAGGTTTTAATCCTTTGGATCATTTTGATCGTAAAGAAGCCCGTAAACTGGATAAATTTGCACAGTATGCCTTAGTAGCCTCTGAAGAGGCTATTAAGGATTCTGGATTTGATCTGGAAAAGGTAGATAAGTTCCGAGTAGGAGTGATTTGGGGTGCAGGTATCGGAGGTATACAAACTTTTCAGGATGAAGTGACGAACTTTAATTCTGGTGATGGTACACCGAGATTCAATCCTTTTTTTATTCCCAAAATGATTGCTGATATTGCACCAGGACATATTTCTATCAAAAATGGATTTATGGGGCCTAATTATACCACGGTATCTGCTTGTGCATCCTCTGCAAATGCAATGATCGATGCACTGAACTATATTCGTTTAGGACATTGTGATATCATTATTACAGGAGGTAGCGAAGCAGCAGTTATCGAAGCAGGTATGGGAGGGTTTAATGCGATGCATGCCTTATCTACTAGAAATGAAAGTCCCGAAACCGCTTCGAGACCTTTTGACGCAACTAGAGATGGTTTTGTGTTAGGAGAAGGAGCAGGTGCATTAGTATTAGAATCTTATGAACATGCCAAAGCGCGAGGCGCAAAAATCTATGCTGAAGTGATGGGTGGCGGAATGACAAGTGATGCACATCACATGACGGCCCCGCATCCAGAAGGTGTTGGTGTAGAGCGTGTAATGCATAATTGTTTGAAAGACGCAGGACTCCAACCAGAAGAGGTTGATGCTATAAACACGCACGGTACCTCCACACCATTAGGAGACATTGCCGAATTAAAGGCAATAACCAAAGTGTTTGGAACACATGCAAAAAATATCAATATCAATTCAACAAAATCAATGACAGGTCACTTACTAGGTGCTGCTGGTGGTATTGAAGCAGTTGCTTCTATATTGTCAATGCAACATGGTATGGTGCCGCCAACGATCAATCATACGACAGTAGATGAAAATATTGATCAATCATTGAATTTGACATTGAATAAAGCACAGAAACGTGATGTTAAAGTAGCCATGAGCAATACCTTCGGATTCGGAGGACACAATGCTTGTGTGGTATTTAAAAAAATAGACGGATAATATTCTTATGAACGTTATACGCAACATACTAGGTTCCCGCTCTGAAAAGAACGGGAATTTTTTTATGGCAATACATAAGATTCTAGGTTTCAAACCCAAGACGATTAAGCATTATAAAAAAGCTTTTACCCATAGGTCGATGAATCTAAAGGATAAGCAAGGTAATGCCATTAATTATGAGCGTTTAGAGTTTTTGGGAGACGCGATGTTGAGTAGTGTGATAGCTGCACATCTTTTTAAAGAGGTTCCTGAAGGGAATGAAGGATATTTGACCAAGATGCGATCTAAAGTAGTAAGTAGGAAGCATTTAAATGAATTAGGGAAAGACCTAAAACTCATTGACTTGATTAGCACTAATATTCCAAGAAGTCAATTTGGTGTAAATATTCACGGTAATTTGTTTGAAGCACTTATTGGTGCTATCTATTTGGATAGAGGATATCCATATTGTGAGAAATTTATTCAAGAGGCAGTTATTGATCCTTATGTAGATATTGAAAGTTTGGAAGGGCAGGTGATCAGCTACAAAAGTTTGTTGATAGAATGGTGCCAAAAGGAGAAAAAAAGTTTTCATTTTGATATCTATGAAGACACGGGCAAAGATGAAGTAAAGCACTTTGCAGTAAAACTTCGTATTGACGAAAAAGTGGTTGCAAAAGCAAGGGCAACTTCCAAAAAGAAAGCGGAAGAAAAAGCATCAAAACGGGCGTATTTTGCATTTCAGAAACGGATTGATAAAGAAATGTGAAGTATTATATCCGCTATAACGTTTTCGGCAGCGATCTTCAAAAGTATTTTAATCATAGGGGCAAATTTATTCGTATATTTCGGACTGTTTTTTGAAAAAGCTTTTTTTTGAAGATAGTTCAGAATGCATGGTATATGGTAACACAACGATTAGTACTTGATGATCTCGAAGAAGATGCGTATGAACTCGTCGCTATTCACTGCGCTATTCCTTCATATAAACTGGCTTTTTTGTTAAACAAATATTTACAGATGCGTTTTTGTAGAAAGCGAAAAGATATTAGCTTTCAACACGCGACAATTAATGCTTCTTATCCGTATTATCAATATATAGATACAGATCATTATACATCCTATGATTTGGTGAAAAATACCTTTCATTTAAAAACGGAAAATAAAAATTTGCAACAGGATTTATTTGAAACCACTAAGATGGTCACAAAGTATTTAATACCCGAACATAAGAAAGTAGATTATTTTTTAAAAATTAGTGCGGAAACGCCTAGTTTTTCTATAAAAACATTGGTCTCTAAAGTATTACAGATTCCGCAGATTATTACCGCATATAGTATCCCCGAATTACAAATAAAGTCGAAAAACAATTTAATTTTTGAATAATGTCATATCGAAAAAAGACGAAAATCGTTGCAACACTAGGTCCAGCAACTAACACCAAAGAAATCTTAAAAGATTTACTCATAGCTGGGGTCAATGTTTTTAGAATTAATTTTTCCCACGCAGATTATGAAGTCGTTAAAGAGCGTGTAAAATTAATTAGAGAGCTCAATCAAGAATTGGGTTTTAATGCTGCGGTTCTTGCCGATCTTCAGGGTCCTAAATTGCGAGTTGGTGTTATGAAAGAAGGCGTTGTTGTAAATGAAGGTGATGAGATCACTTTTGTAACAGGAGCTCCGTTTGAAGGTGATGAGAAACGAGCATATATGAATTATGCACAGTTTCCTAAGGATGTTCAGGTAGGGGAGCGTATTGTTTTGGATGATGGAAAATTGATTTTTGAAGTGCTGCACTCAAACAAAGAAGATCAGGTGCTGGCCAAGGTGATCCAAGGTGGTCCTTTGAAATCCAAAAAAGGAGTTAACCTTCCAAATACCAACATTTCATTACCGGCATTGACGGAGAAGGATGTCAAAGACGCTATTTTTGCTTGTGGATTAGAAGTTGATTGGATTGCACTTTCTTTTGTGCGTCACGCACAGGATTTAATGGACCTTAAAGAATTGATCAAAGAGCATAGTGAATATAAGATTCCAATTATTTCTAAGATTGAAAAACCAGAAGGTGTAGAAAATATTGATCAGATTATTGCTTATTGTGATGGTTTGATGGTAGCTCGTGGTGATCTAGGTGTGGAGATTCCTGCACAAGAAGTACCATTGATTCAAAAAGAACTAGTACTTAAAGCGAAAAAAGCGCGTATTCCAGTAATTATTGCAACCCAGATGATGGAGACAATGATTGATAGTCTTACACCTACCCGTGCAGAGGTTAATGATGTTGCGAACTCTATTATGGATGGCGCAGATGCTGTGATGCTTTCTGGAGAAACTTCTGTAGGTAAGTACCCAGTACAGGTAATCGAGACGATGCGTAAGATTATCAGAAGTGTTGAAGATTCGCCGTTGATCCAAGTGCCACATGATCCACCACATATCAGAACAAAAAGATATATTACCAAATCTATTTGTTATCATGCTGCGCATATGGCAAATGAAATTAATGCAATGGCTATTTCTACATTGACTAATAGTGGTTATACAGCATTTCAGATTTCGGCTTGGCGTCCTAAAGCACACATATTAGTATATACAAATAACAAGCGTGTTTTGGCACAATTAAATTTATTGTGGGGAGTAAAAGCTTTTTTTTATGATAAAGATGTTAGTACAGATGATACGGTAGATGATGTTAACGCTATGGCTATAGAACGGGGATATGTTCAAAAAGGAGATATGTTGATCAATCTAGCAGCAATGCCAATGGCGGATCGTGGTATGGTCAATACATTACGGGTTACGGAGTTGTAATCCTAATATTGGAAGTACTTTTATAAAAAACAAGAGGTGGTATGTGCACATACCACCTCTTGTTTTTTATAAACTATTTTCAGATTTAACC
>CAZYRG010000209.1:0-5666 GCA_964650425.1 uncultured Flavobacteriaceae bacterium
TTTAACAAAAGAGATTCTAAAATTCAAATGTGCAGCTAACTTTGCCCATAAATTTAATTAATTTTTGACTAACTTCCCACTAATCAGCACCGCTCTTGCTTCATCATCAAAAAACGCCTAAGTTCATACCGCACCCCTACTAATTTGACGACAAAACCGTAACACACCGCCCTTGTTACTGCTCAATTTCATTTTAAATTCGGTAAATTTCAAAAAAAACACATTTTTATTTGTTCAGTTAACGAATAATCCTACTTTTGTAAGGCTCTAAAAACAAAACCTAAAATGAATGATGTAAAATATTTTTTTCTATATCATTTTTGACTATTACATAGTATAAATGTACGTAAAGTACCTCGGGGAAAAAAGGCACTTTTTACAGTATAACATAAAGAAACACTATTATAGATTGCATATTTAAAGCACTATTAAACACTAAAAAACACAGACATTATGAAATCGACCTTCTTCCTAACCACTATTTTTGTAACACTATTTGTTTTTATTGGAGTTGCGGCAAAGTCGCTACTTAAAAAGAAATAATAGTAGTACACACATCCACACATGCAAAAAGCACCTTTTCTATAGGAATAAGGTGCTTTCGAGGCTGTATTATGTGCTAAAAATGGAACTATTTTAATTGTTCCCATTCTTGTACTTTGTCTTGTATTCCTTGCCAATCTACACTTGACCTGGCATTTTGTATCTGGACCTCTATTTCTTGTGCATCCATATTAAAAATCCTACTAGATACATCAAAAATCCTTTCATTTTTATTTAAATCATCAAGTGAAGCTCTATCAATAATACTTAAAATAAAACATACAGAAGCGCCTATTTCATAATACAATGCTTCTTTAAATACTAAATTCAGTATTTCTTTATTTGAAATTCCATAATCATTCTCAAGTACTGTTCCTGGAATAAATGGTGCATTGTCTCGCTTAGGAAAAGCGGCTCTTAATACCATGGTTTCTATATACCTGGCAGTTCCTTCAATAGTTTCTCCAAAAATATTATAGCCCATTTCTTGAGTTTTTGACGTTATGGCGACATATTGCTTTAACTTTTCTTCTAACCCATTTGCATCTAATTCCGTATTAGGAAAATCCTTGAAAATTTGATGTGCCAAGGTTACTAATTCTAGTAATTCATTTGAAGCTTTTAACGCCTTACGATTTACCTTACGACTAATTTTTGAAGAAGAAGACCACGTATCCTGATATTGATGAAAAACTTCATGAACAATAAAATCTATAGCTCCAATAGTTACAGTATCTGGGTCAAAAAAACCACCTGGATAGCTTGGAAATTCCTCCCCAGCTACTACCTCTTTGTCACTATAAAGCTGCAAATAATACCCTTTGCCGTCAATCTCAAAATCAAAGTCATACAGTCCATTAGCTTCTATCCCATTAGTAAGCACTTCATAAGCGCGCTGGATATCCTTGTTATATAAATATGCCTCAACCCCTTCGTTCATAGACACCTCTATCGCTGTAGCACCATTAATAGTAGTCTGCGGATTAATAATCATCCCCTTGTCTACCATACCTTTATCATTTTTGTGTATCAAATACAATGGCATTTCTTTCAAATTATAGCCTGTCCATATTTGATCCGTATCAAAAATAGCACCTACCTTCTGTATTTGTGCTAAAAGTTGTTGGTCTATATTGGAAAATGGAACTGGAGTAATTAATTCATTACCATCAGAATCGTTTGTAGCAGAATTAGAATCATCTGAACTACATCCATAAAACACTATACCTAAAATTAAAACTGGAACTAAAAAAACATTTTTCATATGATTTGTGGTTTGATTTGTGTGAAACGAAGTGTTTAAATTCATTATTGATTGCGCTTCTTGTGAACTTAGCAGAGGATACTTATTAGTTTATCTTTTACAACTCTAACCTTATTCCAAATGACACATTATATTGCGGTACTGTAGCATTATTAAAAATTGGAGAAATATCGTATTTCGTGTAGAGAAGCACATCACCAAACCCTATGTAACCACTAAGACCATATACGATACTACTGCGATCAAACCCTTCCTTGTTTTTTTGTTTTATACGTTCTCCATCTTCATTAGTATATTTTAGCTTCTGAACAGTATTCAAACTAAACCCTGCATACCCACCAAAGCCTATTTTAAAACTCTTATCCGTATCATAACGCATTTTATCTTCACTCTTTTTTAATTTAGAAGGACCTAATTCAAAATGAACTGGAAAGACCAAATTATCCATACGTAACTTCGATTTCTTCAAATTCAAAGGAAACGAATCTAGCACTGTTTCTCCTTGTTCTCGAACAAAAATTCCATTCCCTGCGGGCTTGAGTCCATTAAATTGAAAAGAAAAACCGTAATTGACCCGAAGCCAATTAGACTCTTTGAACACTCGAGTTCTCCAATTCCAACCTAACTCAAAAAACCTACTACCCATATGTCTATATGCCCAATTTCTAATATTCTGACCTCGAGTATAAGCATTATTCAAACCTATTGCAATTACAGGACCTGTATAAGTTCTAATATCATACTTTGGCTTCTTTTTTTCATTCTTTACTTTTATGCCTAAAATATAATCATCCTCATCGCCCACACCTATCCTAAATTGTTTGGAAACTTTAGCGATGGTATCTGTTCCATTTCTTTTTAAAAGCGCGTATTTATTTTCTAATATCTGAATCCGATCTTCGATATTGGATACGTGTTTTTTGGCCAAGGCTTCTTTTTCTGCTTGTGCTGCTTCTTTACTTATCGTTTGATCTGCAATTTTGGCATTAATCTCTTCTACAGCCTCTTTGAGTTTTGCCCTTTCTTCTGCTACGATTTGCTCTTTAGCAGTAGCTAAGTCTTCTATTTTACTCGTTTCTTTTTCCTGACCATAGCTAGACACCAGCCAGAAACTAACAACTACAAAAGTTGCATATCGTATGATTGTTCGCATAATTGTTCGTTTTTGCATGAGGCATCCCTGATATTACATGTTTTCATGAATACCTCATTGATTTAATTTTTGATTGAATTTGATTGAAAAATAATACTTGATGAATGACCTCTAGAGCTACCTTCGCATTGCCGTTCGCACTTTTTTAAAGCTTGTTTTTAGCGCTTCATAAACTTGCTCTTTAAATGATTGATCTAACTCTGATTCTACGTCTAGAAGCAGGGCAGTCGCATCTATAGTTTGGTAACTCTGGTGATACTGTATTTGTTGTTTTTGCATCAAGATTTCCTGCTGTGCTTGCGCTAATAAGGCATCAATTTCTGCCTCAGAAACCTCTTGATTTTCTTGTTCTAATTTTGTGACCACTGCTGCCAACTTTGACGCTTTGGTCTGAATTAAACTATCAGAAAACATAGGTTTTAAAATCGCTTCTTTTTCCGATTCTTTTTCAGAATTTTTCACACTTGCCACTAGCGCTTCATTAGGCATAATTTCTTTCATTATGGGCTTTTCTTCTACAAAATCTGAATGTTTTGGTTTTTTAGTAGCAGCAACACTACTTGTTGTTTTGGATTCTTGTAAGGGTTTTATTATTTGAGGCACTTCTTCTAGTTTTTCTACTGGCGCTTCTTGCACCACTAGATTTTGTTCCTTTTCTTCTTGTTCCTGCACTTTAACCACTGGAATTTCTGGCGATGTCGATACGGGTGTAGTTACAATTATTGGTCCCGTAGTCTCCTGAATACCGCCATAAAACACTGCCATAAATAGCACACCAACCAAACTTGCCGCTACCAAAAGGTGCTTATAATTGATTTTCTCGCCCTTTTGTTGCCCTACTTCTGCATCCAACTGCTTTGACAATCGTTTCCAGGCATCTTTGGATACTTCTAACTCTCTTCCAGACAGTTTTTCTTTTACTATTTTTTCAAATTCCAATGGCTCCATGATCCTTCCTTTTTTGTTCTTCTATTCGTTCTTGTAACATCCTTCGCGCTTTTGATAATTGCGACTTAGAGGTGTTTTCTGAAATTTTTAATAATGCCGCAATTTCTCGATGCTTGTATCCTTCTATCGCATACAACACAAAAACAGTACGATATCCTGTCGGCAGTCCATCTATTATGGCTTGCAAATGTGCCACTTCAGAAGCATTGTGTAAACTGTCCTCTGCATCCCTTGAGTAGGCGGCGGCATCCTCTACAAAAAACAATTGTTGTTGCTTACGCAAAAAAGAAATCGCCTCTCGTACCATAATCTTTCGTATCCACCCCTCAAAACTTCCTTGATGCGCAAAATCTTTAAGATGTGTAAATACTTTTAAAAAACCATTCAACATTACCTCTTCCGCATGATGTTGATCTTTGATATACTTTCTACACACACCCAACATTTTGGGTGCATAGGTATCAAACAACTGCTGTTGCGAAGCACGATGAGATTTGATCGCTTTTTGGATCAGTGATTTTTCACTTTTATGTAATTGAATTATTTTCAAAAGTACTACCTTGCCTTTAGTTGCTCTATTTATATAGACGCATAAAGAAACAAAAAGGTTGTCTGAGTAAAAAAAAAGATTTCAAAAAACTAAAAAAGAACGAATTAGTTATTGATTTTATTAAGGTAGGCTGATAGTGCCTCCTGAAAAAAAGTAATCACCACCTTTTCAGAAAAGTTATTAGCTGGTAGCACAGCTCCTTTAATACGATCATCATACCAATATCCGATACGAAGTGGTTGCATCTTAGTAACGTGAACTTTTCGATTTCCTTTGCAACAGGTCAAGTAATAATAATGTTCATCAAAAACCGTATCAGGAATCATGTATCCTAATTCAATAAAAACATTTTCGATTCCTGGGTAGGCAAATCTCACCCTACTCGACAGCACAAAGGAGCGTACACTAATTACATCTTCAACATCCAAACTAAATAGCATAGTTTGCATGGCATTATGTGCAATTGTTCTCATCTGTATCATACGGCGCAATGGTTCTATATTAGATAAGTGAAATACATAATCATCTGTAATAGGGAATTGTTCTTTCTGTTTAGATATATATTTATACGTCTTATTAAAATTTGACTCTTTAGTAACCATTCGTATCCATTTTAGAATCTGCTTATGACTGCTACCATTAAGACGCATAATTTTAGATCTATTATGATGTACCCATTCCAAAGTAAAACGCTCAAAATTAAAATAAAACACACATTTTGAATCCTCTAGTAAACGGATCATAAAACTATTATCTAATGATGAAAAACGAAGATCAAGATGTCGATCCTCCTCTTGTTTAGAGAGATAACATCTAGCAGCGTTACTCAAATACTGTAAAGCTAAATATAAGATTTCTATGGTATGGTCTTGCGTTTTTATGTCTCTCATTAAGGCAATTAATCAATTCTACAGCTAATGACACTAGCTATATCACACGATATCGGAAGGTAAGCATACGTGTTACTTATAAATGTATACTAGTAGTAATTGGATATGACATTTAATATATTACGTCCAATACATTTACATTATACTAAAGATAATTAGATCTAACTAGTTTCCATTATGGGTTTTACGCAAATTATTGATGTTTTATCATTAAACCCGCATTCATAGACCTTGTTTCACTGTAACTTAAAGCTTCTGATTAATTCACAAGCTCCTTTATTTTAGTGTTTTACAAAATATTTAGATGAAATAAATTAG
>CAZYRG010000210.1:0-5662 GCA_964650425.1 uncultured Flavobacteriaceae bacterium
CTTTTCTAAATCCATGAATTAAAAATACGAATAATAGCAATTATAAACTAGAGCGTAAATGATATTACATCTAGAGATCTTTGATTATAAAACTGAAGCGATCAAAAGAGGAAAACGCTTCAAAATCATTGCTTTCTTCTAGGCGTGTAGGCCTTCAAAAACTCTCCTTTAGGCTTTCCGTCGTCAAAAGAGCTGTATTTGAGTAGTACACGGGTTTTGGCTCTGGCCTCTTCATTAGACATACCCTCATACTCTATTCTATAGATTGCAGAATAGATCTGTGCTCTACCCGTACCATGATAGCAATGCATTAGGACTGGATAGGCATTTTCTTGATCCAGTACTTTAAATAAACTATCTAGATTTTGCTGAGTAGGCACTTGATCAGAAGGAATACTAAAATGACGAACTCCAGGGATTTTAGCAACCGCTTTTTTCTCTAAATCAATAGCAGTACCGTTAGCAGGATTCAGTTCATCAATGATATGTGGATGCCTGAAATCGATTATCGTTTTTATATTATAATCCCCTACATAATCAGCAATTTTTTCTGGCGGAATCACTCCAGAACTATACACCTTCCCATCAGTAATTTTCTTTAAATTATAATTGAGATGAATATCATATACATATTTAGCAGTCAACACTAGTGCTATTGCCAAAACCCCTAGGAGTATTTTTTTAACCATCTTATTCATATTGTATATTTTTTCAAAAGATTTATTCTAGTTGTAATTTACGATTCATTACACGATCCATATAATCTTGAATAAAAGCTTTACAGCGTTCTTCAGCCATATTCATTTGGGCATTACGTTGATTGATTAGATTTTTTTTCAATGCTTTATCTTTTACATCATAAAAACCAATTACTTGTAGACCATCAAAAACACAAATATACTGTTCATCAAAATACTGATACAAAACACTCGAATGGGTCATAACAAAAGGTGGTACAGCCTCCTCTCCTATCAGATTCCTTCCCCAACTTCTAATAGGTTTTTCATAACCAGAAGCTTTTAAGAGTGTTGGATAAATATCAATTTGTTGCGCCAAACGTTTATCGACTCCTTTCATTATCGCTTCACTACCTGGGTAATAAAACATAATGGGCACCGTATGCCGATTGATCGTTTTTTTATATTCATCATAATACACTTGATTCCCATGATCAGCTGTTAGCACAAAAATAGTATTATCAAACCAAGGAGCCGTTTTTGCAGTGACAAAAAACTCTTTTAACGCTTCATCAGTGTAGCCTACGCATTGATGCATCGGAACATTACCTTTTGGATACCGCCCTTCCTTTTCTTTTGGGACAATATAAGGAGAATGAGAGCTTACAGTCATAATCGTACTCATAAAAGGTTCTTCTTTCTGATCTAGTGTTTGCTTCATATATTGCAAAAATGGCGCATCCCATATCCCCCAAAACCCATCAAAATCATTTGTATCAGGATACATTTGGTCATATTCGGTTTTGCCATAATAATGATCAAAGCCCAAAATATTTCCAAACCCTAAAAAGCCCATAGACCCATTAGGCGCACCATGAAAAAAAGACGTATCGTAGTCCATTTCATTATAAGCAGACACTAAGGATTGTATCGGTTGTTTGGCATAGGCTGAAGAAGTAAATGCTACTTTAAAAGAAGGAATACCCGCCAAAACCGAAGACATTGCGTGAATCGATTTTCGTCCATTAGCAAAAGCATTAGGAAATATCAAACTATGCTGCGCTAATGAATCCAAAAAAGGCGTATAACTTACATAATTCTTGATCCCCATATCAGTATTCATCGCACCAAAATATTCTCTACCATAACTCTCTACAATCAGAATAACTACATTAGGTTTCTCCAATGTCAAACTATCGCTCTGGTATTGTTTGATCGGTTGCAACTGTTTTTCAATAGTTTCTTTTGATACAAAATCTACAAGCTTAAAATCATTCTTACCTATCGTTCTAATAATAGCAAATGGTGTATTCAATACGACATCTGCTTGTACCGGTATTTTGACATGCCGATTAGCATCTACCATATTTATAGGTCGGGTACTGTGTTTGAAATCACCTCTAATGCCACCAATACATAATGGAATTAAAACACAAAGCACCACCAATGAACCAACAAAATACCTCCATGAAAGCGTTCCTTCTTTTGGCAAAAGTTGTACTTTCTTGTATAAATACACCCAACCAAATGCTAACCCAAAAAACAATAAAAAAACATGCCAATAAGACACTAAAAAAGCACCTAATAGCGGTCCTAGATTGGTCTCATTTTTCACACTCCCCAAAACGGAAGTTGTTGTTCTGGTATAAATAAATTTATAATAAATAAAATCTACAAAATTCGTAGCATACCCTATAAGATTGGTGATAAAATATAAATAAAATAGGAATTTCTGATACCCAGAACGCGTATTGATCCAAAAAGGAAAAATACTTAATAAGATAAATAACGCGTTAATATAAAGTAATGCCGAAGTATCAAAAGCCAAACCGTGATATGCAAGCTTAACAAACTCCAAAACACTGCTAACTTCGATTAAATCTGCGTTATAAAAATAAAATAAGGTTCGTGAGATAAAATAAAACACATAAGCCAAAAGCATGCGATATGCCAACACTTTATATTCTTCTAGACGAAAAAATTTATGCATAAACAAACTTCAATAATAGGTATCAATAACTTTCAAAAAAGTGTGGCAAAGGTATTGAAATATTATGTGCCGAAACGACCATAATTTTAAAATATATTTAGGACGAAATCATGACCATAAGAATGATTTATGCAAGTTACAATAGGTATTAATGAGAATTCCTCTAAAATTTAAGTAAAAAACTAGTGGTTTTTTAATATATTTAGTCAGCGGTAATTTGGCTATGACTGATTTTCCGTTATATTTGCAAAAACCTATGCGTGCATAACAAATACCCTAAGACCTTATGACAGAAGTTAAACGATTATTTGATTTTCCATACTATCAACTAGAAAAATTCAATCTTGATAAAGCATTAGTAACTAAATATAATGGCGAATGGATTGGTACCTCTTCGGCTGAATATGTAGCTAAAGCCAATAAAATTAGTCGTGCACTATTGCGCCTTGGCGTAAAACAGAATGACAAAATCGCCATCATATCTTCTAGCAATCGTACCGAATGGAATATTGTAGACATTGGCGTTCTGCAGATTGGAGCACAAGATGTTCCTATCTACCCTACAATATCTGAGGAGGATTATCAATATGTATTGAATCATTCAGAATCAAAATATGTCTTTGTTTCTGATTTTGAAGTATTGACCAAGATTAAAAATATCAAAGCTAATGTACCATCATTAAAAGACGTTTTCTCTTTTGATGAAATTGCAGGCTGTAATAACTGGTCACAATTATTAGAACTAGGAACCGATCCTGGTAATCAAGAAGAAGTAGAAAAAATCAAAGCCTCGATTACGGAAGACGATTTGGCTACATTAATATATACTTCAGGAACTACAGGCCGACCAAAAGGTGTGATGTTGTCGCACAAAAACATTGTTCGAAATGCTATTAATAGTGCCTCGCGCTTCCCAATGGAAGCTGGTAATGGCCTTAAATCATTAAGCTTCTTACCTATTTGTCATATTTATGAGCGAATGCTGCTCTATCTATATCAGTATATGGGGATTTCTATTCATTTTGCAGAATCCTTAGAAACCATTAGCGATAATCTTAAAGAAGTACAACCAGAAGTAATGTCTGCTGTACCTAGATTATTGGAAAAGGTATATGACAAAATTTATGCTAAAGGAGCGGATCTCACAGGTATCAAAAAGAAACTATTCTTTTGGGCTGTTGAATTGGGTCTCGAATATCAACCATACAACCGCAATGGTTGGTGGTATGAGAAAAAACTAGGACTTGCCAAAAAACTCATCTTTAGCAAATGGCAAGAAGCCTTGGGAGGTAACTTAAAAATTATTTGCTGTGGTAGTGCCGCATTGCAACCTCGTCTAGCTCGTGTTTTTACAGCAGCTGACATTCCTATAATGGAAGGTTATGGTCTTACCGAAACCTCTCCTGTAATTTCTGTAAATGACATGAGAGATTATGGCTTCAAAATTGGAACGGTAGGAAAATTGATCCCTGAAATGGAAGTCAAAATTGCCGAAGATGGTGAGATTTTGGTACAAGGACCAAGCGTTATGCAGGGTTATTATAAAGACAAAGAAAAAACGGACGAAGTACTCAAAAATGGCTATTTCCATACTGGGGATATTGGCGAGATTGATAATGAAGGATTCCTTAAGATTACAGATCGTAAAAAAGAAATGTTCAAAACTTCTGGTGGTAAATATGTTGCGCCGCAATTAGTAGAAAACGCCATGAAACAATCCCGTTTTATAGAACAAATTATGGTAATTGGCGAGGGAGAAAAAATGCCTGCTGCCTTTGTACAACCGAATTTTGAATTTATCAGAGATTGGGCAGAACAACATGACTATGCGATTGGATCTAGTAATGAAGAACTTATTGCCAATGACAAAGTCAAAGATCGTATACAACAAGAGATTGAGGAACATAACCAAAAATTTGGAAAATGGGAACAGGTGAAGCGGTTTGAACTCACCCCAGAAGAATGGAGTATAGACGGAGGACACCTCACCCCTACTATGAAAATGAAACGAAAAATTATTAAAGAAAAATATAGTGACCTCTACACCAAAATTTATGGTCACGCATAAAAAGTAGTCGGATTCATATTGGCATTTACGCTATGATAAACCTGCAAAATCAAAGAATTGTTCTTATGATTTTACAGGTTTTTTGTTTTAACACTTATCATCATAATTTGCATTTTTTAAGTTTTAATTAGCAGATTTACAGTTAGTAATCTCGTATATTTAAACTTAATACAGACCAACGAATTAAATCACAAAGCACCACTAGTAAACACATTCATCATACGTAACTATTTTCTACACCTTAACATAGTGTGACCATACATGGAATTAAAAGAGAAAAAACGATGATGTAGACCTTTCTAGTTTTTAAAATTTCTACCAATGAAACGTAAATATATTTTTCTCCTAATAGCAATCGCTGGAGCCTGCTACACTTGGTACTTTAATATTCAGTTTTACCTTCATGTAGAGGATACTTCTATCAGAAACTTCTTAGCATTGACAAAAACAACATTTCCTGCAAAATCCTTTAGTGCGGACTTACAAATAGTAATGTTAACCTTTTTCATTTGGTATATTCCAGAATCTCTTCGATTAAAAATTAAATATTGGTGGCTTTTAATTCCCTTAACATTTTTAGTTGCTATAGCCTTTACTTTTCCCTTTTTCTTGTATCTACGTGAACAAAAATTAGAAAAGCTTAATAATCAAAATGACACTATATAGCAACATCCACTCTTTATCATTGTACAACGTAACCACTGTTGCGTAGAAGCGTTATACTTTTTTTTCAAGATTATCGCTATCTAAAAGCTCGTATAACTAAGGAGCTTCCTGTCTGACAAGCTTTATTGCATCCCAACCCAAATCTTTCTAAAAACAGCGTATTCAGCAGATTTAAACGTTATTTCACAAACCATTAAGCTACTTTTTAACAAAAAAAATGTATCTTAAAGACTTCATATTAGAATTTTATAAAAAATACTA
>CAZYRG010000211.1:0-1062 GCA_964650425.1 uncultured Flavobacteriaceae bacterium
AGCTGTGGGCGGAATGATTATGATGCTCAAAGGATCTAATCCTAATGCGGTTATTCAAAACGTGAAGGATCGTATGGCAGAAATTGAAAAATCGCTGCCTGAAGGTTTGACTATTGCGGCCATTATTGATCGTAGTGAGCTTATCGCCAGAACCACCGACACGGTAAAAACTAATTTACTGGAAGGTGCATTGATCGTGATTTTTGCCCTTGTATTATTGCTGGGTAGTTTAAGAGGTGGTCTCATTACGGCTACTACCATACCGCTGTCTTTACTTTTTGCTTTTATCTTGATGAAGCAATTTAATGTCTGGGCAAATTTAATGAGTTTGGGAGCTATAGACTTTGGGATTATTATAGATGGCGCCGTGATTATTATAGAAGGAACGGTGTATGAAATTCAGAAACGAATAAGGTCTGGAAAGCTTAAATTCAATCAAGGAGTGATGGATAAGGTTGCCTATGATGCAGGAAGTACGATGATGGGTTCTGCTTTTTTCGGTCAGATTATTATCCTGATAGTATTTACACCCATACTTTTTCTTACTGGTGTAGAAGGTAAGATGTTTAAACCTATGGCATACACCTTTGGGTTTGCAATGATAGGAGCCATCATTCTGTGCCTTACCTATGTGCCTATGATGTCTGCACTATTTATGAAACCAGTTCAAAATACCAAAAACTGGTTTGGCAGGTTTGAGCGCTGGCTTGAAAGAATAAGTGATAAAATCATAGGTGCTATTCATAACGTTTATATGCCGTTATTGAAAGGAGCACTACGACTTAAGGTTATCGTTTTATCAGCAGCTGCTGTTCTACTGATTAGTGCAGGGTTTATATTTTCTAATATGGGTGGAGAATTCGTGCCCCAACTCGATGAAGGAGATATTGCAATGCAAGCACTTATAAGACCAGGAAGCTCGCTGACCGAATCCATTGAAGTTTCCAAAAAAATAGAAACAATACTTTTAGAAAATTTTCCAGAAATAAAGACAGTAACTGCCCGTATAGGAGTAGCAGATATACCTACAGATCCTATGCCTATGGATATTGCAGATATGTA
>CAZYRG010000211.1:1162-5661 GCA_964650425.1 uncultured Flavobacteriaceae bacterium
AAAAATTAGATGATGAACTGGACTTGCCATCAGGCTATTATATTACCTATGGTGGAGAGTTTGAAAACTTGCAGAGCGCAAAGGATCGTCTCATAATTGTAGTGCCTATTGCACTGTTTTTAATTTTCATACTACTGTATTTTGCTTTAAAATCCTTTTCACAATCCATTATGATTTACATCGCCATACCCTTGGCAGCCATCGGTGGTGTATTTGCGTTGTGGTTGCGAGATATGCCGTTCAGTATTTCGGCAGGCGTAGGATTTATTGTGCTATTTGGTGTCGCAGTTCTTAATGGACTGGTGCTAATTAATCGATTTAATTCTTTAAAAGAAGAAGGCGTCACGAGTATAAAGGACAGAATATTCAAAGGAACTAAGGAACGTATTCGTCCCATTATGCTTACGGCCACCACAGATATTTTTGGTTTTTTACCTATGGCTTTTTCTACATCTGCTGGTGCAGAGGTACAGCAACCGCTTGCAACGGTAGTTATAGGCGGTATGCTCACAGCAACGTTACTTACGTTGATTGTGCTGCCAGTATTATATACTTATATAGAAAAAAGACGAGAGCGCAAAGAACAGGATAAGCGCAGTTCTATTAACCCACAAGCATTAACGACGGTTTTGGTGATTGGTTTTATTTTAGGTGGTGCCGCTTTCGCGAAAGCGCAAACGCAAATATCATTACAAGATCCTATTGTTCAGGATAGCGTCCAGACGATAACGCTATCACAAGCGGTATTAATTGCCAAAGAAATTTATCCTGTCTTAAAAGTTAACCAGCTTGAAGTTGAAAGGCAAAACGTACTCACAGGAAACGCTTATGACTTTGGAAATACACAAGTATTTACAGGTGGCGAAGAAGTGGCAGATGGTCAAGGTATTTACACCTTGATAGGTATCGGTCAACAGAATATTGATTTGCTCGGTATAGGTGCTAAAAAACGCTTACAAAAACAACGCATCGAGCTGGCAAAAACAGCATTAGAGCTTTCTGAAATTCAGTTAGAAATGGAAGTTAAAAAGGCCTGGTCAGAAGTATTTCAGGCTAAGAAAAAGTTTGTACTCTACAGAGAGCTGGACAGCATTTATAGGAAATTTTCACAATCTGTTGAACTCAATTATGAAGTAGAAGCTATTTCACGGCTGGAATATGCAGCTGCGAGAAATCAGGCGTTACAAATCAATAATAAGCTACAACAGGCAGAAGCTGATTACGTAATTGCCTTGCAAAAACTGAATCTCTGGTTACAACCAGAAATAACCTACACGGTGACAGATGAGCTACAAGAAAGTGACGTTACAATATTAGGTGATAATATAACATTAAATGATCATCCTGTGTTATCGCTTTCGCGAAAGCGTATCGATGAAGCACAAGCCAGCTATGACGCTGCACGAGCAGATTTATTCCCCAAGTTTAACCTACAAGGTGGTTTACAACGGGTAAATGGCGATAGTGGTTTTTACACCTATCAAGCAGGAATTTCCATACCGTTATTTTCAGGTCCCAGCCGCGGTCGTGCAAAAGCGGCCAAACTGGATGCGCAAATCGCAGAAACAAACGCAGCATTTAAACAGCGTGAATTACAATCCCAATATACACGGGCACAGCAAAATTATGCTCGATGGCGAGATACTTGGTTTTTTTTCAAAACCGAAGCTTTACCGCTTGCAATAGACCAGCGAAAAGGAGCATTGCTCGCCTACAAAGAAGGTGCACTGGATTATGCAGCTTTTACACAAATTATTCGAGATGCCATACAAACAGAAATGGATGCACTCAACGCACTTGACAATTATTTAGAAGCCTTATTTGAACTTCAATATTTCCAAAACTAATAACAGATGAAAATAATTAAATATATACCGATTACCGCAATGCTTCTGGCATTGACATTGACCAGTTGTGGCGATTCAAAAAATAAAGACAGTCACGATGAAGCAACCCATTCTGAAACTGAAGAAACGCATTCTGATGAAAGTCATTCTGAAGGCGAAGCCAAAGAAGTAATGCTCACGACACAGCAATTTGAAGCACTACAAATAGAAATTGACACCCTTTCTCAACGCAATATGAGCGGTTATGTAGCAGCAAATGGGACGCTGGAGGTACCGCCACAAAACGAAGCAAGTATCACTGCGCTCACAGGTGCAAATGTTGCTTCCATAGAAGTAATAGAAGGCGATGAAGTACAAAAAAATCAAGCAGTTGCTTATTTGTCACATCCCAGTATTATACAGATACAGAGTGATTACTTGAACGCATATAGCAATAGCCAATTTTTAAAACAAGAGTATGAACGCCAAAAACGACTTTACGAAGCTGGCGTTGCGTCTGGTATGAATTACCAAAAAGCCACGGCAGACTATCAATCATCTACAGCAATGATAAATGGTATGGAAGCCCAGCTGCGACAATATAATATTAATGTGAATGGCGTACGTAATGGTACAATTTATCAGCGCGTTGCTTTGCGCAGTCCCATTACCGGTGTTGTAGAAAAGGTTTTTATTAAAACTGGACAATACGTAGCCCCACAAACTAACCTAATGGAAATAGTAGATACGGACCACGTGCACGCGGACTTGATGGTTTTTGAAAAAGATGTAGATAAAGTAAAGAAAGGTCAAAAAGTACGCTTCAGTATTCAGTCGCGTCCAGGAAAAGAGCTGGAAGCTATAATTTATTCAGTAAGCCAGACTTTTGAGCAAGACCCTAAAGCCGTACACGTACACGCCGAAATTGAAAACAAAGAAGGCAGTCTTATTCCTGGTATGTATATAAAAGGTAAGATTGAAGTTAATAATGAGCAGACTACCGCCTTACCAGAAAGTGCTATTATCACAGAAGGTGGTAAAGATTACGTGTTTAAAGCGCAACAAGAAGGCGACGCCTGGAGCTTTATGCCTATAGAAGTTACTACCGGCGAGAAAGACCGCGACTGGGTAGCTGTCCGGTTTTTTGAAACCCCAGTTTCTAATACACGATTTGCGTATAATAATGCTTATTACCTTATGGGAGAGATGAATAAAGGAGCTACTGAACACAGCCATTAAACAGGAAAATAATGACAGAAATAGAAAAAACATTAGAAAATCACGACGTGCGCCCTACGGCAATGCGCATTTTGATTTATAAATATATGGCACAAAAGGATGTTGCTGTTGCATTGACAGATATTGAACTCGCTTTCGCGAAAGCAGAACGCACAACACTATACCGTACCTTGAAAACTTTCGAAGAAAAAAAAATTGTACACCAAATAGACGATGGTACAGGAATAGCCAAATATGCTTTATGTGAACTGGGTTGTAATTGCGAAGTTGACCAAGATTTACATTTACATTTTCATTGTAATAATTGTGATGAAACTGTTTGTTTAACAGAACATAAGATCCCGCACATCAATCTTCCTAATGGTTACTTGGCGGAAGATATGAATCTCGTGGTTAAAGGTATTTGTGAGAAATGTAGTGGATGATAAATGCACTTCTGTTGCACTTATGATTACAGTATATTGAGAATTCAATAATTAAATTATAATATATGGTACAGCTATTAAATTCAGATAAAGCCAACTTGATTTCGGCAAAGTTGAGCGACAAAGTTTCAAAAGAAGATGTTGAAAAAATTCACAAACACATTCACGGCATTCTTAAAACCAATCAAAAAGTGGATTTCTATTTTGAAATGGAAGATTTTGATGGATACACGCTAAAAGGTTTTTGGGAAGATATCAAAGTAGATTCAGCTCATATTTCAGACTATGGAAAAATGGCTTTCGTGGGCGAAAAGAACTGGCAGGAATGGGCAGCAAAGGCTACCAATTTCTTCACGAGTTCCGAAGTTATTTTTTTTGAGTTAAAGGATAAAGAATAAGCTAAAATTTGGATAAAGAAATAGAAGAAAATGCAATTTAATACCATTATACCTAAAGGTCTTAAACAACACTACCAGCAAGAACTGGATGGTTATTATAATGCCTTGGAACAACATAGCTATGATACAGCTTGGCACTATTTGGAACGCGCACATATACTCGGACAATCTTATCCTTTTGAACATACCTTTTCTCATTGGTTAATGTTGAAATTCGGTTTAAGACAAAAGAACTTTAAAGAAGTTATAGGACAATTTCTGCGATTGGTCGTTGGTGGTTGGAAATCATTTATTGACCACGTTCCAACAGGAAACACTGGTGGTTCTGATGTTCCACCATTAAGAAGAATGGAACTTCCCGATGATTTAGAGCAGATTTTAATACAATACCACAACTAATAATGAAAAAGAAAAAACTAAACCTTAGAGATATAGATACAAAAGAACACACTGGCGAACACAGCCACGATGATGGCCATAACCACAGCACTGTAGAAGAAGTATCAAATTTTAAAACCTATCTGCCTGCTATTTTCAGTTTTGTACTACTTATTGTAGGTATTGCGGTTGACTATTTTGACACCTTCCCATTTTTTAAAGGATGGGTGCGT
>CAZYRG010000212.1:0-5659 GCA_964650425.1 uncultured Flavobacteriaceae bacterium
GTTAAAGGCGTATAGTTTTTCGAAAAAGGTTTTTGTGTACATGTTTTTTTAGTTGTGAGTTTTTTTACTGCTATTTTTAGGATTACGCAAATATGTATAGCCCTTCAAAAGGCAATAATCCTTAATCCGTATTTATTAAAACGTTGCTAAGCCCTTTTTTTCATTGTCAAAAATTAAACACTTAAGACGTAATATCAGAACTCTGAACTCATAACTCAGAACTATACAATGTTCCCCGATGCGGCTTTAAAGCATCACGTACTGGTTTCATTTCGCTATCTGTTACTACTAAAAAAGCAATACTATGCATATCGTTTGGATGTTCGGTTCCAGTAATTTGCAAAGAAAGTTTTTGAGAAGTAGCATATTCTTTAAGATGGATTTCATGATGCTCTGCGGTTTTTTTAGCCGCAGGTCCTCTGAAATCCCAAATGAGTTTTAAGTGTCTTTCCAAAATAAGAGCGAATTAAGTAGGGTGTAAATATCGTAAAAAATCTATGGAGTATTCGATGCACTACATCCTAAATGCAATAGCTACTGTGACTTTGAATAAATACTAATCAGTTACTACTTTCGTTGTATAATTCAGGTTAGAGTCTTGTAATACATCTCAGAATTAGTATTTTTGTTCGATTCGAAGGAGATGTACCTGAAAACACAAACAGTAAAGCGATCATTTTAAATCAATTATCATAAAGCAATCATGAATAATACAAAAATTAGAACACGAATTTTTAGTGTTTTTGTGACATTAATAACTATTTCTATTACTACTGCACAAAAAAAACAGCAACCATTACTTAAGATAGCTGATGCTCCAGTCTATAGTTCCGAATTCAAGCGAGTCTATCTTAAAAACTTGGATCTGGTCAAAGATGAATCACAGAAAGATGTAGATGAATACTTGAAATTGTTTATCGATTATAAGTTAAAAATTAAGGCAGCAATAGCAGCAGGTTTAGATCAGAAACAATCCTATATTGATGAATTAGCGAGTTATCGAAAACAACTTGCAGGGAGCTACCTTACCGATACGAATGTAACGGATGCGTTGGTTAAAGAAGCGTTTGAGCATCAGCAAGAATCAGTAAATGCTAGTCATATATTGATTAGAGTACAGCCTGATGCTGTGCCAGCTGACACGCTCAAAGCATTCAATAAAATTGCAGAAGCGCGAAAGCGTGTAGTTGATGGAGGAGATTTTAATGCCATAGCCAAAGAGTATAGTGAGGATCCATCTGCTGCAAAAAATGGTGGAGATTTGGGATGGTTTTCAGCATTTCGAATGGTATACCCGTTTGAGAAAGCAGCTTTTGATAACAAAGTTGGTAGTGTTTCTGAACCATTCAAGACACAATTTGGATACCATATATTGAAAGTAAATGACCGTAGAAAAGCTACTGGCCAGATTACTGCAGCACATATTATGTTGGCCGTGACATCTGGTGATGATGGAGCTAAGGTTGAAGAAAAAATTAATGATATCCATACACAATTGGAACAAGGAGCAGAGTTTGAAACCTTGGCAGCGCAATTTAGTGAAGATAGGTTTACCGCTTCAAAAGGTGGGGTGCTTAAAAAATTCGCTTTTGGAGATCTGAATGCTCCAGCTTTTGAAAAAGCAGCTTTTGCTTTAGATACACCAAATACGTATTCTAAACCTGTGCGGTCAAACTTTGGATGGCATATCATCAAGTTGATAGAAAAACATGAGCCGGCAACTTTTGATGAGGTCAAATCGGAACTGGCGAATAAGATTAAACGTGATTCTAGATCCAAACTTATTACAGATGCTTTTATAGGAAAAATAAAAAAACAGTATGGAGTAGCGGATGCTAGTGAAAAGACCGTTGCTTTTTTTCAGGATAAAATAAAGGTTGGCGATAGTATTAAAGGGCTTTCTTTTGAAGGAGATATGTATAAAGAAGCAATGTTGAAAGTAAAAGATAGTACCTATTCCTACGCGAAATTTGGAGGCTACTTAAAGCAGAAGGATTCTAATCAGGTTGTTAGTGATGTTGCTAGTTTTGTAAAGAGTGGTTACGAAGAATATGTTTCAGAAACGCTATTAGGATATTATGATGCGAATTTAGAAAAAGATAACGAGGATTTTGCGGCGGTAATGACAGAGTATAGAGATGGTTTGTTACTTTTTGATTTAATGGAAGACAAAATATGGAATGCGGCCAAAACGGATTCAGTAGGCTTGCAGAAGTATTATGATGCTCATGTAGATAATTACCAATGGGAAGAACGCTATGAGGTGCAAAAGATTTCAACGGAAAAGAAAGAAATTGCAGAACAAGTTAAAAGCTTATTGGAAGGTGGTAGTACCTTAGAGCAGGTCAAAGAAAAGATGAATGTCGAAACGTCTTCTAATGCCATTTTTAGTGAAGAAACTTATGCAAAAGGAGATGAGTTATTGCCACAAAATTTTGTAGCTGAAAAAGATAAAATACAGTTTTTTGAAAAAGAAGGGTATTTTACAGTTATGAAAGTGTGCGTTGTTTTGCCTGCAGGACCGAAAAAATTAGAGGAAACAAAAGGACGAGTCATCAATGATTATCAAAAAGAATTAGAAACCAATTGGCTCACGGAGCTAAAAACAAAGTACCCAGTTGTGGTAAATAAAAAGACATTGAAAAAGGTTAAAAAAGAATTACAAAAGTAAGATGCGCTACCTAATAATTGCCCTGTTTATTGTTGTAATTGCTTGTGATTCTGCACAAGATGCCAATGTGGTGGCACGTGTAAATGATACCTATCTTTTGGATGATGATATAGCGGATTTGATCACTGAGAATACTACGGCAGCTGATAGTGCATCAGTGGTGAGTAGTTATGTAACGAGTTGGGCTACCGAAAGATTGTTTTTAGATCGTGCGGAAGAAAACCTTACCGAAGGACAAAAAAATACCCTGAATAAGCTTGTTTCGGAATATAAGAATTCGTTGTACATGAAAATTTACAAAGATGCTTTAGTAGCAAAAACACTGGATACCGTTATTACAGATCAGGAATTAGAAGGGTATTATGAGCAGAATAAAGCGAATTTTAATCTAAATAAAGAATTGGTAAAACTGCGTTATATCCACTTGGATAATTCTTTTGCGGAAAAAGCTGCAACGCGGAGATCTTTTAATCGTTATAATGAGGAGGATCAACATCAGATAAATGATATGAAATTTGCCTACAAAGCTTCGTCTCTTAATGATAGTATTTGGGTAGAGTTTGATCAGATTATTCGAAAAGTTCCTGTCTTGCGAACTAAAAACCGAAAAGAAGTATTAAAAAATAAGGGGCTTTTGCAATTAAAAGATTCACTAGGTGTATATTTGATAAAAATTGAAGAAGTTTTGTACCGAAATGATGCAGCTCCTTTGAGTTATGTGCGACCAATGATACGGGAAATAATTCATAACAAACGCAAGTTAGAATTAATAAAAAAATTAGAAAAGGATATTACGAAGGATGCTATTAAAAATGAACAATTTGAAATTTATAATTAAAAAAAGTGCTGTAGTTTTTGCTGCAGTTTTTTATTCAATTTTTGTGCAAGGTCAAGTTCCGACCACTACAGATTCCATACCTACTCCGGCTACTGTTAAGGATAGTGTGACTCAGGGAAAAGAACAAGTAGAAGAAAAGGTAGAAAAAAGCGCAGAAGCTGTCGCTGATACCGCAAAAGATTCCTTGAAAACATTGACGCAAAAAGGCGTTGTCATTAAAGAGGCTTTGGTGGATTCGGTGAACACCGTGACCGAGAAGAAGATCGTTCCTTATGAAGAACTAGAAGACACTCCAGCGGCTACCACAGCTGAAATAGTAGCTTCCCAAAATTTTGAAAAAATAAAAGTGGACGGCGTAGCTGCCGTTATAGGTAAATATGTCGTTTTGGATAGCGATGTAGACAAGGCGTATATTGAGCTAAAATCACAAGGTATTTCTACAGAAGATGTGTCGAGATGCGAATTAGCAGGAAGTTTGTTGGAAAATAAATTGTACGCACATCATGCGGTACAAGATAGTATTCCTGTTTCTGATGCGGAGATTGAGGATTATGTGGATAAGCAGGTGAGCTACATGAAAGAGCAGATCGGTACAGAAGAAAAGATGCTAGCTTTTTATAAGAAGGATAATATGCAAGATTTCAAAAAAGAACTTTTTGAGATCAATAAAAACAATCGACTTTCGCAAGAAATGCAAAAGAAAGTGGTAGAAGAGGTAGAGATTACACCTGAAGAAGTTCGTGATTTTTTTAAGAAAATACCCGAAGAAGACCGTCCATTGTTTGGAACAGAAATCGAGATAGCTCAGATTGTGATCGAACCAAAAGTTCCGGAAGCTGAAGTGAAAAAAGTACTAGATAAGCTCAACCAATACCGTACAGATGTTGTGGAAAATGGAGCAAGTTTTGCGACCAAGGCGGTATTATACTCTAAGGATCCGGGTTCACGATCTAGCGGAGGGAAATATACCATTTCGAGACAAGATCCATTTGCCAAAGAATTCAAAGATGCGGCCTTTAGTTTGCAAGAAGGAGAGGTAAGCGAGCCGTTCAAAACAGATTTTGGATATCATATTCTTACGGTAGATAAGATTAGAGGACAGCAAGTAGATGTGCGACATATTTTATTGATTCCGGATGTTACAGAAGCGACTATCAAAGAAGCAAAAAAACGCGTGGATTCTATTCGTTCTGTGTTAGCAGGGGGTCAGGTGAAATTTGCTGATATTGCAAGAAGGTATAGTGACGAGAAAGAAACACGACAAGATGGAGGACAATTAATTAATCCTACCACAGGAGATACCAGATTCGAATTATCAAAAATAGATCCACTACTTTATGAGCAAGTGTCTAAATTAAAAAGTGGAGAGATTTCTAAAATCATCCCCGATCAGGATCGTACTGGAAAGAAAAAATTCAAAATTATAACGGTAACAAATCGTTATGACGAGCATGTAGCTGACTATGCCAAGGATTATATCAAGATACAGGAATTAGCCCTCAAAGAAAAGCAACTAAAGGCCGTTGAAGAATGGCAAAAGGAAAAGATTGACGAAACCTATATCAAAATTAATGGTGAGTACCGAGAGTGTGACTACACCAGTAATTGGCTAAAAAAGTAATAAAAACTATGTCAGACGTTGCAGCAGTAGAACAATTGGTGGTTAGGCACCAAGAACTAAAAAAAGAAATTTCAAAAATTATCATTGGCCAAGAAGCTGTAATCAATGAGATATTGATTGCGATCTACTCAGGAGGACATGCCTTACTGATTGGTGTTCCTGGATTGGCAAAAACATTGATGGTTAATACGATTTCTCAAGCGCTAGGTCTTGACTTTAAACGAATACAATTTACACCAGATTTAATGCCGAGTGATATTCTTGGAAGTGAGATTCTGGACGAATCGAGGCAGTTTAAGTTCATCAAAGGCCCCGTTTTTTCAAATATCATCTTGGCGGATGAGATTAATAGAACACCGCCAAAAACGCAAGCAGCATTGCTCGAAGCAATGCAAGAGCGCTCGGTGACAGTTGCGGGACATCATTACAAATTGGATTTGCCTTATTTTGTATTAGCAACCCAAAACCCTATCGAACAAGAAGGAACCTACCCATTGCCAGAAGCACAGTTAGATCGTTTTATGTTTGC
>CAZYRG010000213.1:0-3536 GCA_964650425.1 uncultured Flavobacteriaceae bacterium
CATCTCCTCTAGAAAAAACACCGCCATTAGATTGCAACATTTCTTCCACCAAGAATGGAACTACATCCGTTAATTGTACCGCTGCTTCTTCGGTATTGGTAAAACCCGTTACGTTTTTTCCGTTTACCAAAGGCTGACCATCGGCTCCTTTTGTATGTCGGAAAACAGCTGGAGCATGACATACCGCTCCAACAGGTTTGTTACTATTGTAAAAACGCTCGATTAGTGCAATAGAATCTTTATCTTCTGCCAAATCCCATAATGGGCCATGACCTCCTGGATAAAAAACAGCATCGTAATCTGCCTCGTTCACAGCGTCTAACTTCAATGTTTTACTCAAGACCGCTTGTGCTTCTTTGTCAGCACTAAACCGCTCCGTAGCAGGGGTGCTAAAATCTGCAGTTGCACTATTAGGATCTATTGGTGGTTGTCCTCCTTTTGGAGAAGCGATGGTTATTGCAACACCTTTGTCTTTTAGGATATAGTAAGGGCTGGCAAATTCTTCTATCCAAAAACCTGTTTTTGCTCCAGTGTCTCCTAGCGCATCGTGACTGGTAAGGACAAATAATACTTTTTTCATGGTTGATTTTTTTTAAGGGTTGTTTATGTGATTTTGTTTGAAATTATGATGCTTCTCTATGAGTTTCTGTTTGTTGGTCTCAATTATAGTTAAAACTATGCATCTACCTTTTAAGTTCTAAAAACTGTAATATATATACAGTTTTCAGTCTCAGTTTACAGTAAACAATTTTATAATTTTAGGTGCAAAAACTGTTTGCTGAGACTGCCTACTTTTATGTTACTTATAGATTTCATAGGTGTTTTATTAAACTACGGTGCTTTAATCCATAGTTTTTGAGTTCGCTTATAGATAATTGCGTCATGCTTCAAAAGTATAAAAAAGAATAAAGGCCCATTCTTTTTTATAAAAAGCTTATGATTTTATTCCTCATTTTTTGCTTCCTATAGAAAACAAAGCGTATACATAAATCAAACAATTTTTATAACTGTCCCTTTTGGAACAATACTACTCGAATTTGGAACATATGTCGGTTATATTCATGATATGTAAGTATAATTTTGATAATCAAATTATTATTAATGTTAAAAAACAAGTGACATGAAAAAAAAACACACATTATTTATTGTTGCATTTTTATTGGGGTTATGCTACCAAGCGAATGCGCAGACCAACTTCTGCCCTATTTCGGGTCCTTCTGATATTAGCGATAGTAGAACCTACACCTACTCTGTTTTTGATAACGGTGCTCGAAATTATAATTGGACAGTTTCGGGAAATATGGAAATTGTAAGAGGAAACAGAACCCCAGTAATTCAAATCAGAAAAAAGAGTAATGCAACAGGAAATACGGGGAGGGTTTGTATATTCAGATTTAATGGCTTTTCCGACCTTTGTAACTCTTGTAAAGAAATCAGTTTAGGGTGTATACAAAGAGTGGAGGTTGCTCAAACTGGAGGGACATGCCCATTTGATACCAATTACAGTTTTAGAGCAGACACTTTTATAGAACCTGGAAGCACTTTTAATAATCCAAGGTATTCCTGGACAGTAAGTAATGGAACTATTGTTGGTAGTAGGACAGGAAGGGCCATAAGAGTACGACCAAATAATCCACAGATTTCTCCTGGCTCAGTTACTGTTACGGTAAGCGCTTGTGGATCTAGCGTGAAAGGCTCTAGAAGCGTGTTTTGTGAGCCAACTTGTGGCCCAAATCCTTGTTTTACGATGTCTCCTAACCCAAGTGCCGAAGAAGGATTTACATTAACGTTAGGGAAACAGAATTTTTATAATTCTAACATAACAAGTTTGAGCAAAAATTTTGTTGGGAAATCACCTGTAAAAGTACAGTTGTTTAATCAGAAAGGCATTTTGGTTAAAACATTAGAGACTTCTGAAGCTACTACTTTTATCAATATGCAGGATTTAGAAAAAGGGCAGTACTTTGTTCAAATTATAAATGCAGATGGAGAGGTACAGACAAAGAGTATTGTGACCAAATAAGTATTGAATCTATCAATTTGTTTAATAAAACCCTCAAGGCTTCCAAAACCTTGAGGGTTTTAGTATTTTTGCGGTCTCTAATACAGTACCATGAATTACGATTTTAATGCACTTGAAGCCAGATGGCAAAAATACTGGGCAGAAAACCAGACGTTTAAAGCAGAAAACACTTCTGACAAAGAAAAATACTATGTCTTAGATATGTTTCCCTATCCTTCTGGAGCAGGACTGCATGTAGGCCATCCGCTAGGCTATATCGCCAGTGATATTTATGCCCGCTACAAGAGACATCAAGGTTTCAATGTATTACATCCACAAGGCTATGATTCTTTTGGACTTCCGGCGGAGCAGTATGCGATCCAAACAGGACAGCATCCGGCCATTACCACCAAAGAAAATATTGCGCGTTACCGAGAACAACTAGATAAAATCGGTTTTTCTTTTGATTGGAGTCGGGAGGTGCGTACGAGTAGCCCGGAGTATTACAAATGGACGCAATGGATTTTTATTCAATTGTTTGACTCCTGGTATGATAATAATGAAAACAAGGCTAGAAGTATTGCTTCTTTGATAGCCCTATTTGAGAAAGAAGGGAATGCCACGGTAAATGCAGTTTGTGATGAAGAAATCGCCTCTTTTTCTGCAGAAAAATGGCAAGAATTCACTCAAAAAGAGCAAGAGCAAATCCTATTACAATACCGCCTCACCTACTTGGCAGAGGCGGAAGTCAATTGGTGCCCAAAATTAGGGACGGTACTAGCCAATGATGAGATTGTAAATGGTGTTTCGGAACGAGGAGGTTATCCTGTAGTTCGCAAAAAAATGACGCAATGGAGTATGCGTATTTCAGCTTATGCTGAAAGATTATTGCAGGGGCTGGAAGGTATTGATTGGACCGAATCACTTAAAGAAAGTCAACGTAATTGGATTGGAAAATCTGTTGGGGCCCATGTAACATTCAAGGTGTTTGATACCGTTTCTGAAACTGCCGCCGAAGGGCGATATGATCAAGACGGCACGAAACTGTCAGACCATACGATATCGGTCTTTACTACACGTCCAGATACTATTTTTGGGGTAACATTTATGACACTTGCACCCGAGCATGAATTGGTTAAAAAAATTACGACATCGGCACAGCAAGCTGAAGTTGATGCCTGTATTGAAGCTACTGCCAAACGTAGCGAACGCGAACGAATGGCAGATGTGAAGACGATTAGCGGCGTATTCACTGGAGCCTATGCCGAGCATCCTTTTACCAAAGCACCCATACCGATCTGGATCGGAGATTATGTGTTGGCGGGTTACGGAACTGGAGCTGTGATGGCAGTTCCTTCTGGAGACCAACGCGATTATGATTTTGCCAAGCATTTTGACATTCCGATTATTAATATTTTTGAAGGGATCGATATTTCGGAAGAAGCCTACGGGGACAAAAACAATGTTACGATAGCCAACTCCGATTTTCTGAATGGCTTAAATTATAAAAAAGCTTCCTATGTAGCCATCAAAA
>CAZYRG010000213.1:3636-5639 GCA_964650425.1 uncultured Flavobacteriaceae bacterium
ATGCCCAAAATGATTGACAAAGCACATTTGCCAATCACTTTGCCGCAGGTGGAAAAATATTTACCTACCGAAACAGGAGAGCCGCCATTAGGGCGTGCCGATAACTGGGCATGGGATACCGAAAATGCTATGGTTGTTGGGAATGATAAAATTGATCACAAAACGATATTTCCGTTAGAATTGAATACCATGCCGGGTTGGGCAGGGAGTTCTTGGTATTTGTTCCGTTATATGGATCCAAAGAATGATCAAGAATTTGCTGCAGAAGAAGCATTGGAATATTGGAAAAATGTAGACCTCTATATTGGAGGTAATGAGCATGCTACGGGGCACCTTTTATATTCCCGTTTCTGGACCAAATTCTTAAAAGATCGTGGGCATATTTCTGTCAATGAGCCTTTTAAAAAACTGATCAATCAAGGGATGATTTTGGGAACGAGTGCCATTGTGTATAGAGTTAGTGGCACGGATACGTATGTTTCTAAAAACTTGAAAGATGATCATGAAGTTGAAGAAATCAGAGTCGATGTAAATATCATCAACGCATCCGATGAGTTGGATCTCGAAGCATTGAAAAACTGGCAACCTCAATTTAGTAAAGCTGAGTTTATTTTAGAGGATGGTAAATATATTGTTGGAAGAGAGGTAGAAAAAATGTCTAAACGTTGGTACAACGTAGTCAATCCTGATGACATATGCGAACAATATGGAGCAGACACGCTACGTCTATATGAGATGTTCCTAGGGCCATTAGAACAGGCAAAACCATGGAATACTGCAGGAATCACAGGAGTACATAGTTTCCTTAAAAAATTCTGGAAACTGTATGCTGCACTTGATGAGGGTCAGGGAGATGTCGCGCCCACCAAAGACAATCTAAAAACCCTTCATAAGACTATCAAAAAAGTACAAGAGGATATCGAGAATTTTTCGTTTAATACCTCGGTCAGTACGTTTATGATTTGTGCCAATGAGTTGACCTCACAGAAATGTACTTCAAGAGAAGTGCTAGAACCTTTATTAGTACTATTATCGCCGTATGCACCACATATTGCGGAAGAACTATGGAGTCGCTTAGGACATACAGCTTCTATTAGTACCGCAGCATTTCCTGTATTTGAAGAAAAGCATTTAGTAGAAAGTACTAAGGAATATCCGATTTCTTTTAATGGGAAAATGCGTTTCAAAATGGAGTTGTCTTTGGACCTAAGTAAAGAAGAAATCGAAGCAGCTGTACTAGCGCATGAGAAAACACAACAGCAATTAGATGGACGGACTCCTAAAAAAGTAATTGTAGTGCCTGGAAAAATTGTGAATTTAGTTGGATAATTCCTACAAATATAAAAATAACTATTTTGCATGAAAATAGTTGTAATTCAGTTTGTTAGTGTGTTTTTGGTTAAAATAACATATATTTATGCTAATATAGCACATGTGTTTTACGGTTTTACCGTATATCTTTGCAGTCTAATGACGTTTAACCCCCGATTATATGATTGTGACGAATGAGATAGAACTTTTAGGATCAATTGCTGCGATATTGACAACTTCAGCTTTTTTACCTCAGGTATATAAGACATGGAAAACCAAAGATGTAGAAGGCTTGTCACTAGCAATGTATATGGTTTTTTTTGCTGGTGTAATTTTATGGTTGGGCTATGGTATATTGATTGATAGCATACCTGTAATTATTGCAAATGCATTTACGGCTGTATCTGGAGCTTTCTTAATTTATTGTAAGCTGAAATACGGAAAGTCAGCATTTTAGTGGCTCGTAACATTTGCCGCGATTTACGCTATTATAAAAACTTTTTGTTGTTATAATATACTTATGATAGATCATGTAGAGTTGATAGGGCTTTTGGCTGCATTTTTAACAACTTCGGCTTTTCTGCCACAAGTTTACAAGACATGGAAAACTAAAGATGTAACAGCTTTATCGCTAACCATGCTTTTGATATTTTTTGTTGGCGTACTCTTGTGGTTACTTTATGGTATTTTAA
>CAZYRG010000214.1:0-5630 GCA_964650425.1 uncultured Flavobacteriaceae bacterium
GGTTTGGAAATACGGAAATAGCATTTTCTTGTAGCGCAACTTTTTGACCAGTACAACTTGGTTTGCTAGAAGAAGTGCTACAGTATATGGTGAATTTCCCACCTTTGGAAGCCATTACAAAATCATTACCTCTTTTTGTGACCCAATAATCACCATCAATTCCGATTCCTGATCCTGATATCTTAACTGCCGGTTTGCTGCTGCCAAAGTTGTGTGAGATCTTGCTTCTTAAATCTATATAATAGTCTGGATTACCATTTTTAGTATTGAAAGCAAATTGCATTAATTTTTTTGATCCAGCATCCCAATTAATTCTGAATTGTCTAAGGTTAGATACATTAGGTCCATTTCCTAATACATAAATATTTGAATAACTGGCCCTGTTAAAGCTAGGCAATCCGCCTGATATTGGTGTTTCAAAAGCACAATTCGTGTCTGGAGTAGGTGTTGGTGTTGGATTTGGTGTGCCATTGCTTTTTACGGTTAACGTAAACGTATCCTGAGCCGTGGCTCCATCATTATCCGTTGCTACTGCTTTGATCGTATAGGTTCCAGCGCTAAGACCATTTAATTCATTCGGGTTAGGTGAATTTGCATGACCCCACTCATAGGGAGCTACTTTTTCTTGTCTAATCAGCTTATCATTAATATATAGGTTTACATTAGCGACAGAACCGTCTGCATCGCTTGCAGCTACTTCTGTGTTTAACTTATATCCCACATTTACACTAGAGTTTCCAGATGGAATCTTGAAAGAAACAGTTGGGTTTTGATTAGCTGTAGGGGGTGTTGGGTTTCCGCCACCACTAGATTGAACCACCGTGATATCTTTATTGTTTTTATTAGCGAAGCGGTCGTTCCATACACCACCTTTTGGGGCGATGAATATTTGGATTTGATAAGCTTTACTTGCTGCTGGAGTATTACCCGGGATTGGAATGCTGATGGATTTGGTACCACTTCCTTTGCTTACAGTAGCTCTAGCTTCCGCATATTGTGTCCAAGGATTTGTATCCGTTTGAAACATCGCAACAATTTCTTGTGATGCAGACGCTTCATAATCTACAGCAATAGTAACAGTCTCCCCTTGCTTGACACTAGTTGGAACATTTCTTACGTTATTTATCTTATTTACGGTAGCTACAGGTTCTGGAGTGTTTCCTAGCCCTAAGTCAATAATTTGAAGATAGATAGGCTGAGCACTACCTGACTTTTGCTCCATTAAGTAAAAGTAAACCTTACCTTTATTAATAGAAACATTACCGAATCTGAATTTTTTTCCTGAGGTTGCTTTGTAAATAGTTTTCCAATTGTTAGTACCTCCAGCAGTTTTTTCTATAAATACTCTTCCTGATTGTAGACCAATTAAATATACATCATTTCCATAGGTGTATAAATCTCCACCCGGAAATGAGGTCGAGGTTTGAAAAGTAGAATTCCCTGCTTTTTTGTACGTATGTACGTTTTTATACTCTTTACTAGTTGAAACCGCACTAACAAAATGGATATCCCCTTTATCAGTCACAGTCCAATCAGAGCCTCTACTAATTTTAACAGAATTAGTGCCCAAAGATTTTACCACATCGCCAGGTTCAGAAATCTTGAGGCTTTGAGGATTTATTAGTGGAAGAGAGAAGTTATCACCTTTGTGATTTTTCCATTGCTTTAGCCCATTTTCATCATCAGAATATCCATAATAAAATCCATTGTTGTAGAGATATTTATCACCGTTGTTATTAGCTCTTATATGAAATCCTATTCTCATCTTTCCACTCTCAAATTTGATATCCCCATAGAGCCCCCAATTGTAACTAAGTCCTCTGTTTTTGGCATTAAGGATGTTAAACTGAGTGAAATTACTCCATTTGCCATTCGTATATTTACAAAATTTGTAAGCTCCATTATTATTACCACCTTCCCGAACCCATAGGAAAAGCTCTCCTTTATTATTTAAAAAGAAATTTGGATATGTTAAAGACTTGTAGTTTTCACTAGAGTTCATTTTCAAATGTTTATAAAGACCGCTTGAGGTTTTTACAAATTTATCTAGTGTGAATTCACTATCGGAAATAGTAGCTATGTTTTTCTTTGAATATGAATATCTATAGTAATCGTTTTTTAATGACCCATTTGAAGGGCGATTTTCGGAGTACGAATGTATATCGTAAACCATGTGTATAGTTCCATCTATTGGTGATATTCCAATGGCGATGGTGTTATGAGACTCTCCCAGGTGTGCTTTGTTCTGGAAACCATTATGTCTGTGCGGAAACTGGATGGTTTTAATGCTTCCAGTGTTTGGATTGTATCTACTTAGCATTACACGGCGATCGGATTTTCCTCCTTGGTACCAAGTCATAAACACATATCCGTTGTATTCTTTGATACAATCTCCATGTGGAGTAATTCGATTCCCAAATACATAGTCATATTGAGCTCCATTATTTCCGGCTGTTTGACTTACTTTTTTTCCGTCAAAGAAAAGACCCTTATCCGAAATTTTGACATCTTTAATCAGTTTGACTTGAGCAGTCATGCATGGCGTTATTAAATATGCAAATAGAAAGACTAATAAGTGCGAAAAAAAGTGGTTTTTTAAAAAGCTATTGTTTTTTTTCATGACTGTAGTTTAGTTTAATGATTAAAGTGGGTTAATCGTTATTATTATGATTTTTTACTTGGGATTGAACGAATTAATATTTTATGGAAACCAATTCTGAGATGATTCTGAATTGGTTTCTTACTTTTATTAATTTGAGTTGAATTTTCTATTTTTTCATAACTTTATAGGTTTGTCTGAATTCATCTAGATTATTGGAGTCAATAGCTCTTACCGTATAAACTCCGGAAGAAAATTGACTGAAGTCAATTGTATTGTCACTACTTCCTAATTGTTTGCGTACTTTCAATCTACCCAAGAGGTCATAAACTTCTACTTGGATATTAGTGTTAATTCCTGAAACGGTCAAGACATCTTTTACAGGACTTGGATGCATTACCAATTGGTTCAGCATTTCACTTTCCTTGGCTCCGGTTCTTGCGCTTACAATTTCAACTATCCAATGTTGGTTTTGATTACCTTGTCTGTTCTCCCACAAGTAAGCCGATTGATTGTTAGCACCTCCATTGTTTCCATCGATAGAATATGCAGCTGCATTCCGTTTTTCGAGACGATAAATATTGCCACTGATCTTTACTTTTCGCCACTGCTGATTCAGGTTATTATTCGCACAGCTCCAAAGCTTGACATTTTGACCTTTTGCACCACCAGTACCGCCATCTATGCAGTAATTGGTATTTACTTTTTGATACGAATAATAGCCATTACCACGATCAATTTCAATCCACTGTTGATTGATATTATCAGGATTTGCTTGCCATAGTTTTACATTCTGATTATTGGCACCACCAGTACCTCCATCCAAAGCAAAATTGGTAGCGTTGCGTTTACGGATGTGCACTACAGCATTTCCACCAGTATTTTCTGCTACTTCTATCGTTACTGAAGATGAAATGGTCACATTACCATCATTATCTGCCGCTCTAACATTTAGTTTATAGGTTCCGGGCTGAGAGAAATTAGTAACCATACTATTAGATCCATCAACCAAAGATTTTATAAGACTCGTATTATTATAAAAGAAACTATATCGGACAATTTGCCCATCAGCATCCGATCCACTAGCGGTAAGTGTAATATTTTCTCCAACTTTGAACGTATCCCCGTTCTTTGGTGACACCATATTTACTACTGGTTTTTGATTAGGAGAAACCTCCTTTACAACTGTAATCGTTACCGCTTTAGATATGGTTACATTACCATCATTATCTACCGCCCGAACGTTCAAGATGTACTCCCCAGTTTCTGCAAAACTTGTGGTTATCTGGTCAGAACCATCTCTCACTGAAGTTATCAAATTGGTTCTATTATAAAAGAAATTCAATTGCACTACCGAACCATCAGCATCATTTGCATTGGCTCTAATAGTAAAATCTTGATTCACGCCTATAACCGCTCCATTAGCTGGAGCTGTAATAGCAACTACTGGTTTACTTGGATCAGTAGGACTAACAGGTTCCACGTCTACTAACTGTAAATAACAGTCTTGGCTGACATCTGGATCAATGTAATCGGGTTTACCATTTCCATTTCGGTCTTGGACCCCTTCTTCTGCATCATTTTTACAGTCGTTATCCGAATCGGTATCAATAAAGTTTGGAATACCATCTTTATCTGTATCTACTGTCCCTTCTACCCGATCGAGGATGCCATCATCATCAGAATCCTCATCTTGGAAATTAGGTACACAGTCATCATCTCCTACTAGTGTTGTGGTAGGAATATTGACATTATTAGTCCCATAATTCCGCATAAGATTGTTCATCTGTGTAACTTTTGCCGGGTATTTCGCGGCCAAATCATTTTCCTCACTCGGATCAGATGGCAAGTGATACAATTGCAATTTGACAACTGCTGGCTCCGCAACTGCAGGATCTTGGCCACCTCGTTTTGGATGACTCACAAGCTTCCAATCCCCGTAAATAAGACAACGATTGTCTCTAAATGTCGCAGAAAATGGCACTTTGTGTCTGGTATCTATACAATTATTGGTCAAGAAATCCGCAATACTTCTACCCGGTAATGTTTTTCCTTTGTTAACGGTTGTTGGACTATCTAACATTTCTCGAAATGTAGGATACATATCATAATTTGATATCAGTGCATTTGAGGTCAATCCTCCTGGAATGGTTCCCTTCCATCTCATGATAGCAGGAACTCGCACGCCTCCCTCATAGATCTCAGACTTCCCAGCACGATACGGACCACTACTACCGCCTGTAAACTCACCTCTAGAGCCTGAGTCTTGATAATAATAATCCGGAGTGAGCGGACCATTGTCTGACAAAAAGATCACTAAGGTATTCTCGGATAGTCCCAAATTATCTAAATGATCGATCACATCTCCTATACGATCATCCATATGCTCTACAATGGCAAAATAGTCTCTTTTACCTCTATTGCTAACCCCTTGTGCTTCTAGCTTATCTAACCAGTCTTGTCGTCCCTGAAATCTCTGATCATTGATATCCCATAAGGGTTCATGAACCGCATTAAAGGATAACCAACCAAAAAATGGTTTATCTTTATTTTCTGTAATAAAATCAATGGTTTCATCAGCAAATAAATCTGTTGTATGTGACCAATTAGAACCTTTCAATGTTGTACCCTTACCATCATAAATAGGTACACCTCCATAATTTCTTCGAAATGGTTTATTACCGCCATTAAAACCAATGAATTCATCAAATCCTCGATCTATCGGGTGGGTTCCATTTTCAAAACCATTATGCCATTTTCCAAAAGCTCCAGTGGTGTAACCTTCACTCTTGAAATACTCAGCAATCATATCTACATTGGTGTTCATAGCTTGTCCTTCGATCCCTGTTAATATCGCAGCTCTACTTAGTACACATAAAGGACTAGAACGATAGTTGGTTAACTTCACGCCTTGTTGCGCCATCTCATCGAGTTGTGGTGTGGAAATTTCACTCTCGGGATAAAATGTTTTCGAATCTCCATAACCCATATCATCGGCTATAATAAAAAGCACATTGGGAGGATTTTTTAT
>CAZYRG010000215.1:0-5629 GCA_964650425.1 uncultured Flavobacteriaceae bacterium
GCATTGTCGAGTATAACACCTTTAGACCCTGTTCGAAACCTTATGTCTTTTATGGTCCAATAGTTTCCTTCTAACCCTAGTAGGTAACCATCGTTATAATCCACTCCTCTTATAATAGGTCTATTCGATGCACTTGCACCTCTAAGGGTGATTCTGTTGGAATTCGTTCCATTTCTATCAGAATGCAAATAAGCGTTACGTCCAAAAGCTCCAGGGATTTTATCACTATTGGCGAAATTATAGGTGCCAGAAGCGATAACGATTTCTGTACCTGGCTGAGCAGTTGCCATGGCATTTTGGATACACGCGATGGTATTACAATTGATGGTTTGAGCAGTTGCTGTTTGATAAACGGTCGAGATTACCGCGCAGATAGCCACGGCAAATAGTTGTTTTTTTAAAAAGATCATCTTTAGTAAGGTTGGTTAATGATTTTATTGAAAATACGTGTTGTGGTATATCTATAAATTTAGTTAATTTTTTGTATAATATTTAAAACTTATGTTGTTTTTTTGTAAAAAACGTATTCGTTAAAAATATTGTTTAGCAATTTTTTGTTGAATATGAGTTGTTTTTTGTTTTGAATACCACAGTGGTTAAGTGACAACAACAAAAAAATGAGTAAAGAGTAGTTTGATGAAATACAATGTTATTTAGGTAATACTGTTCATGTTTTTAGTTGCTTTAAAACATTATATATGATGATTTCAATTAATTTAATACTACTTTAATTAGTCATCTTTAGATAGAATCTTATTATATTTGCAACTGGTTAACCAATTTTATTTGTAAATATTACTGCTATGAAAAATTATTTATCCCTTTTTTTATTGTTATGTACTATGATTGCTCACTCCCAAATAGTAAGCAATAATAATGAGCTACAGAACGCTATTTCGAATGCGCAAGCCGGCACGGTGATAGAACTTGCCGATGGTACTTGGAATGATGTACAAATATCAATTAATGTAAATGCCACAGCGAATCAGCCCTGTGTTATAAAAGCACAAAATCCAGGAAATGTATTTTTTGAAGGACGCTCCAATGTCAATATCGGAGGATCCTATATTATTTTTGAAGGTGTTGTTTTTCAAAATGCCTCAGGTCTTATTTCTGATGACGAAAAAATTGATCCAGTTATCGGGTTTAGAGACGGGAATAACAATGATTGTGTGCATTGTCATGTGAGAAATGTGAAAATAGATGGATATAATGGCACTTCAAATCAAGAAGAAGACACTTTTAAATGGATTATTATTTATGGAGAATACAACGAAATTAGCTATTCCTCTTTCATCGGAAAAAATGGAGTAGGTAGCATCATTAATGACAACCATAACAACTCAACCCCTGATTTTTCTAAAATACACCATAACTATTTTGCAGATAGAATTCCTGTAAACAATGATGTAAATGGACTAAATGATCAGGATGCCATTCGAATTGGAGTAAGTACTACCTCGCTTTCCGATTCGTTTACCGAAGTTTATGACAACTTTTTTAATAATTGGTCGGGTGAAGTAGAGATTATTTCAAACAAATGCGGTAGCAATAAATATTATAATAACACTTTTAGAGATTTTCAGGGTACACTAACACTCAGACATGGTAACAATACCGAGGTCTTTGGAAACTATTTTTTCGGAAACCAGAATACATTTTCTGGAGGTGTTAGAGTAATTGGAGAAGATCATAAGGTCTATAATAATTATTTTGAAGGATTGAGATATCGAAAACCAAGTGGATCAGGATCTAGTACCACTGGTGGGATTAATGTATCTAATGGAAAACCCAACTCTGAACTGAATGAATACTATCAAGTTAAAAATGTGCAAATTGTCAATAATACGCTAGTGGATTGTGACTATGGGATTAGAGTAGGAACAATGGTTAATAGTGCTTTAACCTTGGCACCAGAAAACACCGTTATCGCAAACAATATCCTTCTGAACTCCAGTATTTCTGCATTACAAGAAATTACAGCGCCCATAGGAACTTCGATCTATGAAGGAAACATAACGCAAAATGGAAGTTGGGACTTGACTAATGGGGTTAATGACAATCAAACCGTAGCTTCTGGATTATTAAGTAATGAAAGTGATTTTTTTAGAATAGCAACGGGCAGTCCAGCCATTAATGCAGGAGTAGGGGCGTATCCCTTTTTGTCTAAAGATATTCTTGACGGAAATAGAGTAGGGAGTTTCGATGCAGGTGCAGAGGAATTTGGAGCTGGTGGAACTGTAGGTCCTTACGATGTTTCTGATGTTGGTGTTACCATAGGTTTTAATGCTTCAAATGTCTTGTCAGTTGACGATATAAACTTTAAGAAAAACGGAATTAAACTGTTCCCTGTACCAGCTAATGGGGAGTTGAATATTTCAAAAAATAATGGTGCTCTTGGGACTATTAAAATATTCAGTGTTCTAGGGAAATTACTTCATACACAAAATATAACATTGAATACTGGTAAAATTGATATCAGTAGCTTTTCAACAGGCGTTTATATTTTGGAAACGAATAAGGCCACAGCTCGATTTGTAGTAGATTGAGATTCATCAAATTGGTCGTATTTTTTTTAAAGTACCGTTTTTTTAAAAATAAAATTTCATGCTAAATGAAACAATATTTTGAGATAAATAACTGTTTTATATATTGATGTGGTTTGTTTTTAATCAATAGTAAATGTAGCAATGAAATGCGTATTGTGTTTTCAATAAAAAATGAATACATCTCAAAAATACGATCTCATGAAAAAAACGATACTTGTACTTATACCGTTTCTGTTTTTTGCTACTGTTATTGTAAGTTCTCAAACTATCGAGCCTTATGAATGGAACCAAGTAAAAATTGGTGGTGGTGGCTATATCACAGGAATGAAGATTCATCCATTGAATAGCGATATACAATATTTTAGAACCGATGTTGGAGGTGCTTATCGCTGGAATGCTTTTGACAATAAAATGGATCAAATCATAAATTTTCCATCATCAAAAAAGAGCTATTATGGCGTTGCAGGTATAGCATTACATCCATCGGATCAAAATAGTATTTATTTAGCGGTGGACCAAAATAATACCACTAGCACTTCCAAAATTTTATATTCAACAAACCAAGGAGAGAATTGGCAGGAGATTGCAGTGCCTAATGGTGTGAAATTTGGGGCCAATGGAGGACGTACAGGTACGAGCTCCAACGATACCGATAGAGAAGGAACACCCATAGCGATAAATCCACAAAACACCAATGAACTATGGGTAGGATCCAGGGGGTTGGGTGTTTGGATTTTGGATCTAACCAAGAGTGTGAATGCTCAGTGGCGCAGAGTACCAGATATTCCAGACAATGACATAGAGGGGAGTATTAGATCCATTCAATTTAATCCCAATAATCCAGATCAAATTTTTGTCGGATATGCGACAAAAGGTATCTACAGAAGTACGGATGCGGGTCAATCTTTTGAACTCATTAATAATGGAAACTCCGATTTAAGTTTAGTGGCGGATATGAGTTTTTCTGCGAGTGGTGATAAATTATTCGTAGCGGCAAAAAATCAAGGAATATATAGACTGAATAATCCAAGTACTTCGGTAAATTGGGATAAACTTACGATTCCTTTTTCTAGCATTTTTAGAGGGTACCAGACCGTCACGGCAAGCCCGCACTCTAATGATATTGTTATGGCTTCTGTAGCGGCAGCAAGTGGCAACAATTTAGAAAGACTGCAGGTGTCATTTGATGGTGGTAATACCTGGACGACAAAATCAGAAACGACCATAACAAATACGTTTACTTGGAAAGATGTTTCAAATAGTGCTGGTGCACACACTTCTCAAATCGTATTTGACCCCAATGATCCTAACAAACTGTATTGTACCACCTGGTTTGGAATGTGGCATACCGACAATTGGCAACAAGCAACAGTGGATTGGGAAAATGTAAAGGCAAAAGGACATGAGGAGATTGTTCCATCGGGCTTGTATGCTTTTCCTCCAAATACTAGTCAAAATACTGTTGGAGTGAATTCCGCGGATTATGTTGCTATTATTAGTAAGAATCCTGATAGTTATGACAACACAGATGTACGACCTTTGATGGATGATTCGTCTAAAGTAATTAAAGGAGTGGATATAACTGCTTGCGAAAACTATCCAAATAATTTTATATTATCCAGCACGGACAAATGGGAGCCTTCGGCCACGGAACCAAATTATGGAGCCTTATTGTATACTTCGGATGGTGGTACTAGTTATGAAAGACTGACTAATTTTGATCGCAATTGGGGTAGATCTTTAGTGGCCATAGCCGCAAATGATCCATCCAATTTTGTGGTAGCACACGGCAATCAAATTCACTATACAAGGGATAAAGGAACTTCTTTTAATCTGGCCAACATACCCGAATTGGGGAATGTTGTGGAGAATAATGTGTTTGCCCGGCATATGCCATTAACCCATGATTTTGTTTCTGGAAATACTTTTTATCTATATGACAGGACGAATGGATCGGTGTATAGTAGTGTAAATGGTGGAGAAGACTGGACAAAAAAAGGGACACTTCCTTTGACAAATTTTAATTTCAGTTCAGCAACCATAAAAGCGACGCCTTCAAGAGCAGGCCACCTTTGGTTTAATCATCCATCTAGTGGTTTGTACCGAAGTGAAAATTCAGGAGCTACCTGGGTCAAAATTGATAATACGGTCAAGGCTAAAAATTTTGCTATTGGAAAAAGTAAAACAGAAAATGACTACCCAACCATCTACATGGTAGGGATTATAACATCAGATAATGAGGAAGCGGTTTATAGATCCACTGATCAAGGAAATTCTTGGGTCAAAATCAATGATGAAACTTCTCTATTTCTTTTATCGAATCCCCGATATATGGCAGCAGATCGATCTGTTTTTGGAAAAATATATATCGGTATCGGAGGATTAGGAGTTTGGCAAGGACAAATCGAAGACAATAGTCTTTCTGTAGATCAAAATAATTTGGAAGAAATACCTGTCGTTTATCCTAATCCTACAGCCCAATTATTGCATATTGAAAGCACATCAATTGATAGGAACGCTAGCGTTGTCATCGTGAATATGATGGGACAAGTGGTAGAGGGTTTTTCTTTACAACGAATGGATAATGGACTAAGAATAAATGTTAGCAATTTAGCACCAGGCATTTACTTTGTTAATGTGCATGCAGGAAATGCTAAAAAATCAAACTATAGATTTATAAAGCAATAAATTAAAGATTGATTAGAAAGGAAACCCATCATTGAGGCTATTTTTGTCGAGAAGATGGTTCATTTATTCATTTTGATATAAAATGGCTACGAAAGCCGTTATAGAACTCTAAGTATAAGCTTAGTTTTCCGTTTTTGAGCTTTCGTTTTTTTAGACTAATTTTCAAAATAGTATCATTTATGTTGTAATTTTTACATCATTTTGAATATATAATAGTAATGGTGTAAAAAATATACTAAAAAAGGAGTAGTAAAGGAAACTAAAGGATAATTAAATTTAAGTTAATTAATTGTTTATCAATTAAAAGAAGCTAAAATACAAGCAAAAGAAAATATATTTACTTCCCAATACAAAAATTAGCAAAGATATTCCCTAACAAATCATCATTCGTA
>CAZYRG010000216.1:0-5610 GCA_964650425.1 uncultured Flavobacteriaceae bacterium
ACACTAACCGCCTGAATAGGATTTTGATTTTTATATAATGGATAGGCATTAACACCTACTTGCATTTCTTCTTTAAGTCCAGCAGTTTTTCCAAAACCTAATGCCAAACCAACAGAACCTTTTGCTTGTCCCGGTTGGATAATTACAGGAACATTCGGTACTGTAGTTCCATCTTGCAATTTTACATTCGCATAACTACCATTAAGACCACCATTGGCAACATTTCTGTTCTCCAAACCTAAGGCTTCCGCATCTGACTTGGACACTGTCAAATAATTATCCCAAGATGTTCTGGTAATTGGATCTGGCATCTCTTGCAACCAAGGGTTACTCGCTTGCTGACCATCTCCAAGAGACGTTTTAGTATATAATGTCAATTCTAAACCTGAAGCATTAGCCGCTCTAGCCAAACGACTTGCCGCAGCACCTATATTAGGTAATTTTGGTTGTGGAGCTTCCTGCTCTACTAACAAATCATCTATTTCTGAATCAACAGTATTAGAAACTGCTACTGGAGCAACTAAAGTAGGTCTTGTTTTAGAAACAAAAACCCCATCATGCAATGCTTGATTCCAAGAACTGCTACCAAGGATTGATTTCCAAGAATTCTTGATATAATCATGATAGGTTTGACTACTTCCCGTCCACTTCAATAAGGTATCTTGAAACTGACGTGTATCAAACAATGGACGAATTGTTGGCTGCATAAGACTATAATGTCCTTTTTTCAGCTCTACATCACCCCATGATTCTAAATAATGTGGTGTTGTTGCAATATAATTACAAGCAGCAGCCGTAGCATCTTCATTAGAGCTAAATGCCACAGAAACACCTACTTTTTTCAGACCTTCTGCAAACTGAGCACCGTTTGGTAAAGAGTATACTGGATCTACACCAGCAATAAGGATCGCTCCAACACTGCCAGCATTCATATTTTTTACTAATTGAGCAACAGCCTTTGTATTACCTTGACGTATTTTTCGAGGGGTATTAGGCTGAAATGCTTTACTTCCCAAGGCTTTATTAATAGCCAAAGTCACTAATTGCGCATCTACATCTTGTAATCCACAAACAACCACCGCACTGCTACCTGCAATTCGTAATTGTTTAGCAGCATTGATCACTTGGGTATTCAAGTTCGTATCCAAACTACTCTTAGAACCTGCACCAGTAATATAAGCATATAAGGCAGCTAATACTTGTTTTTGTTGAGATGGCGCTACAGGAACACGCTTATCCGCATTAGCCCCAGTTAAAGACATATTTGCCTCGAACTGTACATGGCGGGACATTTTCCCTTTTACGGGAATTCTACCTTTAGCATATCCTGCATCATATCCTCCACCTTGCCAATCTCCTAAGAAATCAGCCCCAACTCCAACAATCGTAGTTGCTTTAGAGAAATCATAATCTGCTAGTGCACGCTCACCATACATGGCTTCGAATGCTTCTAGCGCAGCATCCTCTGCCACGGCATCATATATAACATGCTTTACATTTCCGTAAGCACTTTTGAATTTTTGTATAAGTTTCGTTGTAGAAGGACTTGCAAAAGTTTGAGTCAATATCACCAACTCTTTTCCTCCCAACGTTTTTAATTTAGCTCCGACCTCTTTATCTAACGCATCCCAAGTAATAGCAGCACCATTCCCTTTAGGACCTTCTAATCTTGTATTATCATATAAAGACAAAACAGAAGCCTGAACACGCGCATTTGCACTACCATTAACTTTACCCAAGGCATTGTTTTCAACCTTTATTGGTCGTCCTTCACGTGTTTTGATCAGAATGCTGGCAAAATCGAAACCATCTGCAATAGTAGTAGCGTAATAGTTTGCTACACCCGGAACAATACGATCTGGTTGCACTACATAAGGAATAGACTTAATAACTGGCCCTTCGCAAGCAGCCAAAGTGGCTGCGGCAGTACTAAATCCAACGTACTTTAAGAAATCACGACGTGAAGTCGAAGAATCTTCTAATGAGGCTTTATCACCCAAAAAGTCTTCCGTAGGAATTTCTTCTACAAACTCATTTTGGCGTAGCGTCTCAACAACAGAGCTGTTTTCGTCCAACTCTTCAACACTTTTCCAGTATTTCTTGTTTGATGACATATGATATAATGATATTTACTTCTACTTTGTTGATTCTTGAAAACTATCAAATAGTTTTTCAAGCATTAAATTTTGTCTAATAATGACACTTTCCACATTCTAAACCACCCATTTGTGCTGCTGTCAACTTATCGACACCATATTTTTTGGATAATTGTTCGTGAATTTTTTCATAGTACTCATTACCCTCTACCTTGACATTGGTTTCTCGGTGACAGTTAATACACCATCCCATAGTCAAAGGTGCATGCTGATACATGATCTCCATCTCTTCAACTGGCCCGTGACATTTTTGGCATTCAACTCCCGCTACAGATACGTGTTGGGAGTGATTGAAATATGCAAAGTCAGGTAAGTTGTGAATACGCACCCATTTTACCGGCTTTGTTTTTCCTGTATAGGATTGTGTTGTTACATCAAAACCAACAGCATCATATAATTTAGCAATCTCTCCATCATAAAAGTCCTTGGTATATTCTGCAGAAACCTCTCCATTATATTCCTGAACACTCTTGTGACAATTCATACATACATTTAAAGAAGGGATTCCAGAATGCTTAGATACTCTAGCAGAAGAGTGACAATATTTACACTCTACTTTATTTGCTCCTGCGTGAATTTTGTGCGAAAAGTGAATTGGCTGAACTGGCATATAACCCTGATCAACACCTACCTGCATAAGATACCCATACACAAAGTACCCACTAGACAACAATAAAAACACTGCCGTTACCAACACTAAGAATTGATTCTGTACAAAGGCTTTCCAAATCGGTGTCCCTTTTTCTTCTTCAGGAATTTCGATTCCATTAGCTGCAGCGAACTTTCTTAATGTATTGTTTACTAAAAACAGAATCACTATCAACATTAAAAGTATTAATGCAAGTGCCGCAAGAATAATATTGTTAGAAACCCCCGAACTACCAGAAGTTTGAGCAGCTGCATCGCCTGAACCAGGGACTGGAACTGGAGGATCAGCTTTTGGCTCCATCACATAAGCCAGTATGTTATCAATATCCGCATTACTCAGTTGCGGAAAGGCATTCATTGCCGTTTTGTTATACTCCTCGTAGATTGTCACTGCCTCTGGATCACCAGAAGCAACCATAGCAGCACTATTCTTTATCCATGAATACAACCACTCTGTACTATGACGTTCAGTAACACCAAAGAGTGCAGGCCCAGTCATTTTCTTGTAACGCTTATGACATGCAGCACACAATGAATTGAACAACTCCTTGCCTTTGGCTGGATCAGCAGTTGGTGCTGCATCCTGAGCCTGTAATGGCATTGAAAACAAAAAAAGAAAAGCAATTCCAAAAAGGAGAATTCTTGAGATTGAATTACGGTGTATCACCTTTTCCATATTATAAGTAGAATTATCGTCTAAATTTTTGGTATGGTTTTTTCTATAATTAATTCACAAAAAGGCATAGAAAACCCATATTTTAATTCGAAAGCAAAAGTACTACTTAAAGTCGATTTTGAAAATGATAGCGAACCGTTAATTCATAATTTATAATTATTCTAAATAAAATTTTTCTCAAAAAATACGCCTTAAAATTCTACTTTTGTAATCAAATAAGAATCTTATGAAGAAAGTCAGAAAATTTTTCACCATATCAATATTAGCAACTTGTTTTTTTTACAACCTAGAAAGCAATGCCCAAGAGATTGTTCCTCCGAATACTCCTCCAGAAAATCCCACGGTAAGTGTTCATGAAGATGCAAGAATCAAAAAAGCATTAGCGGTTAAATCAAAGATGAATTTTGATGATCGTTTTAAAATTCAATTATATTATGGCAACCTTTCGGGAGCCAATAACGTTATTGGAAAATTCAGGAAAGACTTTTCAGAATACCCTTCTAGCATCGAATATGAGACTCCAAATCATAAAGTTTGGGTAGGAAATTTCCGAAATCGAATGGAAGCCGATCGCGCCCTGACCAAAATTCAAAAGAAATTCTCTAGTGCATTTGTCTTTAAACCTTAATAAAAAAAATAAACGTACGAGATTAGAAGTACGAAACTGGAAACTAAAAAACCCTGAATCAAAAGATTCAGGGTTTTTTATTGGTCTTTACACATAAAAAAACGAAACCGGATAATTCCGATTTCGTTTTTTTTATTTATATTTTAATATCAAAAATTACAGCTTTTTCTTCACCGCTACTTCTTGATATGCTTCTATCACATCGCCAATTTTGATATCATTGTAGTTCTTGATTTGAATACCACAATCATACCCTTTTGCAACTTCTTTAGCATCATCCTTGAAACGTTTTAACGAAGCAAACTCACCTGTATACACTACCACACCTTCTCGGATGATACGAATACCAGAATTACGATAAATCTTACCGTCGGTCACCATACAACCCGCAATCGTTCCAACTTTAGAAATCTTAAAGGTCTCTCTAATCTCAGCATTACCTGTAATTTCTTCTTTCATCACTGGCGACAGCATTCCTTCCATTGCATCTTTGAGATCATTGATGGCATCATAGATAATGGAATAGTTACGGATATCGATTTCTTCTTTATCAGCTACCTGTCTCGCATTACCCGTTGGTCGTACATTAAATCCAATAATAATTGCATCCGATGCCGAAGCTAACAGCACATCACTTTCTGTAATTGCTCCAACTGCTTTATGAATAATATTTACATGAATTTCTTCCGTAGACAATTTCTGGAAGGAATCCGTTAATGCTTCAACAGAACCATCCACATCACCTTTCAGAATAATATTCAATTCTTTGAAATCTCCAAGTGCAATACGACGTCCAATTTCATCAAGTGTAATATGACGCTGTGTTCGTACTGATTGTTCTCTATGTAATTGTGCTCTTTTACCAGCGATATCTTTTGCTTCACGTTCGTCTTCAAGGATATTGAACTTATCTCCTGCTTGCGGCGCTCCATCTAGACCTAATACCGATACTGGCGTTGACGGCCCTGCAGTTTTTATGTTTTTACCACGTTCATCCTGCATTGCCTTTACCTTACCGCTATGTTTACCAGCAAGCATGTAATCCCCAATGCGCAATGTACCTGCTTGCACCATAATGGTAGAAACATATCCACGACCTTTATCCAAAAATGCCTCCACTACTGTACCAGTAGCTAATTTTTTAGGATTTGCCTTCAGCTCTAAAATCTCTGCCTCTAGCAATACTTTTTCTAATAGTTCTTTGACACCATGCCCTGTTTTTGCAGAGATATCATGAGACTGTATAGCACCTCCCCAATCTTCTACCAACAAATTCATGGCAGCTAGTTTTTCTTTTATTTTTTCTGGATTTGCTCCTTGTGTGTCGATTTTATTAATTGCAAAAACAATTGGAACACTCGCTGCTTGCGCGTGACTAATCGCCTCTTTTGTTTGTGGCATGACATCATCATCTGCGGCAATTACAATAATTGCCAAATCCGTAACCTGAGCACCACGCGCACGCATCGCCGTAAAGGCTTCGTGACCTGGTGTATCCAAGA
>CAZYRG010000217.1:0-5598 GCA_964650425.1 uncultured Flavobacteriaceae bacterium
GCCTTGAACAGAGCTATATGATTTTATATCTACTGAATGAATTCTATTTATTTTATTTACTAATTCAGGTTTATTTCTTATTTCTGTTTTATTATTTTTAAACTCAAAGGTCAACTCCTCGCTATTTATTAGGTTTTCATTTTTTAAATTTATCTTTTCAGGATTTAATAAAATTGGTTTGATATCTCTTAAGCGATACTCTTTGCTTGGCACATTACCTGGAACTATATATTTGCATCTGGAATTATTTTCTATCAATATAAGAGAATGTGAAAACTGACCATTGGAAACGATTTCTGGAATCTCACCTAGTTTACTGATAATTCTATAGTTATTTTGTGCAGTGTTATTATTCAACAATTCCTGTTTACTTACAGGTTTTAATAATATGCCATCATAAATGGGTGATACATCTAATTGATTTTTTTCATTGCAATTAAATTGATCTCTTTTTATTAAGTCTATTGTAAGAGCACTATTAGCAGGGAATAATTTTTCTATATATTGCTTGTTGTGATAATAAAAATTTATTTCGCTTCCTGATATTTTAATTGCATTTCCCATATTGGTCACTAGGTTGTCAGAACTATTCAAATGTATTTTACAATCTTTGACTTCATAATTTATCCCGAACGCATTATCAGAAAGTTGACCGTTTATTCTAATCCCTTTTTTGCCAAAAACATTAGTAGCATAAATTACCTTTTCTTCTTTATTATATTCAAACCCGAAATGGGTATGTGTATAATATTCATGTATCATATTAGCATAGTGACCGGGTGAATTTTTCCATCCAGTGAACATGTCTAAAGCTATTTTTTTTAATTCTAAATCGTTTAATTGAGTATTAATAGTTGCAGTTTTTAATACATTTTCTCCTACTAATCCATATTCTTTACAGTCATGATAAATAAATCTCTTGTATGGTGTTTCTAGACCTGGATTATCTTGATCGTGTGTAAGTCTTTTGTTTTTTGACATGTAGAGACTTTGGTTTTTTGCTGGCGCTATCATTTTTACATCAAATTGTAGTGTATCATAGCCTTCATTGTCTCTTAATTCGTTTATATGGTGAAGGATTTCTTTTGCAAGAATGGACTTGTTGCTTTCTGATAATTGCCCTTTTAAAGGTGTCAAAAAGATAGAAACTATTAGTAAAATGAAGATGTGTTTATACATTTTGTGTTGTAATTGTTCTTACTCTAAGTTACCATAAATGCTTTTTTTTATTACTTAATTTGAATTAAATATTCCTGTATAAACTATTATTCTTTTAAATTAATCATCACTCCGATTTTCATTCATCTAATCTCATAGTTTCCTCCCTCCCCTTAAGTCTTAACCACTTCCTTTTTTACCACATCCATCACTTTCGGTGACTTCGATTCAAATGGCCCATCCACTATTGATTCTTTATACATACTATTCACCTCTATACTAGGAAACCCAAAATCTTCCACGATCTTTCCCTTTATCCTATACATGCCTTTTCCCCTAAATGGAAATTTTTCCAAACTGTTCGGAAAGTGAACAGAGTCGAAAAAATGACCTTTGTCATCAAGCCAAGTCCCAAAACGCATGTGCTTTCTATTTACAGTTGTTACATGTTTCGTTGTAACATAGTAGCCTAACATTTCTACCCATTTTCCTATATAGTTACCCATTTCTTCCGCTTTGATGTTACCTCGAAAATCCGTCACTAATAATTCGAAAGGAGAACACAATGGAAAACCTAAAAACTCTATCTCATCAAATGCCTGTTCATGCTTCGTTTCTTGCATGTCAGGTAGTCGATATTCCGACTCGTTTTGAATCTCAAACATCTCCATCGTTCCATTATCTTTTATGTCTGGATTATGGACGGCAATACGTTCCCACATTAATTCGTACTTCGTCATGCCTGTAAAACGGAAGGCTCCTATCCGTATTAATATAGTTAATTGCTCTTTGGACACATCCAAACGATGCACAAAATCCGCCAGACTCCTATACGCTCCGTTCATCTCCCGCTCACGCAAAACCTTTTGGACAATAGTCCGCTCCAAACTCGCCACATGAATCATTCCTAGATAAATCGTCGTTCCATAGATGTGTGTCAGATTCATGCTGTGATTCACACAAGGCGCCTCTATAGTGGCTCCTAGCATACGCGCCTCATGAACATAAAGCTCCGTTGAGTAAAATCCCCCAAAATTGTTGATCACGCCAACCATAAATTCCAGTGGATAATGCGCTTTAAGATACATGCTCTGATAAGATTCCACAGCGAAGCTGGCCGAATGCGCTTTACAAAACGAGTAACCACTGAAACTCTCCACCTGTCGCCAGACCTCATTCGTCAATTCATCTGGATATCCTCGTTCCTTACAGTTTTGAAAAAACTTTTGATGTAAGCGATAGAAGGTGTCCGAATTCTTTTTCTTGCCCGTCATAATCCTACGCAGAACATCTGATTCATCTAGTGCAAGTCCGGCAAAGTGATGTACAATTTTCATCACATCTTCTTGATACACCATGACGCCATAAGTCTCGCCTAGGTTTTTCTCGAAAACAGGATGTAAATATTTTATCTCATATGGGCTATGTGTTCGCTTGATATATTCCCGCATCATGCCACTTTTCGCCACGCCTGGACGAATTATAGAACTGGCAGCGACGAGTTGTACATAGTTGTCACAACGCAGTTTTGAAAGAAGCCCGCGCATCGCAGGCGATTCTATATAGAAACACCCTATACAATGCCCAGACTTCAGTAGTTCACGTACTTTTGGATCGGCTTTTATTTTTGGAACGTTACGCACGTCTACGGCTTTTCCCTGATTCTCTTTTATCATGCGTACCGCATCTTTTATATGTCCCAGACCACGCTGACTCAGTACATCATATTTGTGAAACTCAAGGTCTTCGGCTCCATACATATCGAAGTGAACGATAGGAAAACCCTTAGGCATCATTTGCAGAGCCGTGTAATAATTCAATGGTTCTTTACTGATAAGGATACCTCCTGCATGAATGGACAAGTAGTTCGGAAAATTCTCTATAAATGCGCCGTAGTAAAAGATTTTTTCCCCAAAAGGATGATGGCGTTTTTTGTCGAGCGGATAAGCGACGATGGTGTCGATGTCCGCTTTTTGGAGGCCGAATACTTTGCCTAGTTCTCTTATGATCGATTTCCCTTTGAAGGTGTTATAAGTAGCGAGAAGAGCCGTGTGTTCTTTACCATAACGCTTGAAGATATAGTCAGTCACATCATCCCGTTCATTCCACGAAAAATCTATATCAAAATCAGGCGGAGAACTTCTGTGCGGGTTGATGAATCGCTCAAAATATAGGTCGAGCTCCAGCGGATCTACATCGGTGATATACAGATTATATGCGACGATAGAATTCGCGCCACTTCCTCTTCCCACATGGTAATAGCCAACACTGTGCGCATAGCGAATAATGTCCCAGGTGATGAGGAAATAGGCGCAAAACCCTAGCTCAAAAATCACTTTTAGTTCATTCATTGTCCGTTCCATCGCTTTTTTATGGGTGTCCCCAAAGCGGCGTTTGCACCCTTGGACTGCGAGCTTCGTAAGCAACTTTCGGTCGTCGTCAAAGTCCCCCGTAAAGCTTCTCCTATTGTTCAAAAAACTGTTTTCCATTTCCACGATACACGTGTCCAAAATCATCTTGGTGTTTTCTATGATTTCTGGATATTGCTCGAAAGTTTCTTCTATTTTTTCGACTTCCATCGGGAGGTCATAAACAGAAGCGATGTCTTCTTTTTTGAGTTGGGAGATCATGATATTCAGGTCAATCGACCGAAGGATTTTATGAACCATATATGATTTCTTATCCATGAATACGATAGGGTTAAATACGACTAATTTATTTTTGTAGGTGAGGAAGTCGGAGCGAAAAAGTCGATTCACTTCTTGGGGACGAACGCCGACGTATTCGTGCTCAAGGAGTTCTGAAGGTGGTTTTGGTAAATGTCGATAGATGACGTAACAGTTTTTGAATTCGGGAGCTACGCGCGAAAGGGTTTTGTTTTCAAGAGAGCATTTTGTGAGGAGTGCACAGAGTTCACGAAAGCCCTCGCGATTTTTAGCGATAGCGGTGTAGTAGTATTTGTTTTCATGTCGAAATTCTATCCCAATGATGGGTTTGATTTCATGTTTTCTACAAGCGAGAACGAATTGATAGATGGTAGAGGTATTGTTTATGTCGGTTAAGACAAGCGTTTTAAGGTTTTGGGCTTTCGCCCAAAGGACAAGTTCCTCCGCAGATAGTGTGCCGTAGCGAAGGGAGTAATAGGTATGGTTATTAAGAAACATAATCGATAATTTTAGTTGTTTGTGCTTGTGTACTGTTTCAAAAAAATGGTGTTTTCATGGTGTGTTTGTTTCATCTCTTGATGTTAGTGTGAGATTGGTTTGTTATGTGTGCTTTCTTGTTTTGTTTCTTGTTTTGTGTTTCAAAAATGTGTTTTCGTGGTGTGTTGATATCTTATCAGTCTGTTTTTCCGCCCCCTGGCCCCGTCAGTGGTATGAAAGAGCGTTTCTAATATTTTACGGCAGTTAAATATAGCGAGAGAACCCTGCGCTAATCGCAGGGCCGCGGCTGCAAGACCTAATGTTTTTCCATCCCCTAGCTCCCTCAAGCGAGGGAAATGTTTGGTGTGTTTTTTGTGTTGTTTGGTTTTCATGGTGTGTTTTTTGTGTTGTTTGGTTTTCATGGTATGTTGTTTTCTTATTAGTTTGTTTTCCATTTCCTTCATCTCGTCAGCGAGTGAACCCTGCACAAATCGCAGGGCTGCGGCTGCGAGATCTAATGTTTTTCCACTCCCTGGCCCCCGCCAGCGGGATGAAAGAGCGTTTCCAATATTTAACAGCAGTTAAATATAGCGAGAGAACCCTGCGCTAATCGCAGGGCCGCGGCTGCGAGGCCTAATGTTTTTTCCACCCCCTGGCCCCCGCCAGCGGGGGAAATGTTTGGTGTGCTAGTGTGTTGTGTTTATTGCGGTGTTTGGTTTTATGGTGTTTGGTTTTCATGGTGTGTTGTTATCTTATCAATTTACTTCGGTAAAGGCATAGGATTGCTAGTCCGCAAATTGCAGTTTCTAGAGTGCCATACTTAATTTTGTGCTTTTTCAAAGAGTAATCAAAGCATACTTATTCCAATACATTATAATCCCATGAACAAGCCACAGAACAATTTCCCCCGCTGGGGGGGGTTAGGGGGTGGAATTTCACCCTATATGCAAATGCTTACCTTACTGTCTCTTTCTACCTTGATGTATATTTATCTTTAGCTCACCAAGGCATTTGGTTTTTTTGTCGATTATTTCGACAAATATTTACCGAAAAAGCCGACAAATATAATATGATTTTTGGATTTTCAAAGGAGAATGGGATGTTTTTTTTTAGATTTTTTATAGTGGATATTTTTATTAGAGGGAATAGGATGATCTACAAATTGATATCAATTTTTTTCTGACTTTGTATTTCTAGTATAAGTATGTTAGTAAATCATATCTTGATAAAATATGATATATGAAGTGTATCTCCAGAAAGAATAATATGTAAAGCCCAATGTTATTTTATTTTAATA
>CAZYRG010000218.1:0-5568 GCA_964650425.1 uncultured Flavobacteriaceae bacterium
ACTCGGGTTTTAAAAAGTTTAGCTGGGATAAAGTGCCCCAACTCGTGTAGGACAATAAGAAAGGATAAGCTTAAAAAGAATTGTAATGCTTTTATAAGAAACGGACTCATGCGATTGTTTTCAAAATTTTGTCCCGCAAAAGTAACCTTTTCAAAGAGTATATAAAAAGAAAAGAGATTTACGGCGCCCTATTTTCCGTTTTTTTAGCATAAATTGAGGAATCTCTATTTCAAACATCGTATTTTTATAGTAAATGTAAGACCTCTATGTTACAGTTTTTTGCCAAATACAAATTCTTCGCGATTGTACTAGCCGTACTATCGGTGATTATCATTTCAATCATTTATAGCATTCTAAAACCAAAAGTTGTACTCCCCATTTATACTCCGGAGTATGTCGATACAGTTTTGATGGATAGTACCGTACAAGAAGTCCGACAATATCATAAGATAGCCGATTTTCAGTTACAAAATCAAAATGGAAAAACAATCACCCAGAAGGACTACAAAGACAAAATCTATGTAGCCGATTTTTTCTTTACCACTTGCCAAACGATCTGTCCTATTATGACAGGCCATATGGTAGAGATCCAAGAAAAATTAAAAGAAGATCAAGACGTGCTCCTGATTTCTCACACCGTTTTGCCTACAGCAGACAGCGTACCACAGCTCAAAAAATATGCGGTAGAAAAAGGCGTTGATGATAGCAAATGGAACTTAGTCACTGGAGATAAAAAGGCTTTATATGATTTGGCTAGAAAATCTTATCTCGTTGCTAAATCCAATGGAGACGGAGGACCATATGACATGATACACACCGAAAATTTTGTTCTCGTGGACAAGAAAAAACAAATCCGCGGCTTCTATGACGGGACCAACCCCCAAGCGATCGAAAAACTCCTGGTAGATATCGAAATCTTAAAGGATGAATAGTTAGAAGTGGAAAGGACATATTATGAAGAACACCCCTATTATCCCCTCAAGGGGATACAAGTTTCCCTCCTTGATAAAGACGACATAACGGTAGTTCTGGGTGAGAGGAAGATGTCCAAATTAAAAAATAGTAAATTTTAATGAAATTAATAACTAAAAACGGTCAACAAGGAAGTGCACATACACATAGTGAAAACTTCTAACTTCGGTCTCCCGTCTTCTGACTTCCCGCTCCTAAAATCATACTTTTCTCAACCGATATTTCCATACCCAATTTTTTTACAGTACTTTTGTCTGGATTTAATCTAAATAAGAATATAATGACACTTGCGGAGCTGAAAAGAGGGCAAAAAGCATTGATTAAAACCATTGCTACCGATATGATTCCTCTCAAACTGCTAGAAATGGGTTGCTTGCCTGGAAATGAAGTTGAGTTGTTACAAACCGCACCTTTTGAGTGTCCGATGTATCTTAATATTAATGGAAGTCATTTGGCCATTCGTAAAGAAACTGCCGCACAGATTGAAGTCCAAATGCTGTAACTCGTCTTATAGCTTAACGTATTTCTATGGCCAAACAAATCAATGTAGCTCTTATTGGAAACCCCAATACCGGAAAAACCTCTGTTTTTAACCTCCTTACGGGACTAAATCAACAGGTAGGGAATTATCCAGGGATTACAGTAGAAAAAAAACAAGGAGTTTGTAAACTGCCTCGCGGTATCAAAGCCCATATCTTAGACCTCCCAGGAACTTATAGTCTTAATGCCTCTTCGCTAGATGAGAATGTAGCCATCGAAGTGTTGTCTAACAAAAATGACAAAGATTATCCTGATGTTGCTGTCGTAGTAAGTGATGTAGAGAATCTTAAGAGAAATCTACTCCTTTATACGCAAATCAAAGATTTAGAAATCCCTACGATATTAGTCATCAATATGGCGGATCGTATGCAACGCCGAGGAATTTCGATAGACATTCCGCAATTAGAAGCACGATTGAAAACGAAAATTGCATTGGTCAGTGCTCGGAAAAACCAAGGAATTGACCAACTCAAGGAATTGATAATTGACTACAAAAAACTGCCTGCAGAAAGATGTGTCGATGCTTTCAGTTTTGATGAAACTTATTTTGGCCGTTTACAAAAAGCATTCCCAGAGCAATCCCTGTATAAATTGTGGTTGGTCATAACTCAAGATGTCAATTTTGGCAAAGTAGCTCGAAAAGGAGTACCCGATACCACCGATTTTCAGACAAAATCCAAAAGTGATCTGAAGCGATTACAACAAAAAGAAACCATAAAACGCTATCAGTTTATTAACGAAACACTGAAAGAAACCTTAGTGGTAGATCAGAACGCTGCAAAAGGATTGCGAAGTTCTTTGGATCGCATACTGACACATAAAGTATGGGGGTATATCATCTTTTTTGCCATCCTTACCTTAATTTTTCAAGCCATTTATGACTGGTCTGGGTATCCGATGGATTTAATCGATGAAGCATTTGCCTTTCTTAGTGAATTTACCAAAAACAACTTACCATCAGGAGCACTGACCAACTTGTTGGCAGAAGGTATCATTCCTGGATTAGGCGGCATCGTTATTTTTATTCCGCAAATCGCCTTTTTATTTCTATTTATCTCTATTCTCGAAGAAACGGGATATATGAGTCGCGTAGTATTTTTGATGGATCGCGTGATGCGACGCTTTGGCCTTAGTGGCAAGAGTATTGTTCCACTTATCTCTGGTACTGCTTGTGCTATCCCAGCCGTAATGGCTACTCGTAATATCGAAAGTTGGAAAGAACGTCTCATTACCATTTTGGTGGTGCCATTTACTACTTGCTCGGCACGTCTACCGGTGTATTTGATCATCATAGGATTAGTAATTCCTGATGAGCGCGTTGGACTGATTTTTAATTATCAAGGACTGACATTGATGTCACTCTATCTATTAGGCTTTATAGTAGCCATTGGTTCTGCATGGCTACTGAATAGTGTTCTAAAAATCCAATCCAAGACCTTTTTTGTAGTCGAAATGCCGAATTACAAACTTCCTATGTTCAAAAATGTAGCCATCAATATTATCGAAAAAACCAAGGCTTTTGTCTTCGGTGCTGGTAAGATCATTTTGGCCATTTCTATAGTTCTATGGGTATTAGCTAGCAATGGATCTGGAGATCGCTTTAATAAGGCAGCGGACATTGTACAACAAGAACAACCAGAACTACAAGGAGAAGCGCTAACCACGGCTATCGCTTCTCAAAAATTAGAACATTCTTATGTTGGGTATCTGGGCAAAGCGATAGAACCCCTAGTAGCACCATTGGGCTATGATTGGAAAATCGGAATCGCCATCATTAGTTCCTTTGCTGCCAGAGAGATATTTGTTGGTACCTTAGCCACTATTTACAGTGTCGGCAGCGAAGAAGAAGAAACGATTCGCAACCGGATGAAAAGTGAAATCAATCCGGTATCAGGAGGGCCTTTGTTCAATTTGGCAAGCGGGATTTCGCTTTTATTATTTTATGCCTTTGCGATGCAATGCATGAGTACCATCGCCATTGTCAAAAAAGAAACCAATAGTTGGAAATGGCCCTTATTGCAACTCATGTTTATGTCAGGTTTTGCCTATGCAGTTGCGCTTATAGCCTTTCAAGTATTAAAATAATTAGCCTAAAAAATCGTATTTTTGTACTACGTCAATAGTATCAAAAATATTTTGGACGTCCGGGCGGGCTTTTCCCTACAATTCCATAGCGCTATCGCGACTATGGGATTTCCACTACAATCCCTGACGCAAAAGAAAGAATACAATTAAAACAATGAACAACCTTTTACAAAATATAGCAGTACTCATCATCTTCTTAGGAGCAGTGGCTTTTTTGATCAAAAAATTCTTCTGGAAACCATCCAAAGCTTCAAAAAAAGGAACCAAATCCTGCGGCGGTGATAATTGTGGGTGTCATTAACTAAAAATAGAAAAACGAAATTAGAAATCGGAATAATTCAACGTACATTTATCTTTTATCTCTTTTCTATTCGCTATTTTCTATCGCACCCCACTTCTAGCGCTAATCAAATACACGCCAACAAAAACCAATGCACTACAGCCTAATTTAGCCACGGTAATTTCACCCTGATAACTATTTGCTACAAAATACGCCATCAATGCGACCAACACCATAGCAATTACGGGTTGTACATAAATATAACTTCCAGAAGTAGCAGGTCGTACATATTGCAGCGCAAAAACATTTAGAAGATTTGCCAATAAGGTCGGGAATAGTACCGTATAAACAAGTGCCACCCAATTCTGTGTTTCAAAAGCATTAAAATCGGTTTCTAACAACTGTCCAATACCAAAAGGAAAAGCAAAGATAAATCCGAACAAAAAGACCCAGCTAATAATGGTGAAAACATGATATTTTTGCATCAGTGGCTTTACCAATACCAAATACAGAGCAAAAGACGTAGCACTACCGCTCACCACAATATTTCCCAATAAGGAAGCCCCACTGCTACTATTTTTCCCACCCAAATAAATCAAAAGCACTGCACCCAAAGCTCCTAAGAAAATTCCTGATAATCGTTTTTTTGTCAGTGGTTCTTTAAGAATAAAGTAACTAAAAACAAGGGTCAGCAAAGGGGTCGCCGTCATAATCACCGAAGCATCGACAGGAGATGTAAGGTTCAACCCGTTCATGGAGCATAACGGATTTATCCCTAATCCAAGAATACCACATATAATAAGCCGTGGCCAATCTTTTTTATCGATCTTTTCTTTAATAAAGGTCTTGATCACCATAAAAAAGAACGCTGCTCCACCCACACGGAGCATTGCTAGTCCAGAAGGTGCAATCTTATCTGGCATTAACCCTTTGGCCACCAAATAATTCATCCCATACATGATATTGAGAGCTGCTAATGCAAGATGTGCCCGAACGGTTTTAGAAAGCAAGATTTAATTTTTAACCCAAAGAACGTGAAATTTGGAAGGGCTCACAAAACAAGGACTATTTATTAACCTTTTTTAATATAATTTGATAGTCTGATGATTGGATTGTAGCACCTTCTTTAGGATAGGGTTCTAATCCAATGGCCTGTATTTCTGTTGTTCCTATAGTATACAGTAATTGAGGATTCGTTTCATTAATACCATCCGCTCCAAAAACAAGTTCTTGTGCCCGCTCTTCCTCATTTTCTAGTATCGCGATCGTTACTTTTGCCTCACCGGCCCAGATACATTGCGTGCCTTCTGGACAACGAGAATCATCAACCACGGAATCAAATCGAATGTTTTGTGTTTCAAAAGTGGTTCTCTCTCCAATTTTTACCGCGATAGGATCTTGCGCATCTATTGTAGTTGAAGTGTCAGCATCTTGCGCTTTACAACTACTCAATGCGATTGCGAAAAAGAATGTCAAAAAAAATTTCATAGTTATGTTTGTGTTTATGCTATAACTAATTTATCGCGAAGTTTATTGGGAAAAATACAAAAAAATTAAGTGATAATTTCATTGTCCCACATTTCAGTCATAGCACTTTTTCTTATCCGTAGTCTTTCGACCTTGCTCAGGATAAACTCCTATGAATTTCAAAAAATGCCTCATCTAATCGAATTTCAGCTTCTGAGCTTTAA
>CAZYRG010000219.1:0-1914 GCA_964650425.1 uncultured Flavobacteriaceae bacterium
TAACGTGAGTTCGGGATAAAAGATTTAATTAACAATAATAAAATCAGGTTATTAAATTTTTGAAGTTGATAACATCTCCCTAAATCCCTCTTCAAAGAGGGACTTTTAGCTCCTCTCCTTTGAAGGAGAGGCTGGGTGAGGATGTTATTTGATAGTCAAAATCATAATTGCCTGTAAATTATTAATTTAAATCGGTCATTAGATCGAACTCACGTTAAAGTAGTCGTGCTTCCATTTTAATATCACTACGTTGATATGGGGAGTTTTTTTCTAAAACTACTTCCTGGAATCCATATTTGCGATAGATATGCAAGGCATTTGGCAGTCGCCTACTTGAGTATAAAACGAGTTTTTTCCAACCTTGACTTTTGGCCAAATCCATACAATGTTCCATTAATTGTTGACCTAATCGCTGACCTTGATATTTTGGAGTTACGGCCATTTTTCCCAATTCATAGGTAGTGCTATCAATTTTAATAAGGGCAAAAGCACCTACGATTTCATCATCAATTTGACCAAAAAAAATGTAACCACCCTTGTCAATAATGGTTTCTTGGCATTGTTCTAGTAATTCAGCGTCATGGGGTTCTACGGCAAAATACTTTTCGAGCCATTCGACATTAAGTGCAGCAAAATCTTTGGTATATTTTGGATCAAAAGGGATGATTTGCATAGTAAAAGTCTCAAGGATTGCGTAAGGCCAATTTACGAAATGATTTTCTTGTAGTAATCATAAAGCTCATCGGCAGTAGCTCCTTTTGCACTCATATAATGGATCTTCAAGAAATGGTATTGTAATTTCCAAACGCCATATTTTCTGTATAGTCGGGCAGAGGAAGTGAGCCAGTATTGGAGTACCGTAAATTCCTTGATGGCATAGAGTTTTTTGATGAATTTGTTGTCTTCGTAAATAATGTATTGTTCATTATAGCCTTCTAATTGTTCGAACAGCGTCTTAGTAATAAAAAGGGATTGATCACCACCACGACATCGCTTACTGTTGAATTGCGTAAAAAAACTCATAATGAGTAACCACCAATGATAACTATCGAAGCGCATCCGAAAGCAACCCGCCTTGTGCCCTTTGGTAATAGCGTTGTGAATATGTTGGTCAAATTTTTTTGGAGGAAAAGAATCAGCATGTAAGAAATAAAGAATTTCTCCAGTTGCTTTTGATGCTCCAAAATTCATTTGTTTGGCACGTCCTTTTTCCGAAATTAGATGCGTTACAGTAGGATATTGTGTAAGTGCCGTTGCAACGTCATCTGTGCTTTGACCGTCTACAACTAGAATTTCTTTAACAAGATTTCCTTGGGCTACGGTATCCAAATGTAAAAGCAATTTGCCGATAGTGGCTGCTTCATTATAAACAGGAATTATAATAGAAATTTTCAGAAAGTATGTTATTTAAAACAGTTCATAAATGCGAAAATACTATTATTCGTTCAAATTCCAGTTATAGTCCAAGAAACTCTTTTTGGCATCCGCATTAATTTCTATATCAGCATATTGATTCAAGAAGTCGATCAAAGAACCATTATTTTTGAAATCTTTTCCAAACCATTGAAAGATTTTGGATAATTTGATACTATTTGCATTGATTTCATTCCGTTTGGTATCATTAACAAAGGCTATTGCAAGCTTTTCAAGTTCTTTATCTACATTGGCAGCTGTAAATGCTTTGTTTAATATTGGTGGACAAGAAAAAGAAGCGCAATTAATCCCAAAATGGATTCTAGGATCACCCATTTTACGCAAAATCTGATGTTCGATCTCATTAAGATTATACCACTTTTTTCCAATTTGAAAAAAACGTAAGTCCCAAGGTTTTGGAATATCCTTAATACTTTTAATAGGATAATTATTTACAATCAATTTAATGGTAAAGGCATTATAAGCATTCATCCAATAAGC
>CAZYRG010000219.1:2014-5530 GCA_964650425.1 uncultured Flavobacteriaceae bacterium
GGCGGCGCCGCTTTTTTCATCGGTTTTGTAGCTTTGACTGAATCAAGTTTTTTTTCAGCCTCAGGAACCTTCGTAATGAGTGGGTCAGTGGCAATCAATTTTCCCATGGTTTTTACCGCGTTGCTTGTATCAACAACTTTGTTCTTTACGACAGTATCCAATTTTTTTTGGACTATGGTTTTGATCGAATCTTGTTTTTTGATTACGACTTCTTTGTTATCAGTGTTTTTTTTGTCTGTTTCTTGCGAATTTCCACAGGCAACGATAAGTATGCAAGCTAAAGGGATAAAAAACTTTTTCATATCCAAATTAGTCCAATATGTATGCCAATCTCTGCGATTCATAATTAATTCTAGTTGATATATACTATTAGATTTAAATTCTCTTCTTTTTAGAAAAGTATCAAATGTACTTCAATATAACCTTATTATACAAATAGCACAAAGCGCAAAAGTATTTTAACAGCAACCACCTCCATCATAATGCCAAGTAGATTCACTAATATAGATATCATCTCTTCCTAAACTAGCAATAGCTGCAGCAGTTTTGTCACAAATCGCTAAGGGTTGGTTTTTGAGCAAGACATGCCCTTTGTCATCATCAAAATAATCCTGATCTCCATAGTAGATCGCTGCTTTTCCAGTAAAAATACAAGGGCCATCCTCTGGCATTGGATCTTTGATCGCAGCCACTTCAATGGATTCGATATAAATCAGTTCTTCGGTATCATAATTTTTAGGGTCCAAAATTCTGTAGGGCTTACGTGCTCTGATTTCGATAGTACCAAAACCAACATCGGTCAGCGCTTTCACATATTCCGCAATCGGAAGACTCCCACTAAGACACAAGGCTCTAAGACGATCATCATTGCGCAAACCTTCATTCATGGGTTGCTCACAAGTAGGGTCACTCATCACCAATCTTCCATGCGGTTTTAACACCCGATACATTTCTTCAATAGCTTTTTTGAGATCATCTGCTTTAAAAATATTAAACAGACAATTTTGCGCAGCAACATCGATACTTTCATCTGGTATAGCAAGATTGAGTGCATCTCCTTTAACAAGATCTACAAATTCGCTTTTGAACCAATCATTTTCTGCTTCGGCTTCCAAGAAATTTTTTCTAGAAGCTTCCAACATTTCGTCCACTACATCTACACCAATCACACCGCCTTTTTGACGTGAAAAATAAGCGAATTGTAATAACTCCATTCCGCCACCAACGCCTACATAAAGTACTTTGGGACTATTGACTAAGTCCTGCGCGTTGACGGTACTCCCACATCCGTAATTCATTTCTTGCATGATTTTGGGAATGGACAAACCTGGTAATTGCCATATGGGATTCGTAGTGCAACACAAACCTATATCTGGTGTTAGGGCTGCATCTCTATAAACATCTACTGTGGTATCTAAATAACTCATTTTACTTTGGGTTTCTGGGTTTGGGTATTAGGTTTTAGGTATTAGAAATCAGACTTGAGGATTTATACTCTTTTCAAACTCTTTTTACCTCCCTAGCCTTTGATTTTATTACATCAAAGGTTTTTATTCATTTCCTATGTCAGATCGAGCGCCAGTCGAGATCCGAATACAACTCTAAAATTATTACTATCATCACCCTCTTTACTGGCGCTTGGGGTGACATTATTCTTTAACTAAACAAAAAATGCCTTTGGTTTTCCTCCCTCGACAAACAGGTTCTCAAGGAAGAAATTTGCACAATGCTTTCACTTCGTCGTAATGTGCATCTCTTACTTTCAAAGACTTTTAATCAATTCCTTAAATAAGATAATCATATCTGGTTCTGCTTTGGCGGCCATTGCGATAATTTCTTCAATATCTACAGGTTTTAAGTGGTTTGGATCACACTCATCTGTGAGCACAGACACCGCCGCAACAGGTAGTGATAAATGATTGGCGACAATGATTTCTGGCACCGTACTCATCCCGACCGCATCAGCTCCAATAATTTTGAGATAACGGTATTCTGCTCGGGTTTCTAACTGTGGACCTACGACCGATGCATAGACTCCCTGATGTAATTTGATGCCTTTTTCGGCTGCAATCTCCCTGATTTTAGCGTTGATTTTGGCATCATAAGGTGCACTCATATCGGTGAAACGTGAGCCCATTTTTTCAACGCCTTTAAAAGCCAAAGGAGAGCCACCTTGCAAATTGATGTGATCATCAATAAGCATGAGTTCTCCTTTATTAAAGTCAAGATTAATAGCTCCCGAAGCATTAGAAACCAATAAGGTTTTGATGCCTAAATGCTTCATTATACGTACAGGATAGGTAACATCTTGTAGGGTGTAGCCTTCGTATAAATGAAAACGCCCCTGCATGACGATCACTTTCTTTCCTTCTAGGTTTCCATAGAGCATTTTACCTTTATGGAACTCTACCGTTGCTGTAGGGAAATTCGGAATGTGGTTATAACTAACTTCTGTTAGGATTTCTAGTTCATCTAATAATTGTCCTAATCCTGTTCCTAGGATAATGCCAATTTCAGGTTTTTCGAATCCTTTGTCTTGCAGGTACGCTGCGGTTTCTTCTATATATTTTATCATGTATGGTATTAATTCCTTGCCAGCCTATAATAGCCAGTTTTATTCTTGCTTGTTATTTCTAACAAATATAAGCCAGTTTTCAAACTTGACACATCAATTTGTGAGTTTGTTGTGTTCGTTTTTGATACTGTTTGTATCAATTGCCCATTAAGACCAAAAATTTTAAAACTCGCTGCATCCAAACTTTTTAGTTGAATGTTGAGTTGCTCGTTTACAGGATTAGGAAAAATAGATAATTCTTCTGAGGTGAATGTGTCGTTTGCCAAAGAGTTACATCCAGCTCCAGTAGGGTTTACTAATTCTGCTCTACCCCACAGCTCATTAGCAGAAACACAGTACACAATTACGTAATTGTATGTATCAAATTCTACTTCACTTGGTACTTCGAAAGTTCTTGGTCCAGATATAGGGTCTCCAAGAGTTCCTTTAATATTATTATCTTCATCTACATATAACTCTCTGATTGAAATTTGTAAATCAATACTCGGATCATAATTTTCATCTACAGATAAGAATGTATGTAAAACAACACCCTGGACGGTCTCAAACGTATCAAAATTGACTTTTTTACTACCGTCTTGAAGGAAATCCAAAGATGCTATGCCACTAATTGGATAATCCATTGGGTCCGCTACAGCAATAAAAGAACCACTCTTTGAGCATTGCCCTATAATGGATTGTACAATAAATAGTACTAGTAATGTAGATAATACAGTTTTCATGATTGTGTTTTTTAGTTATTTGTTTTTTAAGTTGGAAAAGCATTAGTCAATTCTAAGCTGTTTTCCTTACACTACTAGAACGTAAAATTTGATAAAAAATGTATATTTAGCATAAAATCAGTTAATCATGCCTCTAAGCAGAAGGTTAACTAATGCAATATAAAAATCCAGTGAAGCTAACTTCACTGGATTTTTGTAATAAAATACAGTTGATTATTA
>CAZYRG010000220.1:0-5522 GCA_964650425.1 uncultured Flavobacteriaceae bacterium
ATAAAAATAGAATTAAAAAATGTAGATTTTCTTGTTTAGACTGGTAGAATGCCTGTATGATATATTATAAACAAAAAAGCTAAAATATTATAAAATAATATTTTAGCTTCAAAAAGTAGTTTGTAATCAAAAAAGAACTTATTACTTTTCACTTTTTTGGTCAGAAGCTGCCGCTTCTTTATCTTCTTGTATCATTTTTTGATCTTCTTCGGTAATACGTTTGTGCTCGGCACTGATCTTTTTGTGTTCTTGCTCCATATTTTCATGCTCTGCCTTCATCGCCTTGTGCTCCGCAGTCATTCGTTCTAGGCTCATCTCTCCAGAGGCATGTTTTGCTTCTAATTCGCCATGTTTTGTCATCAATGCATCATGATTCGCAATGAGTTGACCATGTTTTGCTAATAAAGATGTATGATTTTTCTCCATTATTAAATGGAGAGAGTCATTTTCCAAGGCTTTATGAGCTTGTACCATTTGCTGGTGATCATCTTTCATGGTACTATGTTCTTTTGCCATGGCTTCATGAGCAGTTTCCATCGCGGTATGCTCTTCTACCATCGCTTTATGTTCAGGCGTCTCTGCAGGATTTTGTTTACAGGAAACATACATGGTTGCTAATGCGACGATTGTTAGTTTTACAAGTATTTTCATGATTCAAAAAAATTAATTATTAGTACTTTTGTTGCGAATTCATTGGCACTTTTCTCGTTTAATATAAATAAAAAAGTTTAGATGATTGTTTTATAAAAACGGATTGGTGTAAAAATATTGTCTTGAAGCGTTGTATATTGACCGCATATTTAATTGGAATTTGATTTTATGGCCATCAAAAAAAGTAGAAATACAGAAAAACAAAATCTTGTAAAAGAGATTTTATCCAAAACGACACATACCTTGACCGCTGAAGATATTATGTCTTCCATGCCTGTAAAAGTTAACAAAACAACTATTTACAGAATATTAGAACGTTTTTTGGAAAAAGGGGAGGTGCATTTTGTGACCGACAAAAATGGAAAGGCACATTATGCACTTGGCAATGATTGTGGGGTATCTCATAATATCCATAATCATATCCACTTTGAATGCCAGGAATGTAAAGAAGTGAGATGTTTACCAAATACGATCCGTATACCAACCCTAGAAGACTTTACTATCCAAGAGACACAGTTTTTAGTCATAGGCATATGTAATAAGTGTAAATAAAAAGGAAACCACTTGTTCTCCAACAAGTGGTTTCTGAACCAACTATTCAATCTTATGTAGATAAAATGAAACTCTATTTCTTTATCTTACACCGATTGGATAACTTTCTCCTCTAAAGTTTACAGAACCAGATCCTCTAGGCGCTCCTCCACGAGCATGCATTATTCCTGCTATGTGTGGTGCTGCCATTGAGGTACCACTCAATGTAGCATATCCTCCTCTTAAATAGGTACTTCTTACACTACTACCTGTTGCAATAACATCGATCGGATTCATATTAAAATTCGAAAAAGATGAAAAACCACCATTACAAGTCATAGAAGCAACCGTAAAAATATTCGTTCCGTTTATACAAGCAGGATCATAACTAGCGGCATTTGCACTACTATTACCAGCAGCAATAGATACAAAAGTACCAGAGTTACCCATAGATATTAATGAATTGATATAGGCAGAAGTGGTAGAGCATCTAGAACCACCAAAACCTCCTAAGCTTAAGTTTACAACATCTCCAGGAATATCATTTCGTCCGACATGATTAATCCCAGCTAAGATAGTTGATGTAGCACTACTACCATTACAACCAAAAACTCTTACTGGTACTACTGGTGCTCCTGCAGAAACTCCTACCACTCCAATATTGTTGTTTATAGCTGCAGCAGTACCCGCAACGTGTGTACCATGACCATTACAATCATCTGGTGAACCTCCTACAAAAGATCTAGCATAATCTGAATTTGTTACTACATTCAAATCTGGGTGATCCAAATCGATTCCACTATCGATTACCCAAATCCACTGATCTTTTCCAGAACCGTTTACTGCTCCACCTGCATTAGAGATACCACAAGGGGTTTGTTGTGCCATCTTTTGTCCTAAACCATCTGTATCGACTTGTTCTACTTCATGTTTTGGAAACTCAATAGCCGTATCAAATTCGATTGCCGCTACATTGGGATCATTTGCAAGTTTTTGGTATTCACTATTACTTAATGTAAGAGCTAATCCAGACATTTTGGTAGTGTAAGACAAAAGAACATTGGATTCCGAAATTCCGTTTTGAGATAAAATTGTATTCATCTTTTTCATAGCTATTTGAGAATGATCTCTCGTAGCTTTTGCCTTTGCGCCTCTATCAGGGAATGATTTTGCAGCCAAGGCCTTTGACGCTGGTTCAATATTTTCGTTTTTAAAGACCACAATATACTGGCCTGGGATAATATTGCCCTCAGTGCTGGGTAAATCAACGGTGTCTATATCGGTCCCACTATCCGAAGCAGGATCGTCCTGACATGAAGTGAATACTAGTGTACTAAATAACGTACATAACGCTATTTTTCCAAGGGTTACTAATGGTTTTCTGTTACAATTTTTCATAAAATTAATTTAATTTGAGTTAGACTGCTAATTTAGGCATTCAATGATGAATAAAAAGGAGGTTAAACCGCATTAACAATGGATAAATAACAAAAATTAACAAGAACTTTAGTCTGAAAATTAAATTTAATTGCAACAAAGTTGCTTTAGTAAAGACGGTGTACAAATGGTTGTTTAATAAGAAAAATCTTACAAAATATACCTGTAGGAATATAGTGCGATAACTGGGGGATGGTTTTGCTGGAAATTTAACTTTATTTAACTCAAAATTAACTTACAGCTACCGCATTTAAAATCAATTCTGATAGTATTTCAAAACAAATAAACAAAAAACCTTGTCTAAATTCTTGTCGTATACCTTCTAGAATGCACTATTATAACTATCTTAAGATTTGATCATGTAATTAATTATTATATTTGGACCATGCGTACAAACGCTTTAAAAAATATAATCACACTTTTTTTATTAGCGACTTTTCTATTGCTTAGAATGGTCAACGTGCATGTTTTTTCGCATTTTTTTGACGATGAGCATGAAGTGCATTGTGAATTGTGTGATATCATTACGGTATCTAATGAACTGACCCCTTTTGATAATCATGCAACTGTAACGATAACACGAAATAGTGTAACAGAATTCCCTGTATATAAAACAAATTTTTGTTATGAGACTGCGCAATACAGTATAACCTTACCTAAAACGGTTTATAATAAACCTCCTCCCGCATTTTAGTCTCTAATTGTAGTTATTCTTTTTTGTTTTACTATTCAAAATAGCAGCATTAATAGATTATATTTGAAGTATGGTTTAAAAGAGTCTATTACACTACTATTACTATTAGAAATTATTTGGAAACTTTTCAGATAGATCTAAATTACCCAAAAAAGCAATATTTATGAATAAATATCCTGATTTTTCAGTTTATTAATTGTATTAAATCGAAATACTATGAAAAAAGCACTTATAATAGCGCTCCTATTATTTGGAACGATAGCGTGTAATCGTATCAAAAAAGAAGAACGCGTTTTGATACAGGGCATTGGTGATGCCACGTTGGTGATTCCTATTCCAAAAGCAGGATGTAAAAAATGTCAAAAAATACTGGAAGAAGGACTTCAAAATGAAATCGGTGTGCAACAATCTATTTTGGATTTGAATTCTAAAAATTTATCTGTGGTCTATAACCCGGACAGCACAACTCCTGATATACTAGAAACTACCGCTAAAAAGTTGGCAACAACAATACCTTGTAAATAATAAAATTTATAAAAATGAAACTAAAATCGTATAAAATACTAGTACTGCTATTTGTGGTCTGTTTTTCTACAGGCTTTAAAAATACACATCCTGTTAAATTAACAGCTTCATTGGTGGAATACAATCCAAAAACAAAAGGATTAAGAATGGAATGTAGAGTCTTTATTGATGACTTTACCTATAGCATAAACAGAACATTGACCAAAGATATTAATATATCAGCCTTGACAGAAGAGGATAAGAAAGGTATTGAGGACTATTTTAAAAAATACTACACCTTAACGGTTAATAACAAGGAATTACCATTAAAATATAAAGCATCCAAAGTGATGACCGAATACAATGTATTTGCCATTCAATTTTTTGAAGATGTAATCCCGATTAAAAAAGGAGATGTCATTAGCATTAACAACGCCCTCTTTTTTGAGGAGTTCGATTTTTTGCAATCCAATAGAATTACGGTACGTATCCCACCTCTAATCTCTGAGGAATATTATGAAACTACCTCTGACAATAATCCCATAACCTTAAACTTATAATATACTAATGGATAATTTTAGTTCTTTTTTTATTAATGGATGGGAACACATCGTGGATATTAATGCGTATGACCATCTATTATTTGTTATGACCTTGTGTGCGGCATTTACCATAAAACAATGGAAACAAGTGTTGATCATTATTACGGCATTTACTATTGGTCACAGTGGCACCCTTATTCTAAGCGCATTAGAGATCATTCCTACCAATTCCAAAATCATCGATATGTTAATTCCCTTTACCATAATGATTACGGCAATAGCCAATATTGTTAATTATGGTAAAGAAGGTAAGTTTTCAGATACTAAAGTAAAATATGGAATCGCCTTGGTTTTTGGGTTGATTCATGGATTGGCGTTTGCCAGTAATTTCAAAGCAATGTTATTTGGTGGAAGCATCATTATGCCGCTCTTTGTATTCAATATCGGGATCGAAGTTGGGCAACTGTTTATTGTGTTAATTTTCATGAGTGTTTTATGGCTTTATACCAAAATCATAAAAGGTCAGCACCTAAAATGGAACTTATTTGTTTCAGGGGCTGGTTTTGGTATTGCAGCAACCATTTTTATAAATGCAATGAATGGTGCATAAAATTAAAAAACGGTGTGATCAATTTTAAACAATACTAACGATGTTTTATAAAATCACTAGGTACTTTCTGCTGGCCGTTGGTATTTCATGTAACAATGGGCAGCATAAAACGTATGACTCCTCGCTCATTGATAGAGAAAAAATAGATACCTATTTTGAACAACAGGTATGTATCCACCATGTTATTGGACCATATTATACATTGTCCTAAATAGTCTCTCCTATGATCGGTTCACAAAGGATGTAAAATGGCGTACTATGTATGGAGCATTGGACAAAAGGCTTCCTTTTTTTGCACCTATAAATGCCAATGCTTCATAATGTTACCTTCGAGGGTATAAGCATTATATCGAAATTTTGGGCCCCAATAATATATTTAATGAGCCTGTTGGAAAAAGTGGAATCGGTTTTGCTTTGAAAAATGAAGATCAGCATTTTCATTTGGGAGTTGAACCAAAGTTAAAAGAGAAAAACACAGCATTTCTTAATGCCACAGATACAGTAGCGATGTCTTTGGGTAACCGAAAGGAAGTTTGGTTCAAAGCTTTTTAAC
>CAZYRG010000221.1:0-5517 GCA_964650425.1 uncultured Flavobacteriaceae bacterium
TACTTGTTAACCATTTAAGGCTGATAGCTAGTTTTTTCTTCATAACGACTTTTAACCCGCTTTATGCATTGGAAAATCTATTACATCTGTGATCTATTGCAAATACTACCGTTTCACTACTTTTTTCAATTTCACCATAGCGATGCTATGCAGAAATCAAGAAAAAGTTAGTATTTACAACAGCTCAAAGCTTCATTACGAAGTTCCAATGCATAAAGCGGGTTTAATTATAGAGTTGTACATGAATATAAAAAATCGAGTAACAAAACATAATTGTTACTCGATTTTTATTTAATAGCTATTTCTAGCTACTATTTCACATTGTGAATATGTACATCACGTTGTGGGTATGGAATAGATACACCAGCGGCATCCAAAGCATTTTTAGCATCCTCTAAAGCTCCAAAATATACATCCCAATAATCTGCAACATTGGCAAAAGGACGTACTACTAGATTAATAGCATTGTCTCCTAGTTCGCTTACAGCTACAGTAGGAGCAGGGTTCTCGAGTACTTTTGGATTATCCTTCAGCGCTTTCATAATAGTGTCTTTGGCTTTTTTGATATCGTCACCGTAACCAATACCGATATTGAGATCAACACGCAATTGCCCTTGCTCGGTGTAATTGATGATATTTCCATTGGATAATACACCATTAGGAATAATAGCAAGCTTATTATCCGGCGTAGATAATTTTGTAGTAAAGATTTCTATTTCTTTCACCACACCAGTAATACCTTGACCTTCGATCAAGTCTCCAATTTTAAAAGGTTTGAAAATCATAATAAGAACCCCTCCAGCAAAATTAGCCAAAGAACCTTGTAATGCTAATCCTACTGCAAGACCTGCAGAAGCTAAGATAGCGGCAAAAGAAGTGGTTTCTACACCGAGCGTTCCAAGAATAACAAGAATTAATACAATTTTGAAAAGCCAACCGAGCATATTGGTCAAAAACTTTTTTAAGCTCAGGTCATAATCCCTTTTGGTCATTAATTTATCAACAGCTCCCATTAATTTTTTGATGATCCAAGACCCAATGATCCAAATAACAATAGCGCCCAATATTTTTGGGCCATAAGAAACGGCAAAATCAATTCCTTTTTGTGTCCAGAGCTCAATGTTTGATGCACTGACAGCAGATGTGTCTACAAATAGCATAGTTTTTTTGTGTTTAGTTAATGTTTAATGACAAAGCGGTTTAAATTATAGGAAGGTTTTATCACTAGGTTCTGGCCAGATGTTAGTCGTACTTATAGTGATGTATAAAGTTTAAACTACTTCAAAAGCAATATTAATCAAAGTTACTATTTTATCAAGAAAAAAAATACGATTATTTGTCACATGTAATTAGTTATTTTGTCTTTAGTACTATAGTAAATAAATAGCAATTGTTAATTTTTGTTTAAGTTTTTAGGCTATAGGTTAAACATTTTGTAGATTTGATCTAAGTGTAATTTTTTTTTTAATGATAGTTGTAAAGAATATAAGAGCTATAAATTTCATTAACAATTACACTTTATACGATATAATAATAAGAAGAATAATTCACTAAGGTGATGTGTATCATAAGTTTGATTTGGAAGATTCATGCCTGGAGAAACCTAGAGTAATAATATAGAAATATATTTAGAATTTTTTTTGAAATCATTCTAATAATATGCCAAAAGTGCCGTTGTTTGATAAGAAATATTAGCATCAACGAATGCTTAATTAAAAAAAAAGTATATATTACCCGAATAGTGAATAGTATTTGATTCAACACATATAGCAAAAAAACGATGTGCAGGATAGAAGCTATCACAATAATAGTAGATGCTAAACAATTTGTTTATCTTCGAACTATGTAAAAAATATATGTTTGCAAATACTGCAACATATCACATCGGTGTTTTAGTACATCGAGTAAATAATGAGATTACAAAATTATATAAAGGAGTAAGCCTATGGATATTCTAGAAAGAGCTCTGGAATTTGAACAACGTAAAACATCGTTTAAGACAACAAATGAACGTATCATTGCTACAAGAGAAGCAAAAGAGTTGATTTTGAGTCTGAATGAAATTTATAAAAAAGACAAAGATGCCGAAGTGATGGATTTGATGAAGCGTCTTACTGTTATCAAACAAAAGATTGAGAAGCGCCTCAAAGGGCGACAGACATCATAATAATGCTATTCAAACATTGAATGTGCTTCTAGTAATGTAGGGAAACTATAGTGGCAACCTGCTGCTTTCAATACATGTTTAGGGTGTTGTGTTTGGATACCTACAGGAATCATTCCCGCTTTTTTTACTGCAGTTATTCCTGTGATACTATCTTCAAAAACGATTACAGTATCAAAATGAGTTTCGCTAATCCCCAAAGCTTTCGCAAGCATTTGATAGGGTTCAGGGTTTGGCTTGGGTAATTTGTAATCCTCAACCCCGAAATATACGGAGAAATCTAATGCTAATTGTTTGATACTATTACCAATAAATTTTTTGGTTGCATTACTTGCGATACCATAAGGAATATCTTGTTGTTTTAAGGATTGAGTTAATTTTTTAACGCCCGGTAATAATTTCGGAGGGGTTGTGTTGGCGTGTAATACGGCTCCTTTGGCTTTGAATAAAGAATGTGCTTCTTCCTTTTTTCCAATCACATCACAAAAATAGACCGCAATTTCCATCGGAGATTTTCCTGCATGTGTTGCTGCTGGGAATGGTGCGATCTCTTCTTGAAACAGTTCAAAAAAAGCTTGTTTCCAGGCACCATAATGTGCTTCAAAACTATCCACGACTACGCCATCAAAATCAAATAAAACTGCTTTGGGTTGTATCATACTTCATTAAAGAGTTTTGTGAGATAATCATTCAGAAATTTATTGGTAGGGTCCATCTTTTTGCGCAAGTTTTTAAAAGCACTCCATTTAGGATATAGTATATTCATCTCTTGATCTTTTGCTTTAAATCGCTTTCCCCAATGTGGTCTCCCTCCATATTTTATAAATATATTTTCTATGGTATGAAAAGCCTCATAACTATTAGCTGTAGCGGCATTTCTAGAGACACACCCCATAGTTACAGTATCTTGTTCATACGCATAACTCAACCATGATTTATCTTTATAAATAAAACGAATATCCATCGGGATATGAATGTAAGCGTTATTCTTCCAACTATTGATTTCGGTTTTTAATTCGGCAAAAACCTGTGGGAATTTATCCAAACCAATCGTCCATTCCGCAAGCTCTAAGGTTGAGCCTCTAGATTTTGTTACGGTGGCTTGGTATAAACTGCCTTTGTGTTCTTTTTTACTTCTAAAAAAGGCTTGATACAAAATATTATTGGCCAAATAAGTAACCCACGGGAACTTATGACTGTATTTGTACAGTATTCTAGATGCTTTTCTACGGTGCTTCAGATATTCTGGCCCCATATTTTCTGTAACTAGGACGTCCTCATTAATTTTTTCTCCTCTAATGACGTACCCCATACCAGTATGTGGAAGCCATAGAATACGTAAAAAATCATAACGTTTTAGATCACTTTTGATCTTTGGTAGCCAGACACTATCTTTTTCTGGTGCTTCTTTGAGGTGCAAGGTATAGGTTTCCTCACATCTTATAGTGACTGTAGAAATAACACCTAAGACACCAATGGAGACCCGTAGTGCGTCTAGTAATGCTGTTCCTTCTTTGACAACAACGATACTCCCATCTGCTTGGATAAGTCGACACTGAACTACATAATCGGCAAGAATTTTCCCTGAAGTTCCATGTGTTCCCGTAGCCAAAGCACCGCCCAAGGTCACGGTGTTGATGTCGGGCAGACAAGGGATACACCAATTTTTTTCTTCTACAGCCTGGATCAGCTCATGGAGTCTGATACCAGCCTGCACGGTAATCTCTCGCATTGAATCATCATAGCCAAGAATTTTGTTGTATTGCTTTACATCTATGAGGGTAGCAACACCCGCGCAGATATCTGCAGAGGATTGTTTATTCCCGTAGAAACGTACTTTATCGGCTTCTGTCACTACTTTTTGTAGTTCTTCTTCTGTATGGACAATAGCTAGTTTCTTATAGGGGTGTTGGATGTTCTCATTCCAACTGGTCCAAATAGCTTCTTTTTCTTTAATCATGTAATTCAGTTATTTACAAGGCCTAAAAGCAACTAGTTAAGTGGAATAACCTTCCTTGAATACTAAACAAAATGGCGCATTATATTTTGTTAATTTTTTGCTATTAGACGCTACAAATTTACGGATGATTTTTCATAACTAAGGATGAAAATTTGTATTGTTAAATTAAAAATAATATTTGAATTGTTTTGATAAATAATTGGTTTTTTGGCTTACCTCATATTTTAGAAATTTTATTATATTTATTTAGAATTAATAAATATAAATTTTTTATACAAAAATAGATCATGAAAAAATCATTCTACGTCCTTCTACTATGTATATTTTTAATGAATTGTACTATTACAGCACAATCTTTAGAAAATAATACAGCTGCAAAAAATGCGGTGTATGCGAATGTTGGGAGTTTTCTGCTATACAATTCTGCTAGTTTAGTTTATAATCGTCTTATTTGGGGACCAGATAAAGGTTTTTTTAAAAATTATTATTTAAATCTTGAAGCGGGGTATTTTGGACTAAACTCCGGATTTGCTCCTGGTCCAAATACTGAGGGTGTTGTAGGTAATTTGGGCTTCATCGGACTTACTGGAAGAAACGAGAAACACTTTGAAATAGGTCTTGGTATTTCCTGGAATGTAGAAACTACTATAATTGATGATGACCCTCGAGAAGGTAATCAAACAGAAACATTCATTTGGCCAGATGTAACTGTAGGGTATAGAATTCAAAAAGAAAATGGACTGATGTTTCGGGTTGGAATCGGTTTTCTTCGAGCTGTTAATATGGGGGTTGGTTATAGTTTTTAACAACTACACGGAGTTCATAGTAAAAAGCAAATGTTTTAAAACTATTTTTTCAAAGCTGTGACCTGGATTTCAATCTTCATTTTTGGATTTGCCAATCCCGCGGAAAGCATGGTTGCTGCTGGGCGTATTTCTCCAAAACATTTTTGGAGTACGGGCCAGCACTGTTCAAATTCGGATGCATTGGGTAGTATGTAAGTTACTCTGACTACATCAGTAATTTCGGCATTGGCCTGTTGTAGTGCCGAAACAATATTTTTTAGACATTGTTCCGTCTGTTTGACAATATCCTCCTCAATAGTCATGGTTGCATAATCATAGCCTGTAGTTCCAGAGACAAATACCCAATTGCCGTCGACGACAGCTCTTGAGTAACCAATCCTCTTTTCAAATTCTGAATTGGAACTTATTAGCTTTCGTGTCATTTTTTGTTTTTTTGTCGGTATATTATAAAGTAATTATTGATTTCTAAAAAGCATACCGTTGCGGTCCTCCACGACGAATCTCTTCGCTAGCATAGGGCTCATATTTCTTGAAATTCTCCCGAAAGGCATTCGTGAGTTTAAAAGCCGCTTTATAATAGGCCTCAT
>CAZYRG010000222.1:0-1975 GCA_964650425.1 uncultured Flavobacteriaceae bacterium
CTAATTTTGGTTTTCTATTTCTTTGTATGCTGCGATCACTTTCTTCACTAATCGGTGTCGGATCACATCTTTATCATCCAAATACACCATGCCGATACCATTAACATCTTTCAATACCAGTAATGCTTCTTTTAATCCAGAAATTACACGTCTTGGCAAATCAATCTGTCCTGGGTCTCCTGTGATCATAAATTTTGCATTCTTTCCCATACGGGTTAAGAACATTTTCATTTGCGCATGCGTCGTATTTTGTGCTTCATCCAATATGACAAAAGCGTTGTCTAAAGTTCTACCACGCATAAAAGCCATAGGAGCGATTTGTATCACTCCAGTTTCGATAAAACTTTCTAGCTTCTCCGCCGGGATCATATCACGAAGTCCGTCATATAAGGGTTGCATATAGGGATCTAATTTCTCCTTAAGATCTCCTGGTAAAAAACCTAGATTTTCTCCTGCTTCTACTGCAGGTCGCGTCAAAATAATACGCTTTACTTGTTTCTCTTTAAGCGCCTGTACGGCTAATGCCACACCGGTATACGTCTTACCAGTACCAGCAGGCCCAATCGCAAAGACCATATCATTCTTACCCATTAACTCTACCAACTTACGCTGATTTGCTGTTTGGGCTTTGATAATCTTACCGCCAACACCATGAACCAACACCTCATCACTTTTTGCAGAAGTCGTATAATCCGACTTGCCATCACTTGTCAGGACACGTTCGATAGAATTCTCATCAATCTTATTATATTTCCCAAAATGTTCCAAAAGCATATTAAATCGCTTATCAAACTCTTCCAGGAGTTCTTGATCTCCATATACTTTTATTTTACTGCCTCGTGCAACAATCTTAAGTTTAGGGAAATATTTTTTTAATAATTGAATATTACTATTCTGAAGTCCAAAAAATTCTCTTGGATTGATTTCTGTTAATTCGATGATTAGTTCATTCAAAAGCGCGTCTTTTTTAGATATAAAATATATGGATAAATATACCATTTGTAATTTAAAAAAAATCATTGCGTCCCTACTTAGTGCTATATTTTTTTTACATTCGTTGTTAGTAATTTTTTTGGAGAGGTATTTGTGATAAAATTCCTATAGTACCACCAAAAATCTAAACGAATAGCGATCCCCTAATAATGGCAATAATAACCTTAACTACTGATTTTGGAAACAGGGATTACTTCTCTGCTGCAGTAAAAGGCGCTATTTATTCTGAAATTTCTGATGCTACTATTGTGGATATCACCCATGAGATTTCTCCTTTTCATATTATCGAAGCAGCTTATATTATACAGAATGCTTACAAAAGCTTTCCCAAAGGCAGCATCCATATTATTGGTATTGACAGTGAACTACATCCGGAGAATAAACACTTAGCTTTTTTATTAGACGAGCATTATTTCATTTGTGCCGACAACGGTATCATGGGACTTATCGCCTCAGAAATCAAACCCGAAAAGATTGTAGAGATCAATATTCATGATGCGGTAAAAACCAATTTCCCTGTACTGGATGTTTTTGTTGTAGTGGCCTGTCATATCGCTCGAGGCGGAAAACTAGACGTCATCGGAAAAGCTACCAATAGTATCACGGCATTAAAAGGCATCACTCCTATTATTAATGCAGGAAACAAACAATTGGTAGGAAGTATTATCTATATCGACAATTACGGCAATTTAGTCACCAACATCACGCGCAAAATATTTGAAGATGTAGGCAAAGGGCGTGCATACAAAATCACTGCCCGAAGTGCTACTTTTGATACCATTCATGAACGCTATAGCGATGCGATTAACTTTGCTGTAGAAAAAGGAAAACGCGAAGAGGATGGTAAAAAACTAGCCATCTTCAATTCTGCTGGTTTTTTGGAATTAGCTATTTACAAAAGCAATCCAAAAACAGTTGGTGGTGCTGCTAGTTTGTTTGGACTAGACTACCGAGATCCTGTGAGTATTAATTTTGAGAATAC
>CAZYRG010000222.1:2075-5517 GCA_964650425.1 uncultured Flavobacteriaceae bacterium
GTGATTAAAATTTGAATTTTTCGATTTTGCAAATCCACATGCAAATCTTGTAAGACATGTAAACCTGTACTATCCACATCATGCATATTGGTACTATCCAAAATCAAATATTTCGGAATGGTTTCTCTTCTTGCAATAGCTTTCAAAATGGCTTCTTTGAAGTAACTCGTATTCCCAAAATACAATTGGTTATCAAAACGCATGATTAAATAATCTGTTGACACATTGGCCTCTGGAAAACGATTAATATTCCGATAATACTCGGTATTAGGAATACGAACTAGTTCTGCTATATGTGGTCTAGAACTATAATATTGTAAGAATATAAATGATAACACTACCCCAATTAAAATCCCTTTCTCGATTCCCAGAAAAAGTGTTGTTACAAAAGTGATCATCATCACGATAAAATCTCTCCTTCTAACATTCAATAAATATTTCGCTTCTTTTACATTAATCAATCCTAGAACGGACAACAAAATAATTGCTGCCAGAACTGCTTTGGGAATATAATAAAATAAAGGAGTCAGAAACAGTAGTGAAAGCACCACAATAAAAGCAGTAATCACGGAAGCGACCGTAGTTTTTCCTCCTGCAGCATCATTAATTGCAGATCGGCTATAACTTCCCGAAGATGGTAAGGCTTGAAAAAAAGCACCCAATACTTTTGCTATTCCTAAGGCAAACAACTCTTTATTTGGATACACGGTATGATCTCTATTTTTCATTTCAAAAGCTTTGGCAATACCAATACTCCCGATATATCCAATAATAGTTACTGTGAGCACCGTCGGCAAAAGTGCCGATATGGTATCAAAACTTATTTGAGGCACAGCAAATGAAGGCAACCCCCTTGGTAAATCACCTATTACCGCAACCCCTTTTTCTTTTAGACCAAATAATTTTGTTATCACACTCAAAACTATTAGCACCAACAGTCCTCCTGGAAATGATTTTTTCCATTTCTTCAATCCAATCATTGCCAACATCGCAATAACACAAATAAAAAATGTAAGCACATGTGTTTCTGCAATATGACTAATTCCATAAAACAAGGATTCATAAGTATATTCAAAATCTGGGATTTTCATTCCTAATGCGCTTCCCAGTTGAGAAACTATAATGATAATGGCAGCAGCAGATATAAAACCTGCAATTACAGGTTGCGATATCAAATTAACCAAAAAGCCCATTCTTAGAAATCCTAAAAAAATCTGTACTACCCCAATCAACAAACCGGTTAGAATTACCAGCTCAATATACGGTTCTGTAAATGGTGTTGCCAACTTACTAACTCCGGTCATCACCAAAATCGAAGTAATTGCGACTGGACCAATACTAATTTGTCTCGAAGTACCGAACAAGGCATACACGATCAATGGAATTAGACAGGCATACAACCCATAGATGGGAGGCATCCCCGTTAGCAATGCATATGCAATAGCTTGAGGAATCAAAATAACGCCAACTGTAATACCAGCTATGCTATCAGATTTGAATACTTCTTTACTATAAGATCGCAGTATAACCGCGAGTGGTGATATTTTGTGGATTTTTTTAATGCAGGTCTTTTTATATAAATCAAAGATAAGAAAACTACAATTGGAAATGTCCTAAAATAAATACAGCTGTCCTTTGAAGAAGTTCGGACAGCTGTACTATAAAAAATCTTACCCCCATAAGATTATATTCTTTCTCAAAAGAACAATGTAAAAATACATAGACATTTCGAGATTTCGGTAGGGTTTAACCATAAAAATGCATTTTTTGACGAAATTTTATGTTTTTTTCATAAAAACGCCACATTTTCAGTGATTACTGAAATAGAAAAAAACAAAAAAACATGCTTTTTTCTTAATATGCTCTATACATTTCCTTAAAAACGGCTCTTTTTAACTGTTCTCACGGTCCAAATTCTTTAATTTTTGAATAAAAAAAGGCAAATACCAATAATTCCATGATATAAATGCGATAAAAACACCTTTTTATGTTTTATAAACAAATCCTCACCTCCTTATTCTTTATGTGTATTTTTGATTTATACAATTACTAAAAGTATTTGAAAATCACAAAACCATGGATCCATATATTGAAATTGTCACTTTAATTGGTATCGGTTTTGTTGCTGGAGTCATTAATACCATATCAGGTGGTGGTTCTGCACTTACACTTCCGGCATTAATTTTTTTAGGGTTACCCCCTACCATAGCCAATGGAACGAATCGAATTGGGATCTTGATTCAAAGTATTACTGCAGCTGCTGGTTTTAAGAGTAAAAAAGTGGCAATTGCTCCCTTTAATACCACTGGAAACATCGGAGTAAGTATTGCCGTAGCTGTAGGTGCCATTGTGGGTGCCTTTATCGCTGTTGATATTAATGAGCGGACTTTTAATAGAATCTTGGCAGTAGTCATACTTATTGTGATTCTTGGTATCGTTTTTAAACCTAAAATGAGCTTACAAGGTCAGGAACGACTTACTGGAAAATATCTTTGGCTTTCAATCATTAGCTTTTTCTTTATAGGCATCTATGCAGGTTTTATACAAGCTGGTACGGGCATACTCATATTATTAGCTTTTTCTACCATTAATCGATTATCGTTGGTGGCATCTAATGCCTGTAAAACTGGTATTGTTTTTATTATCACCCTGGCAGCTATTGGAATATTTGCCTATCATCAGCAGATTAATTACAGTTATGGAATTATACTAGCAATAGGCAATGCGTTTGGTGGATGGGTTGCGAGTCGTTGGTCCGTAAATAAAGGCGATGGGTTGGTCAAGGTATTTATGGTTCTCACTGTGATTATTATGGCCATAAAGCTTTGGATGCGGTAATTAACAGCTATTCCCATGCGTGATTTAGGACTATTTTGAAGATAATCTAGTATCTTTAGTTAAAAACATAATGCGCATTATGAAAAACATTCTCCTCACAACTATCTGCTTTGTTAGTTTTCTACATTCATGTAAAGAAGCACAAAAACAAAAAACTACCGAAGAAATTATTGCAGCAACGGAAGCAATAGATCCTAAAACTCAAAAAAACACTTCTTTTATTAAAATCTGGCCTATCCAACATGCAACAATGGTTTTAGAATACCATAACAAAACCATTTATGTAGATCCTATTGGTGGAGCTTCGTCTTATGCTAACCATAAGAAACCAGACATCATTTTGATTACAGACGTCCATGGAGATCATATGAATCCTAAAACATTGAGCCAATTGGATACCGAAAACAGTACAATCATTGTTCCAAAAGCGGTTGCTGAAAAATTATCCGAGGAATTTAATGAAAAGCTTACTATACTTGACAATGGTGCTACAATAACACTATTAGACATCACTATCGAAGCTATTCCTATGTATAATCTTAGAGAAGAAGCATTAAAGTTTCATCAAAAAGGACGAGGTAATGGGTATGTTCTCACCTTGGGC
>CAZYRG010000223.1:0-1854 GCA_964650425.1 uncultured Flavobacteriaceae bacterium
GTTAAAGTAAAAGATTTATTTAAAATAATCCAATAGCGCAGCCTTTCTAGAAGGTGCCACCATCAATTCTTTTCCGTTGGCAAGAAGGACACTCCCTCCTTTTCCTTTTCGATAGCGGGTTATACAAGTGGTATTGACCAAGAAGCTTTTATGCACTCTGGCAAAACCCTTATCACTTAAGTTATCTTCAAAATGTTTCAACGTTTTACTAACTAGTTTTTCCGTATTTGCTAAAAATATTCGGGTATAATTATCATCCGCCTGGCAGTATAAGATTTCGGCAATTTCTAATACTTCAAAGCCATCTTGTGTCGGAATGGTCATTTTGCCGGCTACAGCTAATGATTTAGGGGTCAAAACTATATTTTGTAATGCCGCTTCTCGCTTTTTGATATGTTCAATATGCGTTACCGCTTTGATCAAATCATCAATCGCAATAGGCTTGAGTAGATAATAGGTCGCTTGTGCATTTAGGGCATCGACGGCATATTGATCATAAGCCGTCACAAATACCGTTTCGAAAGTACGATCGGGTACTTGATCCAATAAATCAAAGGCATTCCCATAGGGCATCTCTACATCCAGAAATACCATATCTGGTTCATGATTCTTGAGCAGTTCTAAGGTTTCGGTCACACTTCCGGCCTCGCCAAGCACTTGTACTTGGGGACAATATTTTTTTAAATAATTTTGCAAAATCGCCCGGCTATTGGCTTCATCATCGACAACTAATGCTGTTATTTGTATCATGTGCTTAGAAAATTAGGCTTGTTTTTTTAATCGTAATGTTACCTGAGTCCCTTCTCCTTGTGCATCACCATCGGCAATGATTACTTGCACACGGTCTTTATACATTTCATTAAGAATATGGATACGGTTCTGAATATTACTCATCCCTTTGGATTCTTGCTTTTTTTGATGTGTTGTTTTTAGTGCCTTGGACTTTGTTCGTCCAATTCCATTATCGATAATATGGATCTGAATGCAATCCTTATCTGCGATATTTTCGAATGTAATCTTTAGAAACCCCTTGTCTTCTTTATACCGTAATCCATGCCATACGGCATTTTCCACATATGGTTGCAGCAGCATTGGCGGAATTTGATAATCGCTAACAATAATCTCTGGATCTACTTCAATTTCATAATCAAATTTATCCTGAAATCGAAAATGTTCTAATTGTACATAGCGCTCTAAGAGAGTAATCTCTTTTTCTAATGGGATAAAATCCTGCTCACTATTCTCTAAGACCGATCGCATTAATAAAGAAAAATCCGTTAGATATTTATTAGCTGCACGCTCATCACTGGTTGCGATAAACGTATTCACCGAATTGAGTGCATTAAAAATAAAATGCGGATTCATTTGTGACCGCAGGGATTTAAGGGCCAAAAGATTGTTAGCATAGCGCTGTTGTTTGATATTACGATACATCAAATACCCTGCAAATAACAACAATAAACTCAGCGTAATCAAAACATAAATAATTAGCTGTTGCTGAAAACTACGCTGTTGTGACAACTCTTGCGAGGCATACGCCAGCTTATATTTACTTTCATTAAGTTCACGATCTTTTTCCAAACTTGTTATCCGATTTTGTTTCTCCGTCAATTGCCGACTGAAGCGCGCTGCTTGCGAAATTTCTTGATCTTTTTGAATGTATAATTTATCGATAATCGCTTCATAATTCTCAAAGGCATCGGCGGCTTTTTTTAGTTCGCCTTTTTGACGATAGACCTCCCCCAACTTACGTGTTGCATCTTTTTGTACTACGAGATCATTTTCTGCCTCCGATTGTTTAATACTTTCTTGAAGAAAACCTACCGCTTGATCCAACTCTTGCTGTTCGGCAAA
>CAZYRG010000223.1:1954-3173 GCA_964650425.1 uncultured Flavobacteriaceae bacterium
TTATTGGCCAACACCAACGACTGATCATAATAGGTGTTCGCTTGTACCAAGTTGCCCTGTAGTTCATTCAATTCGGCCAATTTGGTTTGCAAATTAATTGTTTGGGTAGTTGCCTTTCGGTTTTGTGTTATTCGCAGTGCTTCTTTATAATTTTTTGTGGCTTCTTGATAGTTATTCAAACCTCTATAAGCATCTCCTAAGCCTTCAAAAACTGCAATTTTATCATCATCCTTGAGTTTCTTTGTAACAAAAGACTGAAACGTAGCCAGTGCATTCTCGTATCTTTTTCCTTCAATTTGTGCTTCACCTAGTTTGATAGCAATAGTAGATGTTCTATAATAACCTGCACTGGTTTCATAATTACTTTCTGCTAAATCTGGTTGTTTCCAATATCGATATACATCACCGAGTAACTCATATAATGTAGCCTTTTTATACACGGCATTATTTGCATTATCATCCACTAATTCTAAAGCTGCAGCAATATGTTCAATACTCTTTGCTGCATCTTTTTTGAGTGTTTGTTGTGCAGCATTTAACTTAGCATCATACTGTGCTTCGATTCTTGCCGTTCGCGACAAGGCCGTTTTAGAGGATTTTGTTTGTAGTTTTTTGGTTGGAACTGCTCGTTTCAATTCTTTCTTTTCAGCTTCTTCTACTAATACATCAATTCGTTGATCATCTTTTATGGTATAATAAACCGTTTCAAAATCATTGTGAGAAATAATCAATTGCGCTCCGATCTTAGCTTTGACCACAAACCGTCCATCATAATCCGTTGTGGTACTCGCTCCACCCGATATGCGAATCGACACATCCCGTATTGGATCACGACTGATTTTTTCTTTTACAGAACCTTTTATCAGTACTTGTTGTTCAAAGTTCGTTTGTCCCCAAAGCCAAAGGGGTGCACAAAAACTTATAATATATAGGTATAATTTTAAATATTTCATTGATAAAACCTTCCATCTGTATTGTGAGCACAAAACTCTTACTACAAACGTATTTGCTGATAAACTTACTCCATTTAAGTGGGATAATAAAATGACGATTTTTTTAAATTATATCAAATCATGAGTATGAACGCTGTCGTTCTTAATTTCCCTAACCCCAAAAGCAGTTTCCCTCAATCAAAAGCCTTCGTGACTCATTCTGCTTTTTTATCTCACAAAGATCGTTTTAGGTTTACACCATAGAAATCTAAAATCTACGTCATGAA
>CAZYRG010000223.1:3273-5461 GCA_964650425.1 uncultured Flavobacteriaceae bacterium
GATACTAAAAACATACAGGTGGCATTACTGTTGGATACTAGTAATAGTATGGATGGACTTATTGACCAAGCAAAAGCGCAACTTTGGAAAATCGTTAATGAGCTTTCTTATGCCAAATGCGGCACTGCAGCCATCAAACTACAAATCGCTTTGTACGAATATGGAAATGATGGTCTCAATGCACAAGAAGGCTATGTGCGACAGGTATTGCCTTTTTCTGATGATTTGGACGAAATCTCTGAGCAGCTTTTTGCCTTACGGACTAATGGAGGTAATGAGTTTTGTGGTAAAGTGATCGCTACCAGTCTCGGACAATTGAATTGGCAAAAAGACAACGATCATTTGAAACTTATTTTTATTGCCGGAAATGAACCTTTTACCCAAGGACCTATTGATTATAAAGACGCTACTACCGATGCTACCGAAAAAGACATTACCGTCAACACTATTTTTTGCGGCGCCTACCAACAAGGCATTGCTTCTAATTGGAGGGATGGTGCTAGACGCACTGGCGGTGAGTATAGTGCTATTGATCACAATCTTGCTACCAAACATATAGACACTCCATATGATGACAAAATTCTAGAATGGAACAGAAAACTAAATAACACTTATGTCCGTTATGGCGCAAGAGGGGAACAAAAAATGCGTGTACAGGCCGAGCAAGATGCCAATGCTTATGGTCATAGTAAAGGTAACGCGGTTAGCCGAACGGTGAGTAAGAGTTCTAAGTTTTACAAAAACAAAAGCTGGGATCTTGTCGATGCTGTTGAAGATGCAGAAGAAGCAGAAGCAGTATTAAGCGCCATCGCACCTGCGGCATTACCTAAGGAGTTACAAGACAAATCTACTGAAGAATTAAAGCAACATATTGCTGCAAAGAAAAAAGAACGTCTGGTGGTACAACAAGAAATCCAAAAACTCCAAGCACAACGTAGTAAGTATATTGCACAACACAGCGACGATGAAGAAGTGAATTTGGAAAAAGCACTCATCAAAGCAATCAAAACACAAGGCAAAAAGAAAGCTTTTGAATGGGAAGAATAAAAAAATAGTAAAAATTTTGGTTGGTTAGTTAGTTAACAGCTTGCAGTTTTTAGGACTGCGAGCTGTTTCTATTTTACGGTAATACAAAACACTTCAAAAACATATACGTACTACTACGTATTTTTTTATTCACGAACAATATACAGAAAACACTTAATCGATTATTTATGTTTTTAATCGATGTTTTAGTTTTAATTTTTAATTGAGATTAAAATTATTTATGGTTTTACCCTACATTTGAGTAGAAGAAAAAGGTATTACAACCCCCAAGAGTAACTACCATTTAAAAATATTAAAAAACGAATTGTCTCATAAGGAAGAAGTTCGTGATTTAATGAAAAAGAAAGATTGTTTGTGTTTTTGTTACCCCACTAACCTCTTGATGAATTTCAGGAGGTTTTTTATGATGCTAAGGCAATGATACAAGCAACTTCCTTACATCATTCACTACTGTTCGATATCGATTCCTATTAGGTTTTGACATATGCTGTGATTCCGAAATGATTTCTACTAGTAGCTCTTTCGCTTCTTCGTTTTTAGCTTTTTTGATTAAAAATTCTGCCAATAGATAACGCTCTTCATAATTTGAATAGCGTTGATCAATAGGCTTCAGATTTTCTTCGGCCTCTGTTGATCTGCCTACTTCTTCTAATGCCAATCCATAAAGAAATTGACTTTTGGAACCTATGAAATCTGGTCGTCTTTGTATTTTTTCTGCACAAAAAATCACCTTTTCATATTGATGCGTTTCAAAATACCCTCTTATTAATTTTTTGACCACTCCTACATCTTGCGTATAGTTTCCATTTAATGCAATTTCATACTCCTCGATACCAAATGAAAAATCCCCAATTTCATATAACGCATCTCCCAAATTTATTCGATTCTGAAAAGTATCTGCAAATGCTAGTTGTTTTTTGCAATCATTTATCCTTTTACTTGGGTTGATCGCATGTGCCAATTCATTCTGCACTGTATGGAGGTCATTTTTATTAAAAACCTGAGTAATTAGATAAATAATCCCACCAATAATTGGCAAAAACAAAATCACAAAATACCAATAATATGCATTATTATTTTTGTATGCGTGGTAGATACAAAACCCTTGTAAGATGAAAATAACGACAGAATATAACATGAG
>CAZYRG010000224.1:0-5417 GCA_964650425.1 uncultured Flavobacteriaceae bacterium
TTACATTAGAAAATGGTACAATTTCCCAAAAAACAGTGGTGGTAGAATAATTTAAGCTTCATCCATCTGATTGAATCAAAAAAGGCCGTCTGAAAAGATGGCCTCTTTTTTTTGTTCACAGCTTTTCTATAATATAACACCAAGTTTTTTTGTAATTTTAAGCCCTTGACTATTTTTTAGATAAAATAGTAAGCATAAAAACAAACGCTAAAAAAACACTATGAAAACGGAAAAAGTCATTGATCATATCGTAAATTGGTTAAAAGACTATGCCACCAAAGCAAACGTCAATGGATTTGTGGTAGGTATTAGTGGTGGAATTGACAGTGCACTTACCTCAACACTTTGTGCTAAAACTGGTCTAAGAACGCTCTGTGTAGAAATGCCCATCCATCAAGCAGAAAGCCAAGTAAATCGTGCCGAAGAACATATTGCACAACTCAAAAAACGATTCACCAATATTAGCGATGTAGAAGTAAATCTTACGTCTGTCTTTGAAGAATTCAAAACCGTAGCTCCTGAAGTTGGAGAAAGTGACCAATTATTTTTGGCACTAGCTAATACCCGTGCTCGATTACGTATGTCTACACTTTATTACTTTGCAGGACTTCACAACTATCTTGTGGCAGGTACCGGAAATAAGGTAGAAGATTTTGGTGTAGGCTTTTTTACTAAATATGGAGACGGAGGGGTTGACCTAAGCCCTATTGCAGATTTGCTAAAAAGTGAAGTCTATGCACTAGCAAAAGCGCTAGACGTGCCAGAATCCATACAAAGAGCTGCACCTACGGATGGGCTTTTTGGCGATAGCCGCAGTGATGAAGATCAGATTGGCGCTAGTTACGACGAACTCGAATGGGCAATGAAAATGGATGACGATGGAAAATCTGAAAGTGATTTTACGGGTCGTGAACAAGAAGTTTTCCGTATTTACAAAAGTTTTAACAACAGGAATCAACATAAAATGAACCCCATTCCAGTGTGTGAAATCCCTGTTCACCTGAAATAATCGACTTTTATCGATTAAATGAGGAATTTTGGTATTCCTACAATTTCTTCTACATATATTTGAATATTGTAGGAAATAAAAGGGAATCCAATAATTTTGTTCTTTCTACGTTATCAATCACACAAGCATCTAATATAAAATAAACCATAAAGCAAATGACATCTGTACTCATAGCAGACCACCATCCCATAACAAGAAAAGGCATCGCCTCTTTACTTCTTGACAGTGCCAATTATGACATTTTTGGAGAAGTAAACAATGGCGACGAAATGTATGCCGCGCTTCGTAAGTCAAAACCAGACTTATTGATTATGGAATTAGATCTACCACAGATCAATGGTATCACTGCTATCAAAACCATAAAACAAGAGTTTAAAGGTATAAAAGTAATTATCTTCAGCACCTATCCTGAAGAAATCTATGCATTGAGTACCATCAAAGCTGGTGCCTCTGCCTATTTATCCAAAACAATCTCTTTAAAAATATTAAATGCGGCTGTAGAGCGTGTGACTCGTGGTGGAATTTATCTTAATGAAGATCTTACGGAGAAATTAGCGCATGGTAATAGCCATAGCAACAATTTGGCTGTAAAATACAAGAAGCTTTCTTCAAGAGAAGTCGAGGTGCTTAATTTATTATCCTCCGGAAAACGAAATAAAGATATCGCTAGCGCTTTATCTATTAACGAAAAAACCGTAAGCACCTACAAAACGCGCTTGTTGAAAAAATTGAAGGTAGATAATGTTGCAGATTTGATTCACCAATCTAGATTATTGCAAATAAATTAGAAATACGAAATAAAAATAGTTAAAAAATGTAGCAATGTTTTTAGTTAGACATTGCTACATTTTTTTATTGTTACATCACCCTATTCAGCTTTTCCGAAAGTATTTTCTTTAGGGTACTATAATCCATAATATCTTGCAATATTTCTGTTGAATTTATTGGTGGCGTTTCGCTTTCTGCTAGTTCTTCAGGTGTTGGCGGATTTTGCATTTGCGTGGACAATTCGTCTATTTTTTGATTGATCAAAAAACGACGAAGATTCAAAATCGTATCATTCACTAATTGCCCAATAGTTGTTTCTTTTTGTTTTACGTAAATCTCGTTACGCTCCCAATCATGCAGCGTATAGCGCTCTTCATTCATTAATAATGTCGTGATTTCTTCGGCGATCTCTACTGGAATTTCGTTGATAAAACTATCCATCTGAAAATCCTCCTCCTGACTCAATCGTGCGACCACTACTTCATATACCTGTCGGAACATCGCATTGGTAAATGCCACCTCGTCTTCTTGCAGATCCAAATAGATTTTCTCAAACACTTTGGCGGTATATGTATCAGGTTCCAGTTCTAACTCTCCATCCTCATTTTCTTTGAGAACCATATCCTCAAACTCCACTTCTTTTTGTCCATACAGCAACAAGATCTCGATAATCTTGCGCTCTAACTCAAATTGCTCATTGACCTTAGGACGTTGTTGCACGGGTGCTTCTTCTCGCACCACTTCCATTGATTTCTTACCTTGTTGTTTTGCTTTTTTTACCTCATCCTTTGCTGCGGTATTACGCAACTGCGCCAAGGTATTAAAAAGGACTTCTTCGGAAATATCCATTATACGAGCGCACTCACGTACATACACTTCGCGTTTGATTACATCAGGAATTTTGGCAATACTCCCCACCATATCGCGGATCAGATCTGCTTTTTTGATCGGATCCCCTTGTGCTTCTTCTTGCAACAATGACGCTTTGAAGCTGATAAAATCTTTGGATTGTTCATCGAGATATGCTTGCAGTTCTTCTAAGGTATTGGCACGTGCAAAACTATCGGGATCCTCCCCTTCTGGAAAAGAACATACGCGGACATTCATCCCTTGCTCTAGAATCAAATCAATCCCTCGAATTGCAGCGCGCATCCCAGCTGCATCACCATCAAAAAGTACCGTAATATTTTTGGTCAATCGACTGATCAAACGAATTTGTTCTGAGGTAAGCGCCGTACCCGAAGAGGAAACAACATTGGCAATACCCGTTTGCTGAAATTGAATTACATCGGTATACCCTTCAACCAGATAACATCGATCCTCTTTAGCAATCGACTGCTTGGCTTCATAGATTCCGTAGAGCACTTTACTTTTATGGTAAATATCACTCTCGGGAGAATTCAAGTATTTTGCTGCTTTCTTGGTACTGCTTAGTATCCGCCCTCCAAATCCCAGAATACGCCCCGACATCGATTTGATCGGAAACATCACGCGTCCTTTGAAGCGGTCAAATTGTTTTTCTTCTTTGACGATCGTGAGCCCCGTTTTTTCTAGATATTCTAACTGATAGCCCTTCTTGATCGCTTCTGTGGTAAAAGCGTCCCAAGTATCGGGTGAGTAGCCTAAATCAAATTTCTTGATCGTCTCATCCGTAAAACCACGTTCTTTGAAATAACTCAGTCCAATCGCTTTGCCTTGCTCGGTATTGAGCATAGTCGAATGAAAATATTGTCCTGCAAACTCACTAACCAGATATAAACTCTCTCGCTCACTGGCTTGTTTTTTTTGTTCATCGGATTGTTCCGTTTCTTCAACCTCGATATTGTATTTTTTGGCAAGATATTTAACCGCTTCTGGGTAAGTAAAGTGTTCATGCTCCATCAAAAAAGACACAACATTCCCTCCTTTTCCGGTACTAAAATCCTTCCAGATCTGCTTGACGGGAGACACCATAAAAGATGGGGTACGCTCATCACTAAAAGGACTCAAACCCTTAAAATTACTCCCCGCTTTCTTTAGCTGCACAAAATCCTCGATCACCTCCTCTACTCGAGCGGTGTCAAAAACGGCGTTTATGGTGTTTTGTGAGATCAATTATTTAGTATTGTTTTTATATTATTAGTATTACTTTCTTAGCTATGCGGCTACTAGTCAATGACTAGTGGTCAATGTCATTAAGTTAAGAAGAAATGTCTCCCCGAGTATTTCGACTATCGCTCAATACAAGCTAGTCGAGGGGTAGATTGAAGTACTAAAGTTAGTACTTGGATCGGATCTCGACTGGCGCTCGATCTGACAAAACAAATAAACAAACATCCTTAACTTAATGATATTGGACTAGCGGTAGCGGAAGTTTTACACGGATTTAACCTGTTTTTATCAATTTAATTTCTCCTGTTTTATTGTTAAAAACCATTTGTTGAACAGTTATTTCCATCATAACTTTTTCATCTTTTAAGATATTAAAGCATTCATCCAAATTAGAAGGGATTTTATCCTTTAATAATTTTTGTGTTCTATCATATCTTCCACAAGAAGTCAACTGCAATACGCTTTCTTCTGTCTGATTATTTTCCAATTGCTTATAATCATTAGTGACAGTAATGAAACCATTTTTAGATTCTCTGGTAGCAAATCTCTTTGGAGTCCTTTCAATTACTACCATTTCATTTGACCTAATTCCTGATAACAAAATCAAACAATCACTTGCGATATTAGTTTGCTCTAATTTTTCCTTAGCGTCTTCAAACGAATTAGAGGAATCTAAAACATCTCTTAAAAGGAAAGAAATAGGAAAAGCGATTTCAGGACTATCGTTACTTAAAACTGCATTTAAGGTTAAAGAGAAACTATTAGGTTTTGTTCCAGAAAGAGCACCTATAAAACCTGGCCATCCAACTGTCTTAAATACCGTTTGTCCATTACGTTGAAAGTCAAAAATTATGGAATACTGGCTTAATAGATTATTTTCCGTATGCCAATCCAAATTCCTTGAATGGATAATAGAATTTTTAGTATCAACCGCAAATGCCGTACACCCAAAACAAAATTTAAGAACATCATAGTAGAGATTAGCTATTAATACTTGGTCAGCTGAAAAGCTGGATATTGAAGCTACAAACTCAATCTCCTTTAAGTATTCCTTGGAGATTATTTCGTTCTTGTAAATTCCAATACTCTTAAATTCAAAATCTTCCTCCTCAAAGTCATTTAAGTAGTATTGGAGTAACTCATTTATTTCATCTTTATAATCAACTAAAAACAGCCATCGTTTCTCCGCTGGTAAATCCAGATTAACTATTTGCTCTTCTTTTTCCATCTAATTGGTGGTAATAATTGTACACGCGTAAAAATACTAATATATCTCCTATAATAGTTATCTAGTTACCAAAACCCATACAAAAACCCTAAGAGTCCGAACTCCTCCCATCCTCCAATTGTCGTATCACCCTTTAGCATTCTTGGGACAATCATTTTATGAAATGGTTTTACGGGTAAAAAATAGCGTCGTCCAAACCTGTTATGGAATTGTACCGTCATAGAAATGGCGAGTATTTTTTGAGCAGTATCGTGACTCACCGTATCTTTTAACCTGGATTATGCATTAAAAAATCTATTACAGCTCGAAACTACTTCAAAT
>CAZYRG010000225.1:0-5378 GCA_964650425.1 uncultured Flavobacteriaceae bacterium
TATTTATTGCATCTTCAAGCTTCATTACGAAGTTCTAATGCATAAAGCGGGTTTAGTTTTTCCTTCATAAGAAAATGATAATAGTACATCTACTACATATCCTTATTTCTAAACTTATAATGCGTTTTTTAAAAAATATAACAGATGTATTGACCGAAATAACTTTTTTATAAACAAAGACAAGGTCTTTTTTAATTTAATCGAAATTGGTTTTAATTCCTCGACACTCTAGGTAGAAATAGAAAATAATTTTCTTTTGAGACTCTGATAATGCCGATTGTGAGTAGCTTTTTAGAGACTTTTTTTTGGTGTTTAAGACCCAAGTACAACAAATCCTGTTATTATTTCTCTTTTCTACATCAGTATTACGAACTAGAAGCATAGAATGTCTTTACAATCTTCTTCAAAAGAAATAATTAAAACTTTACAAAATGAAAAAAATACTAGTAAAAAGTAGTATACTCGTAATGCCATTACATTTGGCACATAATACCGATGATACCAATCGAGCGAAAGAAAAACTTAATTCTGAAGAAAATTACCATATCTCATTATTAGTGATTTAAATGAATCAAATGGCCATTAATCATGGGATAGGTCGAGAATAAGGATTCCACTAATTTAATAATACTAAACCCGATTTACATTCGAGATCTATTACGTCATAAGGGGATTTTTTAAATTCTTGATGTAGGTCGGGTTATATAAAATAAAATAATGAAAAAACATATAATAGCACTAAGTATAGTATCAAGCATGATAGGGCTAAGCTGTAGTACAGAAGAATTAGATCAACTACAAAATACATCTGATGAAAACGTAAATAATACAGTAGAAAAAAGAGTTCGGCCGATAGTCCCAGCTCCAGTATTTGCACATCAAGGTGGCTGCGGTACCACAATTCCTACTACAACTCCAGTTTGGGTAAATGACGATTATTCCCAATACACCAGTTCTTTTAGTCCGCTTCCTCCTTTAAATATTCATGTAAAGTACCATATCGTACGTAAATCGGATGGAACGGATGGTATTCCGTTGTCCGATTTGGATATCATGACGCAACAATTAAATGATGATTTTGAGCAACCCTTGTATGGCTGTATTGCCTTTAATCATTCTCCGAGCAGGATTCGTTTTTTAAACGATCGAGATGTTAATTATATCGATATAAGTAGTTATCAAATTATATCTACCTCCACCTCGGATACCTCGTTAATTGCACCGGAGTATGATGCCTTGATATTAGAGGACAACAATGAGACAGATTTGAATGTATACGTTATTAAAGGTTTTGAGGTTCCAAGTAGCGTTCAGATATATTCTAAAGCGGTGATGAATGGTAATAGTGTTGTGGTGGCTAGAGAAGAGAACGCCCACAAAAGCCCTCATCTTACACATGGAGTGGGGCATAACTTAGGATTGTATCATACCTGGCATAGGAACAACGTATGTGATCTAAAAACGAGGCCTTGTGATGGGACTATTGGAGATTTTATAGAGGATACACCCATTGTTAATTCTACGACTTACCTTTCAATCAATGAAAGATGTGAGTATTATCGATATACCGCTTCTAGTTGCAATGGAACGACTATCCAAATACCAAAGGCTAATGCCATTTTTAATGCTAAAAATATTATGTCAAGAAAACCATTAAGATCCGATTGCAGGATTGGATTTACGGCAGTACAACATTTAAGGTTGAATCAAACGGCGATCAATCTAGGGCTAACGCAAGAGGAAAGCCCTTTTGCCAAGTAGTGCGAGATGTAAGAGGAGATAGATAAATTGACACATAAAAAAACAGTTACAAACCGAGGTTTGTAACTGTTTTTTTATGTATTCGAATTTACTTGAAGCAAGAAGTTTTGGGTTTTCAGCTTTTTTTCAGCGAAGCCGAAAAAATTACAAACTACAATTCTACTCTGCTGACAACAATTTCACTACTACACGTCTATTGATAGCACGTCCTTGTTCCGTATCATTAGTAGATAAAGGTTTGGTTTCACCATATCCAACCGTTTTGAATCTGCGTATATCCACACCATTTGCTACAAAATAGTCACGTACCGCTTCTGCACGATCGATAGATAGTTTTTCGTTGGTTTTAAAACTACCAGCATTATCAGTATGTCCTTCAATGACAAAGGTAGCTTTAGGATATTCATTTAGAATTTCTACAATAGAATTAAGGGTATAGAAACTCGCTTCTTCAAAACTAGATTTTCCGTATTTGAATAAGATAACATTAGCAAAATTATTAATCGTTTGTACAGCACCATCAATATCTTCTGGACAACCATCGCGTTCAGGAGTTCCTGGTAATTCTGGACATACATCATCAATATCAGCAACACCATCATTATCCGCATCAGGACATCCACGTAACCGCACTGTTCCTGGGGTGTCCGGACATTCGTCATCAACATCTGGAATCGTATCTCCATCACTATCAATACCGATAGGACATCCGTTATCTTTTGGTAAGCCTGGGATCTCAGGGCATCCATCCTGATCATCAGGAATCCCATCATAATCCATATCTCCAGGCTCTTCAACTTCAGCAATGTCTCCAGTAGCTTTGTGATAGAGTGGGACTTTTAATCCCATATAAACATCGGTAGTTTTAGACGCTTTGTTAATCAGGTTAGAGAATACGGATCCAGACCCAACAAAAAGTGGTCCAGCACGCAATCCCATTCCAAAAGCAAAATCTCCTTGTTGTCGAAAACTTACTGGTGTATAGACACTGATCCATTTACTCTCGTAACGAGGTGCCACAGAAAAACTACTCATTGCTCTATTAGAGCGTATTTTATCAGCATTTCTGAGAGATAAATCGGTGTTTACGTTGAGATAATATCGTTTTTTGAGATGCCAATCTAGATTAATATGTGCTGCAGTAGGGAAGAAAATTTTTACATCATTGTCTTGGACATCAGTATTCAAATAAAATTCGTCCAGTCTATTTTCAATTCCTCCGCGATTGAGTTCATTGGCATCTATGGTCGTGTTGAGATCATAATTTCTTAGTGTTGCACTATTATATCCCATCGTTGCACCAATATCAGTAAGAGAGATACCAGCTCTAAAACGGTATTTGTTTTTATCTCTCATAGAAACTCTATTGCCTTCCGCATCTTCGGTATAATAGCGTTCATGCTCAGGTCGCCATTCATATACGAAACCAATATCTGCTCCAATAGTAGATGGCGCTTTAGAATAGTCTAATTGCTCTTCAATATAATAGCCTTCACTAAGTACATAAGTGAGCTCTCCGCTAGATGTCAAGGAGTTGACCCCTGCATTATCATTTCGGAAAGAAGCATTGACATCAAGTCCGTCAATAGTTCCAGCCCCTAGTCCGCGTAAGTATTTTAGGGTAGCTCCTGCTTTGATAAAATGTTTTCCTTGATCAGCAATGATGGCTCCAATAGTAATACCCACTTCGGTCCAAGCATGCACAGTGACATTAAAATCGCCTTCTTCAATGTCAAAATTTTCTACATCATTGAATTTGTTCCAAGCATTTTGGAATAATTCACCATTGACTTTGTTGATGTTAGCAAATCCCCGAACTCGAGTGGTTAATCCAATGGCATGTTTAGGAGTTATATTAAATAATACCGAAGGTCCCATAACATCAATATTCCCATATACAAAGTTCTCCTCTCTGGTAGAAAACTCTGCATCTCTTCGTAAGTTATAGGCTTCATCTGTAGCAAGACTCAATAAATCAAATCCAACACCATCGCTTCCGCCAAAGGCGCTAAGAGATCCGAGATTGGCATCTACTTTATATCTAGAATCCACAATCATAGCAGGATTTGCTATAGCTCCATGGATTCCCGAATAGTTTTCGGAAGTAAAACCAATATAGGATTGACCAGTGATAGTGCCAATCGTACTCATTAGTAGTATTCCAAAAAGGAGTTGTCTAATAGATATACGTAGGACTCTGGAGTGTAGGTATGATGTAGTTGTGGGCATATATTAGCTTTCGAAAAAATCGTATCAAACGTTTTGTAGTAACGTCAATTTTTAAATAAACGTACAAAACAAACTCATTTTATCAAGTATTTTTTAATTTGAACTCGAAAATATCGATAAAATATCTCAAAGTACCAAAACATGTACGAAAATACGGTATTTTAAGAAATTGATAAAATCCATCTTATTTACAGCAATACCTCTTAAAAATAATTTGTAAAATGTAGGATGAGTAATTAGGTGATACTTCCAAAACTGTTTTTAGGATTCCATAGGCGGTTCCATTTTTTTCTTTGTATTTTTGTGTGAAAATTGCAGGATTCCTATGGAAACAAAAACAACAGCTGAGCCACGCAAAGCAAAGCCAAAATGGCTTCGAGTAAAGCTCCCTACAGGTAAAAAATATACCGAGTTACGAGGGTTGGTTGATAAATATAATTTGCATACCATTTGTACCTCTGGTAGTTGCCCAAATATGGGAGAATGTTGGGGAGAAGGTACTGCTACCTTTATGATTTTAGGGAATATTTGTACCCGTTCTTGCGGATTTTGTGGTGTCAAAACGGGTCGTCCTGAAACGGTGGATTGGGAAGAGCCGGAAAAAGTGGCGCGATCTATCAAAATTATGAGTATCAAGCATGCGGTAATTACTTCTGTAGATCGTGATGATTTACAAGATGGAGGCTCTATTATGTGGGCAGAAACGATTCAGGCAATCCGTAGAATGAACCCTAACACTACTTTAGAGACCCTTATTCCAGATTTTCAAGGAAAAACGAGAAATATTGATCGTATTATAGCAGTAAAACCAGAAGTGGTGTCTCATAATATGGAAACAGTACGTCGATTAACACGAGAAGTCCGCATACAAGCTAAATATGAGCAGAGTCTTGAAGTGCTAAGGTATCTTAAAAATCAGGGTATTAATAGAACCAAAAGTGGTATTATGCTTGGGCTCGGAGAAACCGAAGAAGAAGTAATTCAGGTGTTAAAGGATTTGCGATCCGTAAATTTGGATATCGTTACCATCGGTCAATACCTACAACCGACCAAAAAGCACTTGCCAGTCAAAGAATTTATTACACCAGAGCAGTTTAAGAAATACGAAACCATCGGTTTAGAAATGGGTTTTAGACACGTAGAGAGCGGTGCATTGGTTCGATCTTCGTATAAAGCACAAAAGCATCTATTGTAATTGTGAATTGAGAATTAGGTTTCTAAAGACCTACGATTACTAAATGTAGATTAATGATTTTAGAAGTTTTAGATATAGAGTATGTTTGAAAAACCCTACTTCCCGATTGCCAATACTTTGCCAACCATGGCGTCATTCCAAATTGGTAAGATATCTCGATATCATACCAATTTGAAGTATAGCCAGAACGACA
>CAZYRG010000226.1:0-5292 GCA_964650425.1 uncultured Flavobacteriaceae bacterium
TCGCCATCTTTTTCAGAAATTAAAATCTCTGAAGGATTGCTTACCTCTCTAAGTCCAGAACCTTGCATTTCGTAAATACCTAATTCATTTGTAGAGCCAAATCTGTTTTTATTGGCGCGTAGTATTCTAAAAACATGATTACGATCGCCTTCAAATTGTAAAACTGTATCTACCATGTGCTCCAAAATTTTTGGACCAGCAATGTTTCCGTCTTTTGTAATATGACCAATTAATAAAACTGGCGTTGCTGTTTCCTTGGCAAACTTAATGAGCTCTGTTGTGCATTGTTTAATTTGCGAAATACTTCCTGCCGAAGATTCTATATAATCGCTATGTAATGTTTGTATAGAATCTACAACAACAATATCTGGCTCTAATTCTTCGATTTGCTTAAAGATATTCTGGGTTTTTGTTTCCGTAAGGATATAACAGTTCTCACTATTAGGCTGAATACGCTCTGCGCGCATCTTAATCTGCTTTTGGCTTTCTTCTCCAGAAACATATAAGGTTTTGTATGGTAACTTTAATGCAATTTGGAGCAGTAATGTACTCTTCCCTATTCCTGGTTCGCCACCAAGTAACGTAAGAGCGCCTTTTACCATACCGCCACCTAAAACACGATTAAACTCTTGATCTAACATGTTTAGTCGCGCATCTTCTGAGCCATCTATTTCTTTAATTTTTAATGGCTTAGAAACGCGCTTTGATGTAGAAGATGATGGTGTTTTCCAATCACTCTTTTCTGGTTTTGAAATCACTTCTTCGGCAATCGTATTCCATTGCTTACAAGCGGTACATTGTCCTTGCCATTTGCTGTATTGACTGCCACAATTCTGACAGAAAAAGGTTGTTTTTACCTTTGCCATTAGTATCCAAAATCTCTTTTAATTGCCTCTGCCTTCTCCAATAAAAAATCCTTAGTAATTCCGCCTATTTCTTCTAAGACATATGCAGACTGAAACGTTTTCATGGCCTTTTTAGATTCACCCATATTCTCTTGGTATAAGCCTAAATAATAACTTGGCAATACTGTTTCAGAATAATTAGCCTTTGCCAATTTGGATAACTCTTTGTAGTATTCCCATTTTTCATTCTTTTTTATTGCAGCTGCAACAGCTTTAAAGTCATTAATTAGAATTTGTTTTTCGATACCAAATAAGGTTTTAATTTCTTCATATTTCTGTTCTAAATATTCAACTGGCGAACCTTCTAATTTTAATATAGACTCTTTATACTCTTTTTTACTAATAGGTTGAAATACAAAAAATATAGATTCTAATGCTTTAGGTACGGCATGAGCGGGCATCGCATAATGTGTTGGTCCTTCGTACTCACTAAAGGTATAGAGCAAATTTGTGTTTTCGATATTTTTTAAAGTTTGGTCTAGTGCTTTAGCATCTTCCATAATATGCTTTACGTCTGTGTCAGATACCGCTAAATAGTAAAACACTTTGTCTTGTACTGTTTTTAAACGCTCTTCGAGATATGTATTCATATCTATTGCTAAGTCTGGACTTATGGCTATATACGCATTAAAAACGGGGTTGTTCCGTACTAAATAGTAGTTTATAAAATTAGCTGTTTCACCATGCCCAACTGCAACTCTAAAGGTTTCCGTTTTATAATTATCCTCTACAAAAGGAATAAGTTCTTTACCTACAAATTCGAAAAAATCTGCGCCACTTTCAATAGGAAGTGAATTTTGTTCAGAATACATTAAATCGTCAGACCTAGTTTCAACTTGATTGATTCCTACTACAATAGATTCTGGGATATCTTCCCAATACGCATAGTAATCTACATTTCCGGCAACGGTTTCAAATAAATAATCCCCATCGAAAACATAAATTACAGGATAAGCTTTATCATCACTATCAGAATAGCCTCTCGGCAAAAGAATCTTAAGCTCTCTATCTTCTCCTAATATCTGAGATGAAATGGTTTGGTATTTCGCTTGTGAAAAACATAAAAATCCTGTAAATAAAAACAGTAGTGTTGCTTGAAACTTCGTCATGGCTAATTGGATTTGGTTGTTAAGGGCAAGGTAAAAAAAAATCTATACTTCCTTTTGCTTTCGGTTATAGATTGGCAAGTAAATTAATGAGAGCCCTCCAAGCACTATAATCATTAACGTTTGCGACGACCACATAATCCAACCAAATGCACGGCTTGGGTCTTCGGCTAAACCAAAAATCGCAAAAGCAATAACAACAGCTTCAGGGAAAGAGCCAATACCTCCATTAGTTGCTGCTATACTAAAGCTTGCTAAAATAAACCCTATTAAAATAGCTGCTATCGAAACACCTTCTAAGTCGACCAAAGCAAAACTTGTAACGTAGAACATAAGCACGTACATAGCCCAAATAAAAAGTGTATGAGCTATAAATGCCCATTTCTTTTTCATTTTAAAAATGCTCATCGCCCCCTCAATAAGACCTATTACAAAATTGCGAACTTTTATAGCGAATTTTGATTGACTTTTTTTAATAAAAATAAGACCTAAGCAGGCAATAGCCATAAACCCAACTATACCAATGACCAATGTTGACAGTTTAAAACGTTCTGAAAAGTATTGATAGATAAATTCATATTCTAAACCCAAGGCAATAAGAATGACTATTAAGAGCATAATTGTATCTGCAACACGTTCTGCAACTATAGTTCCAAATGTTTTTTCGAAAGGTATCCCTTCGTAATTTGTAATAATTGAGGCTCTTGCGACTTCACCTGCTCTAGGAATTGTAAAATTTATAATATAAGCCGAATACACAGACATTAAGCTATTTGCAAATTTTGGTTTGTAACCTAAGGGTTCTACCATAAACAACCAACGGTATGCTCTCGAAAGATGGCTTAAAACTCCGAAACCAACTCCTATACTTATCCAAAAATAGTCAGCATCTTTAAAATATTGAACTAACTCAGAAATAGAAATTTTAGATAACGAATACCAAACCAAAGCCACGCCTATTAAAAGTGGAAGCGCTACTTTGAGAATAGGACTCATTTTTTTCAAAAGAACAATTTATTTTAAGAGATTATTTTCTTCATTAGGAAAAACCAAAGAAGGTTTAAATGTCTTTGCTTCTTCAATATTCATAAAGGCATACGTAATAAGAATTAAGATATCTCCACGAGCTACTAAACGTGATGCAGCACCATTTAAAGTAATTTCACCACTATTTCGTGGACCAGGGATAGCATAAGTCTCTAAACGCGCACCATTATTATTGTTTACGATCTGCACTTTTTCGCCTTGTATAATATTAGCAGCATCCATAAGATCTTCATCAATGGTTATACTACCAATGTAATTAAGGTCAGCACCTGTAACTTTTACACGGTGAATTTTAGATTTTACAACTTGAATTTGCATTAGGTAAAAGTAATTAATTTAAAGCGATATTATCTATGAGTCTTATATCGCCAGCATACACGGCAATAAATGCACGGTATCTTTTTTTTATTGATTTTCGTTTTACTGGTTTTAAGGTATCTACATCTGCAATCAAAAAATATTCGAGTTCTAATAACTCCTCTTTTTCAAATTGCTTCACTACCCATTCCGTAACTGTTTTAGCACTTTTTGTGCCAAACTTTTTTTTGGCAGACTTTAATGTTTTGTATATGAATGGTGCTGTTTCTCTATGATTATTACTCAATCGTTCATTACGAGAACTCATGGCCAAACCATCTTTTGCCCTAAATATTGGACAACCTACTATTTCAGTTGAAATATTTTGAAGCTCAACCATCTTTTTTACAATCTGTAATTGCTGAAAATCTTTTTCTCCAAAATAAGCCTTATCTGGTGTTATAATTTCTAACAAACGTTTAACAATAGTTCCTACACCATCAAAATGTCCGGGCCTAAAAGCGCCTTCCATTTCATGTTCTAACCCTCCAAAAGTAAACTCTTCTGAAACTGTATGGCCCTCATAAATATCATTAACGCTAGGTGCGTAAACAATAATTTTGTTATCAGATATAGTTTGTAATAATTTTACATCTCTATCTAAGGTTCTTGGGTATTTTTCTAAATCCTGGTTATTATTAAACTGTGTTGGGTTTACAAAAATACTAACCACAACCACTGCATTACCGTCTAAACCAAAATTGACTAAAGATAAATGACCTTGATGTAAAGCGCCCATTGTTGGTACAAAACCGATAGTTTGCTCATTATCTTTTAAAGATTTGAGAAAGGGTTTTAATTCAGATTTATTATAAAATATTTTCAAGTCTGTAACATAAGTTTAACGCGTGCAAACTTAATATTTTACTAGCAATTGGCATAAATTTTTGTAATTTTGCATGTTTTAACTTTTAAATTCTAAATCAATCGCTGTATGAAAGATAAACGAATATTGTATGTGTCTTCTGAGGTAGTGCCTTATTTGCCAGAAACTGAGATTTCTTCAATGTCTTTTGAAGCACCTCGCATGGTAAATAAACAAGGTGGACAGATACGAATATTTATGCCGAGATTTGGAAATATTAACGAGCGTAGACACCAATTACATGAAGTCATACGATTATCTGGTATTAATCTAGTCATAAATGATATGGACATGCCACTGATAATCAAGGTAGCATCGATTCCAAAAGAGCGTATTCAGGTTTACTTTATTGATAATGAAGAATACTTTAAGCGTAAAGCAACACTGACTGATGAGAATGGGGATCTTTTCCCAGATAATGATGAGCGTGCTATATTTTTTGCCAAAGGTGTTATCGAAACGGTAAAGAAATTAAATTGGGCACCAGATATTATTCATGTTAATGGGTGGTTGGCATCATTATTGCCGCTTTATCTAAAAGAGTTTTATAAAACAGAACCTTTATTTACAGAGAGTAAAATTGTTACCTCTGTATACAATCAAAGCTTTGAAGGTTCGTTAGATAAAGACATGAAAAAGAAGGTAAGCTTTGATGGTTTAGATGATGAAGCTATTAAATCGCTAAGTGAACCAAATTATATTAACTTAATGAAAATTGCTATTGATAATTCTGATGCCATAATAAAAGGTTCACAAGATTTAATTGAAGAATTAAATAATTACATTGATAATTCTGAAAAACATATATTAGATTATCATTCTCCAGAGGAATTTGCTGAGCCATACACAGATTTTTATACAAATACAGTACTTCAATAGTTTTTAAAATACTTATGAAAATAAATAAAATTGCTCTTAGGAATATTGCAATCCTTACACTAATTGTTTTTGGATTTGTAGCCTGTGATGAAGAGTTTGCTACAATAGATTCTGATATTATCAACGAAGAAGT
>CAZYRG010000227.1:0-5252 GCA_964650425.1 uncultured Flavobacteriaceae bacterium
ATTCAATAGTATACAAGAAACCGTTTTAGAACTTATAGAACATGTTGCTATACGAAAATCAAATGATGGAAATAGAGTTTTTGAAGTACGACCAGAAGGTGGGTATTCTGATAGCCGTCTTCAACCATTAGTTTTTGTAGATGGTCTGTATTTAAAAAAGCATGAAGATTTTATGGACTATAGTGCTAAAAAGATTAAAGAAATTAACTTTTCTCGTGATAAGGTAATTGTAGGAACTAAGATTTTTCAGGGTATAATTTCATTTAAAACAATAACAGGAGATTTTTATAAAGACTTTTATACGCCACATATTGTAAATATTGATATGTTTAAACCAGAAGCTCAAAAGGAGTACTATATACAAGGCTATTCTAATACTCTTGAGCAGAGTCGCGTACCAGACTATAGGTACCAACTTCTTTGGGAACCTAATTTAAAATTTATTGAAAATAAAGAAGAAATCACTTTATACACATCAGATATAACAGGTGATTTTGAAGTTGTTTTAGAGGGTTTTACAGAAGATGGAAAACCAGTTTCTATTAAAGAAAAGTTTATTGTAGAATAGCAATCTATAAAGTTTTTCAACATGCTAATCAAAGTTTTTGGAAGTGCTGTATTTGGCGTTGAAGCAACAACCATAACTGTTGAGGTTAATATAGACAAAGGAATAGGCTATCATTTAGTTGGTTTGCCAGACAATGCCATAAAAGAAAGCAATTATAGAATAGCTGCTGCACTGCAAAACAATGGCTATAAAATACCGGGTAAAAAAATTACGATAAATATGGCTCCTGCGGACCTAAGAAAAGAAGGTTCGGCATACGATTTAACGCTTGCATTAGGCATTCTAGCGGCTTCAAATCAAATAAACTCGCAAGACATTGAAAAGTACTTGATAATGGGGGAGCTTTCCTTAGATGGAAGTTTACAACCCATAAAAGGAGCTTTGCCTATAGCCATAAAGGCTAAAGAAGAAGGTTTTAAAGGTTTTATTTTGCCAAAGCAAAATGCTAAAGAAGCAGCAATTGTTAGTGATTTAGAAGTATATGGTGTAGAAAATATTAAAGAAGTCATTGACTTTTTTGATGTACAAAAACCATTAGAACAGACTATAATTGATACAAGAGCTGAGTTTTATAAAAATTTAGATTTTCCAGAATTTGATTTTTCCGATGTAAAAGGACAAGAAAGCATAAAACGTTGCATGGAAATAGCTGCTGCTGGGGGTCATAATATAATTTTAATAGGTCCGCCAGGTGCAGGAAAAACAATGTTGGCTAAGCGATTACCTTCTATTTTACCGCCTATGACACTTCATGAGGCTTTAGAAACCACTAAAATTCACAGTGTGGTTGGTAAAATAAAGAATATGGGCTTAATGAGTCAACGCCCATTTAGGTCACCACACCATACCATTTCTGATGTTGCTCTAGTTGGTGGTGGTGCTTATCCGCAACCAGGGGAAATTTCATTATCACATAATGGGGTACTGTTTTTAGATGAACTACCAGAATTTAAAAGGGGCGTCTTAGAAGTGATGCGTCAACCTTTAGAAGATAGAGAAGTAACCATATCTAGAGCACGATTTACGGTTACCTATCCTAGTAGTTTTATGCTGGTTGCTAGTATGAACCCAAGTCCGGGGGGTTATTTTAATGACCCAGATGCACCAGTAACCTCTTCGCCTGCAGAAATGCAACGCTATCTTAGTAAAATATCGGGGCCATTGCTAGACAGAATCGATATCCATATAGAAGTAACTCCTGTGCCTTTTGATAAATTATCTGAAGAACGAAAAGGAGAAAGTAGTGTTGAAATAAGAAAGCGTGTTACTGCTGCGCGAGAAATACAAACTACTCGTTTTTCTGCATTAGAAAATGTACACTATAATGCACAAATGAGCACCAAACAGATACGTGAATATTGCAAACTTGATGAAGCCTCTAAACAATTGCTTAAAAACGCAATGGAACGTTTAAATTTATCTGCTAGAGCCTACGACCGCATTCTTAAAGTAGCACGTACAATTTGTGATTTGGAAGGTGTTGATACTATTACTGGCGAGCATATATCAGAAGCCATTCAATACCGTAGTCTCGATAGGGAAGGATGGTTGGGGTAACTATGTTAAGGCATCCAAAAGCGTATTAATTAATTCTTCTTGTTTGTATGGTTTTGGAATATAACTATCCATACCTGCATCAAAACATTTTGAAATTTGTTCTTTTAAAAGACTTGCGGTCATGGCAATTATAGGAATTGGTTTTTCAACATTGTTTGATGCCTCAAGAAGCCTTATTGCTTTAGTAGCCTGGTAACCGTTCATTTCTGGCATCTGTATATCCATTAATATCAAGTCGAAAGTTTTTTCTTTAAACTTTTCTACTGCTTGTTGACCATTGCCCACAATGGTCAGATTCACCTTTGGTATATACCATTCCAGATCGTCTTTCACTACCATGGTATTGAACGCATTATCCTCGGCGATCAAGATTGAAATTCCCGCAAGGGTTGCCGCTTTAGATTTGAGCTGTTCTTCGGTGAATACGGCTGTCTTGTAGTTACCCTTATCAGCTATACGTAACGGTAGCTCGAAGAAAAATCGACTTCCCACACCTACTTCGCTGTCAACGCCTATTTTTCCATGCTGCAATTCTATAAGTTGTTTTGAAATTGCCAATCCAAGGCCGGTTCCACCTTGCTTTCCTTTAACGATGGTATCACCTTGTTTGAACGATTCAAAAATTAGGGCCGTTTCTTCAGGAGAAATTCCCTGACCCGTATCCTTGACTTCTATTTTATAGTGATTATCACCATGGGATGCATTTATTTCAACGCTGCCTTGGTCTGTAAATTTTAGGGCATTGCCCACAAGATTCACCAATAGCTGATGTAACCTATTGGGGTCGCCCATGATATGTTTTGGAAAGTCTTTTGGGATATTGACTCGCAGCGCAAGTCCTTTTTCATCGGCCTTATATTGGAATAGGCTTGTGATTTGTTGAATGACCTCAATGACATTCATTGGTTCATGAACAATATCAAGATTTCCAGATTCTATTTTTGACAGATCAAGAACGTCATTAAGCAATACCAATAGGTTGTCTGAGCTTGTTTTTATGGCATTTAAATAAGCGGTCTGCGATGCAGGATGCTTTTGTCTTCGCAAGGCATTGGTCATACCCGAAATGGCGTGCATGGGGGTGCGTATCTCATGGCTCATATTGGCCAAGAACTGTTCTTTGTACTTTTCTGATTGTTCCGCTCGTTGTTTCTCTTTGGCAATAATGACATTCTGTTTTCGTATGATTTTCAGCCGATTAAAAATGTAGAACAAGCCAATGGCAAAAAGGGCGGCACCAATACCTACGCCCCAAGAGACCCTTCGTTGATTGGCCAATTTTTGATTGCTCAGGGCAGCCTGTAATGCGGCTTTTTCCTGTTCCCGTTCTTTATCTATAATGCCTATTTTAAAAGCAGCTTCACTAGATAATAAGTTCGTATTTATTTTTTCAAATTCAGAAAGATGGTACAGCGCTTTTTCAAATGCCCCTGTTCGCTTATAGGTTTCACCCAAGGCCTTATGCGCATACCATGATGCTACAAATTGATTATCAGGAATTAGAAGTGCTCTTTCACCGTAATAAATTGTGGAGTCATTTTGAGCCAAGGCATTGTAGTTTGCGGCCTGAATGCCATATGTTTCTGCATTGTATGGGGCAAAATCAATACTCTTATGGAGCATTTTAATAGAGGTGTCATAATCTTTTAGGTGTAGAAACCCCACACCACCCGATACGTAGATATATGCAGATAATTGTTCCGTTTTATTTTTATCTAAAAGCAGCTCTTTTTCTATTTGCTCAAAAAATGCTTTCGTTTTGGCTTTATCACCCATTCTGCCATACAGTTCTACCAATCTGTGGGCAATACCATAATAACGCTCACTAAAATTTTCTTTGTGTTTTTTGGCCAATTCATACCCCTTGTTCAAATAGGTCTCACTTTCTTTATATTTTTCCTGATAGTTGAGCAAAAACCCCATAAGGTTATAAAAATCAATGGTTTCTGGAGCCTCCTTAAATTTCGGGTTTTCGTTCAATCGTGTTTCCAAGGCCAGCATATCCAAATAGCTCAACTCAGTACTTCCTAAAGTAAATCCTTTGTATTGCACCAGTGCTAATCTCGCTTTAAGTTCGCTCGCTATATCATTTGTGGCGATGGCCCTTGTGAGTTGACCTTGGAATTTGGTGAATTGAATAGTATTGTATTCAGCGATGAGCGTATCAAAATCCTGCCGATAATACCTGGCTTTTTTTAAACTGTCCAACGCAACGTAGGTGTTGACTAAATTAATATGTGAAAACAACTTCCTATCGGTTTCATAGGCTTTGGAAAGATGAACGCTTGCCTGAATATGATTTAGGGCGGCCTCAGGTTGGTCGCTTTCTAAATGTAATAATGCAACATCATAAAGAACTCTATTTAAGCGATGTTTTCTAAGGTTTTTTGAAATGGCCTTTTTAGCATATATAAAGGCCTTTTCATGATTCCCTTTTATTCTGTATAGATACGAAGTTGCAGCATATAACCTCGGCAAAACATTGTATGTTTTATTTTGTATTATTTCATCTTCTAGCGTCAAAAACTGCGGTATAAGCTCGTCAGGTGAATAGCCTTTCAAATTGGTGTCAAGAAATATTTTTGCATAGTAGTACACATACCAATCTTTATTTTCAAGTGCTACTTTTTGAGCTTTTTCAAAATTTTTAATTCCTTTTTTTTCCAACACATCGTCCTGTATCCCTTCCCTATTGTTTTTGGCATACCACTGATCAATAAAATAATTGCCTAGTACATAATAAAAACCTGCTTTTATTTTTAAGGTAACTACATTATTGGGATACTGTTCAATTAGTGCTTCCAAAAGAGCAACCTCTTCATACTCATCATAACGTCGGGTGTTGCCAAAGTCAAAAACCTTGGTGTCCAAAATTTTATAAAGCCCTAATATTTCTGTATCCACATCCTTTTTTTGACGGGCTGTTTTCACTTGCTGTTTCCACTTTTCTATGGAATCCAGTTTTGCTTGTGCTTCGGTGTATATGGCTAAAGAATCTAGCCAGGCTTCTTGGCCAAAAGAAATAAGGCAGTTGAGTACTAATGCTGTTACAATTATTTTTTTAATCATGGTTTTCTGGTTTTGTACCATTCCTTAAAAGCATCTTTTTTTCTTCTAGATATAGGAA
>CAZYRG010000228.1:0-2874 GCA_964650425.1 uncultured Flavobacteriaceae bacterium
AACTTATTTGCAGCAGAAAACCGAGAACGTTTTGCTCCGCAAATAGCAAAAATCAAGCAAGAAGCTGCCAAAACGCCTTTGCAAGGTATTATTGCTGCTCAAGAGGGTATGAAAATACGCGAAGACCGAACTACCGTGCTTAAAAACTTTAAAGGAACCAAACTTCTTATCGCTGGCAGACAAGATCCAGTATTGGACTATTCACAACTTGAAAAAGAAGCACAAAACACGAACACAAAATTTATATCACTAGACGGAGGACATATGTCACATGTGGAGAATTTTGAAGAAATACTAGAGATAACAAAGGGCTTACAGTAGTACTATAGCCAACTCTCCTTTGCCTGGACCTCGACAAAAACATGTTAGATCTTAAATTCCAAAAACACATTCCTAGTGCTAATGGGTATCTATATATCATAATTCAAATGTTTTTTAAACGAGTAAAGATCAACCTAATATTCTAAGGGACAAATTAGTGATATGATATTTTTTAGCATTTCTTATTTTGAAATTCAAAAGAAATAATTATATTTACCAACCAGAACAGCACAGAACAGTTTTTATACTTTATATAATGGCATTTACTTTTAATCTTAACGGAACAAGTACAGAACCCAAATACCAACAATTGGTGGATGCGGTAGTAGATGCAATTGCACAAAACAACCTCCATATTGATGACCCGTTACCTTCTGTCAATCAAGTCTGTGAACAAGAAAAATTGTCTAGAGACACGGTATTCAAAGCGTATTCCTTACTCAAAAAACAAGGAGTGGTCCAATCTGTTCCTAACAAAGGCTATTTTGTGGCCACAACAACCCGTAAAGTCTTCTTATTACTAGACACCCTCAAAGCCTACAAAGAAGTACTATACGAAGCCTTCATCAAAAGCATCCCGGACAACGTACTAGTCGATGTCCATTTTCATCACTACAACAAGGCCGTTTTTAACAAATTAGTGGAAGGAAGTTTGGGGAAATATTCCAAATTCATCATTATGCCTTTTGAAGAAAAAGGTATAGAAAAAACATTGAAAGTACTTCCACAAGACAAATTGTTATTAATCGATTGGAAAATTGCTTCATACCCCCATAAAAATATTGTTTTTCAAGATTTTGGGAATGGACTATTCTCGAGTTTAGAACAGGCCATCCCTATTCTACAAAATTACAAAAAATTCAATTTTTTATTTCCGAAATATACGTACCACCCCAAAGAAGCGGTCGTCTATTTTGAAAAATTTTGTCAAAAACATCAATTAGATTATCAAATTATTACGGATTCGAAATCGTTTGATATACAACCAAATGAAGCGTACCTTAGCGTAAGTGATCGCTTACTTGGTCGATTTTTACACCAATGTAAAGAAAAACAACTAGAATTGGGAGTGGACATAGGAATCATTTCTTATAATGAAACACCTATGAAGCAATTTATTAATAAAGGAATATCCGTGATTTCTACAGATTTTGAACTATTAGGCAAAAAAGCTGCAGAATTTGTGACCACGGATCAAGAATTATACTACAACGTACCGACAACATTAACTTTAAGAGCATCTATATAAATGTATACAATCGGATATGATCTCGGGAGTTCTTCTGTAAAAGCATCTTTGGTAGCTACAGCTACTGGAAAGAGCGTTGCAGTTGTACAAGAACCCGAAACAGAAATGGCAATCAAAGCCCTAGAAAATGGTTGGGCAGAACAAGACCCAGAATTATGGTGGACGCATGTCTGCAATGCCACAAAAAAACTCCTATCGCAAACAGGAATTAAGGCTTCAGATATTACTGCTGCCGGAATTTCGTACCAAATGCATGGTTTGGTTTTGGTAGACCAGGAAGGCGCTGTCATTAGAGACTCTATCATTTGGTGTGATAGTCGTGCTGTAGAAATTGGTAATACCGCTTTCGCTGAAATGGGTAGCGAAACCTGTGCCGCACATTTATTGAATTCGCCAGCAAATTTTACTGCTTCTAAACTCAAGTGGGTGATTGATAATGAACCTGAAAATTTCGGCAAAGTTCATAAATTCATGTTACCGGGAGATTATATCGCCTATAAACTTACTGGCGTTATGAACACCACCCCATCGGGACTTTCTGAAGGAATTCTATGGGATTTCAAAGAAGGAAGTGCTGCCAAACTTCTTATGGAACATTATGGGATTTCAGAACAGATGCTACCAGATATTGTTCCTACATTTTCGGACCAAGGAAGTATTAATTCAACGGGCGCAGCGGCTAGTGGATTAGCAGAAGGAACTGTTATCAAGTACCGCGCAGGAGATCAACCAAACAATGCATTATCACTCAATATTTTTCAACCTGGTGAGGTTGCAGCCACTGGAGGTACTTCGGGTGTGATGTATGCCGTAACGGACTCCTTGTCCAGCAAAGAATATGAACGGGTAAATAACTTTGCACACGTCAACTATACCGAAAAGCAAAACCGGATTGGAAAACTCCTTTGTATTAATGGTTGCGGAATTTTATATCGCTGGCTGAAAGACAATACTGGTGCTACTACCTATGAGGAGATGAATGAACTTGCTGCACAAGTTCCTATTGGGAGTGAGGGTGCTATTATGATTCCTTTTGGTAATGGTGCGGAACGCATGCTCAACAATCAAAATATTGGAGTGAACATTCTTAATTTGAACCTGAATATTCATAACAAAGCGCATCTATGTCGTGCGGCATTAGAAGGTATTGCTTTTTCTTTTATGTATGGTATGGAAATGATGATGGCAGATGGTGTGGATATCAATGTCATTAGAGCAGGAAATGACAACCTTTTTCGGGCAGCAATTTTTTCAGAAACTGTGGCCACTCTTATAGGTCATGATATCGAAATTTATAACACCAC
>CAZYRG010000228.1:2974-5187 GCA_964650425.1 uncultured Flavobacteriaceae bacterium
AAATAAAAATAGACAATAACAATAATTAATAATATGGTACTTACTGGAGACAAAGAATACTTTAAAGGTATTGACAAAATTAAATTTGAAGGAAAGGAATCTGACAATCCTTTAGCATTTAAATATTACGATGAAAATAGAATCGTTGCTGGCAAAACGATGAAAGAGCATTTCAAGTTTGCCATCGCATACTGGCATACCTTCTGTGGTACTGGTGCAGATCCATTTGGACCAGGAACACAGCAGTTTGCTTGGGATACTGCGGCCGATGCTGATCAGGCGGCTCGTGACAAAGCAGATGCGGCATTTGAATTCATAACCAAAATGGGCTTTGATTACTATTGCTTTCATGATTATGATTTGGTACGTGAGGGAGCAACATTCAAAGAATCTGAAAAGCGTCTTTCGACAATCGTAGATTATTTAAAGGAAAAACAAGCGGCATCTGGAGTAAAATTACTTTGGGGTACTGCCAACTGTTTCTCCAACCCACGTTATATGAATGGTGCGTCTACCAATCCAGATTTTGATGTTGTTGCCAGAGCTGGTGGTCAGATTAAATTAGCACTGGATGCTACCATTGCATTAGGTGGAGAAAATTATGTATTCTGGGGTGGTCGTGAAGGCTATATGTCTTTATTGAACACGGATATGGGACGTGAACTTGACCATATGGGACGTTTCTTAGGAATGGCAAGAGATTATGCACGTAGCCAAGGATTCAAAGGAAATTTCTTTATCGAACCAAAACCAATGGAGCCTTCTAAGCACCAGTATGATTTTGATGCTGCGACTGTTGTTGGTTTCTTGAATCAGTACGGATTACAGGATGATTTCAAAATCAACCTAGAAGTAAACCACGCTACGTTAGCTAACCATACTATGCAACATGAGATGGAAGTAGCCGCAAAAGCTGGTATGTTAGGAAGTGTTGATGCCAACCGTGGAGATTATCAAAATGGATGGGATACCGATCAGTTCCCAAACAACGTCATGGAAACTACAGAAGCAATGCTTGTATTCCTCAAGGCTGGTGGATTGCAAGGTGGAGGTATTAATTTTGATGCTAAAATCAGAAGAAACTCTACCGATATGGAAGATGTATTCTATGCACACATTGGCGGAGCAGATACTTTTGCTAGAGCATTAATCACTGCTGATGAGATTATTTCTTCTTCGCAGTATGACAAATTACGCAAAGAGCGTTACAGTTCTTTTGATGCTGGAAAAGGAAAAGATTTTGAAAATGGAAAACTAGATTTCAATGACCTTTATAAGATCGCTATGGAAAATGGTGAATTGGAATTGAAAAGTGGGAAACAAGAATTGTTTGAGAATATCATCAATCAATATATCTAAATTTAATCCTTGAGATATACAATTCTTGCAAAAAATTCTGACCTTTCCTAGAGTTTAGAATGACAGCTAACAAGTGCTGTTACATAAATCTAAAAATCTGTAAGATGTTTATTCTTACAGATTTTTCTGATTTATAGCTTATTAACACCTGTTTTATTTATACAAAATAGATAAAACGCACTTTTTTTCGTTAAAATGCACATTTTTTGCATTTTTGCTTGCTTTGTTAAAAGTTATTAACTATTTTTGAACAATAGTTAACCCTCTATACCCAAATTGAATATGAAAGCGACTACCCCAAAATCGGCTTTTTCGATAGGAAGAATCTACTGCTCCATCTTTGGACATGATTTCCATCTTTCGCAAAAAGTAACTGGACACATCAAAGAATACAAGTGTTCACACTGCAATCAAGAAGCCACGACCAATGTAAGAGGTCGATTAGAATTGATGACTCCAAAGTTGAAAGAGATTAATGCATTACTTACGAAAGTATATGCGAAGAAAATGGCAAGAAAAGCGAATCAGCCACAGTTTAAAGCAGCTTCTTAATTTTCTTCTTCTGTAAAAGAATTCCAACCTTGAGCTTGCAACTCTATCTTAGTATTAGCTCTAGTGATTAAATGCATTCCTTCTTTTTGAGCAGTCATATGACCAATAATAGACAAATTTGGATTTGCTTTTATCTTAGGAAAATCTTCTTGTTTGATAGTAAATAACAACTCGTAGTCCTCGCCCCCATTTAATGCTACCGTTGTACTATTCATATTAAACTCCTCGCAGGTTGCTATAACCGTAGGATCCAATGGTATTTTATCCTCATACAAATTCACCCCAACTTCAGATGCTTTACA
>CAZYRG010000229.1:0-5162 GCA_964650425.1 uncultured Flavobacteriaceae bacterium
AATACGATCCATCAAGACCCGAAAATCCTGTTCCAGAAAGTGTTATTTCTGGATTCGCACTAGCAAATGAATTACTACCTCCCGGACGCAAATCTACATACCAATTAGGCTGTCCATTATTCGTATTTACCGCAAATACATATAACCCATCATATTGAAGATTCCAGTTAATGGAGAATTTGCGAAGATTATCCAAATTCGGTCCTCCAGAACCTAATACAAATACATTATCAAATTCGGCATTAATGGACGGCAATCCATTAGCAATAGGTGCTCCGAATGCACAATCTCCCGTTGGAGGTGTAATAACTACCGCTTCACGTGTCACTACAATGGCATTGCTTGACACATCAAACGCCCCTGTTGTTAATCCCGTATCTGCAACATTCTTTCCTGACACCGAAAGACTCCCTTCATAAGAAATCCCGTATACTCTACAGATTCCTACAGATGCTCCTTCAAAATCATGAGCACTCGTTTCTGTAGTCAGAATATTTCCATCAGCATCGGTAATCAAATAACGATATGCAGCGCCAGAACCACTTGTGTTCTGGAATGTAATGACATCTGCAATACCATCTCCGGTGGTCGTAGTTATGGCAGTTTGATTTGTGGTAGACGATACTGTTCCACCATCAATCATTGTAGGCGGAGGTATATCGCCCCTGACTGTTAGTACAAATGTATCTTCTGCAGTAGCACCATTGCTAAATGTTGCTATTACTTTGAAAACATGATCCCCAGCCGGCAAACCATTTAGTTCATTTGGATTAGGAGAACCAGCATGGCCCCAATCATAGGTTGCAAAACGCTCTTGTCTGATAAAATTATCATTGATATAAACTCTTAAATTATCCGCTGTAATACCTTGGCTGAGTTCTACTTTTGCTTCTATCTGCAGTGCATAACCAACATCTACCGTAAGATCAGCTGTTGGATTAGAAAAGAAAACACTTAGTTCAGGATCTGGATCTGGATCTGGATCAACAACACTATTTGCCGTGATCGTAGTCTGTGCGGTATCTGATCCTCCCTTACCATCACTTACCGTAAGTGTTACTTGATACGAGCCTGCCGTATTGAAGGTTATTAAAGGGTTCACCTGTGTAGAGGTTTGTCCGTTTCCAAAATTCCAACTATACGACAAATTATCTCCATCTGGATCCGATGATCCCGAAGCATTAAATGAAACTTCTAGCGGAGCATCTCCACTGGTTCTATTTGTCGTAAAGGACGCATTGGGATCGTTATTTGTTGGTGGCGGTGGACCAGAACCATCTGGCTCGTTACCAAACACTAACACGCCATTATCATACACGGGGATGTTTGGACTCAGTTGAAAACCACCTCCTTGTTGACTTCCCTGTGCCGACCAGTCATTGGTTCGGTCTAACGGTGCTCCATTATTCGCTTTAATATTCAAATTCGTATCTCTAAAGTTCTTTTGACGACCTTCTGGTATAATTCGTTCGCCTACCAGAGATACTTCAGCATAGTAAATCCCAGCAGCAGCATCCCATGCCTTTACCGATACTGTACCTACACCTGAACCATTCTTGTTTACTTCGATATCATTAATACTATAACCTGCTGCTATTGCTTCAGAAATATTAAAGAAATAACGCATCGTAATTTTATCGGTATTTCTAGTTGGCCAAGCCGTACGATTCTCATAGCGAATCGTTGGGTTATAGGCATTGTCTCCTATAAAGTAATACACCACATTACTTACTAATTCATCCCGAGTAGGCACTTCAGGCGTAGGGAAATTAGTAAGTGGAGTCCCTCCAAATTTGTCATACAAACTAGCTAAGACCCCCGTAAATGCAGCATTATAGTCTGTTGCTACTTCATTAGCAATAAAATCATTGCGATCATCAACAAATTGATCGTTAGGTTGTCGAGGTCCACCTACCAAAGCACCTGTCAGGATATGACTAGCCTCGACTGGATCTCTTCCTGCATCACCATCCCATGGCCCATGATTACCTCTATGATGCGGGTTATTCGCTGGATTGTTTCCAAAACCACACATGAAACTTCTATTAATTGGGTTTTCTCCCAAGGCATAATCCGCTTGGTTGACCGCAAAATCAATATAGCGTGTTTTTAAGTTTTGAGGAATGGAAACCTTATCCGCATACACCGTAGCTAAGAAAGAGGTATTAGCAGCATAGCGCAACGATCCCCATTGTACCAAATGTGCCTGTCCTCCAGGACTATAATCTATACGTCGTCCATTATAACCTACCGTCCAAAAATCAAAATGATTTTGTGCTGCCGTTTTATATTCTTGTTTATTAGTCAATTGTGCTAATAGCACGAAACTTCCGTAAGATTTGTCATCCCAAGAATGCGCAAAACTAACCGGTTTCCCTTGCCCATTATCCCCCGTAATTAACTGATATTCCGATTCAGCTTTAACCAGATATGAATTCTTGTTTGTAGCACGATACAACCAAGCAGCTCCCCAAACCAATTCATCTTGGAAACCACTCCAAGAGCGATAGAACTCTCTAACTGCTGTATAAGAATCCGAATATAGTGCTCTTTCCTCATCTGCAAATTCATACAATTCTTCAGCATGCTGGATTAATGTGGAGCTAAAACTAGGATCCGAGTCTTGGAACAAAATACTAGAAGCCGCAAATGCCGCAGCAAACTCTGCAGCTATATCTGTACCTGGTCTACTTTGGGTTATTTTAATAGACTCTCTTTCAAATGGAAAAGCTTCTGCAGGAACCCACTCAGCGTGATCTTTATTACCATCACCTATCTGAATGTATAGTTCTTTAGGTCCTGTATGACATCTAAGCATATAATCTAATACAAATCTTAAGTTTTGCTTAAGGTGCACCATTTGTCCACTGGCTTCATAGGCATCCCGGTATTCTATCCCTCCCCAAGCAAGCATCGTTGCACTAGCCGCCATCGGAAAGTTAAATTTGACATGATCTCCAGCATCATACCAGCCACCCGTCAAATCCAAGCCTACATCCTTACCGTGATCTAGACCAGAATCCCCTCTCCAGGATACACGATTCCAATCGGGCAATTTTCCTGCTTGTTGTGCTTCGTAAAATAAAATAGATTTTTGTAATGCTTCTCCGTAGTTAAATTCCTGACCAAATAGTGTTGAGCAGAAACAAACTATGAAAAAATACATAGCGAATTTCAAATTTTTCATAACGTTTGTTGTTGGTTTGTAGTTTACGTAAGTAATAATAAAAATTACACTTCATTAAAATTAACACAAATTTCACAACATTATTATCCATAATATTCAATAAAAAAAGTAAAATATGACATTATCGATTTCGTAAATGAAATATTACCGTCTTCGCTACTATTACACCCCTAAAATTGTACTATTTTACTTCCTAACCAAAAACAAGAACTACAAGTAAAATTGTTTTACTTTGTTTAACACTCCTTAATATCTTCAAAACACTAATTTTTTTAAAAAAATGATTTATAATGTTTTACAATAAATCATTCATAGCGGTTATTTGGCAACAACTACTAGAAATCCCTATAAAAAAGTAAAAATAAAAGATACCCACTTGGAAGTTTTCTCAGAAGGATATATGTACAGATTATGAGAAAATTAGCTTAAAAAAAGCCTATTTACCATCAAAAAATAAGGTGAAACCGTAAAATACATTTGTTTATTTGTAGGAAAAAACTTAAAATAAATTTATTTAAATACTCAGAAAAGCCGTTAAAATACACATAACGCAAGCAAAAATAAAACCATTTAATACCATAACAATGTAAATCAACACTCAAAAGAGAATCATTTTGTTTACTTATTCTGAGTGTTTTTTTAAGAAAAATTTACTCAAATAGCGTAAAAAATCAACAAGCTTAGGCTATGGTTTTAGCGAAGAAAACACCTAAAAATTACTTCAACTCATGGCTATCTACAAGGTATATCAAAGCAGCCATACTAGCGGCTCCCAGTTCTAATTCTCTTTTATTCACTGCATCGAATGTGTCATTCTTGGCATGATGATAATCAAAATACCGTTGCGAATCAGGTCTTAATCCTGATAATATAATGGAATCATTTTTTAAAGGGCCTACATCTGCTCCGCTTCCGCCAAGCGCAAAATGATGAATGTAATAGGGTTCGAATAAGGGTTTCCAACTTACAATTTTTTCGAACTGTGCTTTTGAACAATCAAAATCAAAACCTCTAGGAGTAAAACCTCCATTATCACTTTCTAAAGCAAAGACATGCTTTTCACCTTTTTGTTTTGCTACAGCTGCGTACTTTTTACCTCCTCGAAGTCCGTTTTCTTCATTCATAAACAAGACAACCCGAATACTACGCTTAGGTCTATATCCTATTTCCTTGAATAATCGCAATACTTCCATAGACTGAACCACTCCTGCTCCGTCATCATGAGAACCATCACCTAAATCCCAGGAATCCAAATGCCCACCAACAACCATATATTCATTGGGCGCTTCAGTCCCAGTTAATTCTCCAATCACATTATAAGAGGGAACATCTTTCCAGTTTTTACAACTCATACTAAAATAGAATTGAATATCTGGATTTAATGCAAACATAGAACTTAACAATTCTGCTCCATTTGTACTTATAGCCGCTGCGGGAATTTTAGCATTATTTTCAAGCGCTCCATAGCTCATACTTCCCGTATGTGGAAAATCATCCATACGTAAATTCATAGAACGAACGATAACGCCTATTGCCCCGTATTTGGCCGCCATTTCGGCTCCAGAATACCGCTGATCTACACATCCTCCATAAGCTTTCATTGTATTGATCAAATTCGCTTGCATCGGACGATTATAGAACACAATCTTTCCCTCCACGTTTTCTTTTCCTAATTTCTCTAGCTCTTCAAGCCCTTTAACTTCGACCAATTTTGCTTTAATTCCGCCATTGGGAGTCGCAATGGAACCACCTAATGCACAAATGGGTACAGTATTCGTTTTACCTGGGGCAGTTTCTATATATGCATATTCGGGCACACCACGCGTCCATTTGGGCACCATTACTTTTTGTAACCAAACCTTATCCAGACCCAATTGATCTAATTCTTTTTTCGCCCAATCCACAGCTTGTTGTGCCGCTATAGAACCAGACAAACGCCCTCCTATTTGATTTGATAAATGATCCAACCATGCAT
>CAZYRG010000230.1:0-2359 GCA_964650425.1 uncultured Flavobacteriaceae bacterium
CCAGGTTTTCATCCTGGTAAGAGGGGTTCGATTCCCCTACGGGCTACAATTTTTAGAAAAAATTAAAAGAAAAAGTAATGGCAAATCATAAGTCAGCATTAAAGAGAATCAGAAATAGTGAAACAAAGCGTCTTAGAAATAAGTACCAGCACAAAACTACACGTAATGCGATCAAAAAATTACGTGAAGCGGACAAAAAAGAGGCTGAAACCTTGTTTCCTACTGTAGTATCTATGATTGATAAATTGGCAAAGAACAATATCATTCATAATAACAAAGCGGCTAACATCAAAGGGAAGTTAGCAAAGCACGTTGCTGCTTTATAAACAGTAAACTTTTTTCTAAAAAATTGAAAAGCTTCTCGATTCGAGGAGCTTTTTTTGTTCATCACGCCTTTCTGCCTTCATCTCGATAAGTCAAGGTAGGGATGGATCAAGCCTAATTATTATTTTGATACAAATTGTTCTTATCGTTGAATATAAAAATACCCAGCCTGACTTTGCTGTCCATTGATTTCTAAAACATAATAATAGGTACCTACTGGGAGCTGTGCATCGCTATTTACAGTTACCCTTCCTTCAGAATCGCCACCCCAGCTATTATCATATCCTTTTTTTCGATAGACTTCCTGTCCCCATCGGTTAAAAATTACGAGCTCGTTATTCGGGATAGATTCTATTCCTCGAATAATTAATGTATCATTACGGCCATCACCATTTGGGGAGAGCGCATTGTATACGAGTATATCTTCGCCTGTACCTAAGATTGATCCTATTGTGAGTACCGTGTAATCATTTGGTAGAATCATATCAGAAGTGATTTCTCCTTGTGTGAGGTCACCAGTAATAGCGGTGTTCCCTAAATTTATCCATTTCTGTTCATTGTTATTCCACCCTACAACTCTTAGGTTGGATAAGTTGTCAGAAATACTTGAAATGTTGCTTTGTACATCCCAAGTGAGTGTAACTTGTGTTGAAGTGGTTCCGTCCAAATCCCAAAATTCGAAAGGGCTTATAACAGATAATGTAGGCTCAAAATTATTAGTATCAAAAGTTTCTATGAACGTACTTGGGACATTAGGGTTTTCGAAAAAATATGCACCACGACTCGTATTGGAAGAAGCGCCAGAAGTCACCCGCATTGGACGAAAACGAAAATCATCACCAATTGGGAAAGTGAAATCCAAAGATCCTATGTTAGTGACATATCCATCCGTATGCTTAGCATCATTCACACCTGTATAGGGAGTGTCATTTTCTAAATCTAAAGTTACATTAAGATCATTTCTGGGCGTTATAACCCTGCCAGCTCCAAATTCTTTGAAGTTGGTTACACCAACACTTACTGCTAGAATAAGGTCATCTTCAACAGCAGTGAGCATATCATAAAAAACAGGTTTGTTACTTCCAGAAATCGTTAGACTTCTATTTGTATTATAAAAGCCCGCAAAACCCAGGTTTTGATCAAACATACCATCATTAATTAGATCCGTATGAAAACCCAATTGTCCCTGATCATGAATTTGCAAATTGCCAAGAATATGAAAAGGAGGCTGTGCAGCCCCTATTCCATAAATACCTAGTATAAGGATGATTATTTTTTTCATGATTCAAATTTTTGAGATCCCAATATTGATAAATACCGCATCTAATGCATTACCGTTATTGTTAAGTACATAACGTACTGTTACCGTATCATTTTGATTCAAGGGATACATTAGAACACCAGAAGCTCCCCAAAAATCTTGATTTGGAAGGGTCGCAACTCCTCTTGTCAAATAACCTCTTAATGTACCATTAATAAATGCTCCTAGAATGTATTTTGTGTTTCCTGCTGGCATATCGCTGGCCGACAAGGATGCCGAAATCAAATACGTGCCATCTTGTAAGACTGTGATCTCCCCAGTGTCTGTGGTCTGAAAAACGGCTCCTGTATTGACAATTTCATGTGTCGCATCCACCGGCATATCAAAATAGGTGTTTGTTGCATTGACCAATAAATTATTATTACCCCCAGGTGCTCTGTTTAATACAATCGCTTGACTCTGGGTGCCCAGAGGTTGCCATGCGCTACCATCATATTGAAAAATATTTTTTAGGTCTGTATCATATACAATAGAACCTAAATTTGGTGCTACAATTGCTGTTATCTCTGCAGTGGTAGCTTTGGGTACTCCTAACAATGCATTAGGATCTATCTGCCCTGTTAAAGCTATAAATTGTAATAATACTATGTGAAATAACAGTTTTTTCATTTTTTTGATTAGCGATTTTAATTCTTTATATTTTGAATTTAACGATACGCTTCATAAATAACAAGGAGTCCATTAAATAAGGCACTAGTATCATCAATAATATCA
>CAZYRG010000230.1:2459-5142 GCA_964650425.1 uncultured Flavobacteriaceae bacterium
TATCATCAATAATATCAGCAATAATATCAGCAGTGGTAGCTTCTGAAAATTTGATTGGTCTAGTAGAAGCTAGGTGTGCAATATTGCATGAGGATATTAGTAGAAAAATGATTGTTTTCGCTTCATTGTTTTTTGTTGTTTTCTTTTTTAGCCCTGATCGTAGCGACATCCTCCAAACGGCTTTTTTGCCGAATTGGAGATATAGCGGAGAGCAGGTTCCTGGCTCCTTATTTTTATAAATTCCAAAATGCTATTTGGTTTTCTTCTATTTCATTTAGAAAATCATCTTCTAATCCTACGCGATACATAATCATTTCTGCAAAGCGCGTATTACTATGGCTTGTCGCTCCATTTGAATCATTCCTGATCCTTGCACAAATACCCATATTAAATGTCAGATTACACGATTCATTGTCTGGGAAATCACTATTGAGTTTTTCTAAATTTCCTAATCTCATTATTACGCGATCTGTTGTAGCATCTAAAGGGTCATTTCTACGAACAAACGAGTATTGATCCCAAACTTCCAAACTTCCTGGATTGGCATTAGTAGGAAGGTTATTTACAAAAGATCGAGGGGTGTTACAGCAATATCCAGGGTCAAAATAACAATTTTCATCTCCCCAATTGATATGTGCTATCCAGCGCTCATCACCACGTAAAACCCCAAAAGCGGTATCGCTTCTATCAGTAGCAAAAAAAACACCAAGCACCGACCCGTTTTTACCATTTTCGGTGAGGTTTTGAAAATTCTCTGTCACAATCAATACGTCATTATCGCGATCTCCTGCCAAATAAGGTTGTACAAGGTCAGGAATAAACTGCGGTTGTAAGTTGGTGTCAGTTTGTGTGGCATGACGATCTAATCCACTTTGATCATACCAGGTGGTAACAAATACATCTGAACCAGCTCTCCACGTATTTATTGCTTCAATATCAACACGATCATTATCAGTCCAACCAAAATCCATTTCTGCATTGTCAGTTTTTCGTAATCGAATCAGTGGTCCATCATAATCTGATTCTAGCAAGCGTAGTGAGTAAGCAAAGCTTATATCATCGAGTTTTTCGTCTAGGATATGCGTTGGTTGTTTCGTGGGAAATTGATTGTATTGCGCGATTTGGCCATTCCCGAAATAGGGAAATAGAAGTATCAATACATATTTGTAGTATTCACTCATTTTTTTAAATCTCCTGTTACATGAAAAATATCTGTGGCCGTACTAATAATTCCTGCTCCAGCATCTAGTCCCGCCGTTTTGAAACGAGATAATCGATTTTTGATCGTAGTACCGCCTCCAGAAATGATCACTTGTCCTGCACCTATTTGGTATATACTGACGTTAAAACCTATTTGAAGTCCAGTAGGAATGGTTAATGTTACATCGGTGGCACTATCAAAAGTTAATACGCTATAATTGTCCGCAGCAGTGAGTGTGTAATTTCCAGTTTTTGGACTTATTGTAGGAGGTGCTGTTAATAGTTCTTTCCAAGAGGTGCCATCAAACTTAAATAGTTTTTTTTGATCAGCATCAAAAGCTAGAGATCCTTCTCGAGCAACAGTAGTAGCGTTAATTTCTGCTGTAGTATAGGAGGGGACAGCTAGCAATGTATTAGAGGGTATTTGCGCTTTTGCGAAAGAAAAACCGGCGATTATGAGTAGTATTGTAAAACAATTTTTGAACATAAATAATTTTTTATATATTTCTTAAAAACCAGTGCCAGGGAGTCTAATTACGGTAAACATAAACTCTTGGTCAATATCTATCCTTGGATTGTCTCCATTATCATTGTCACCGATATTTACATTAAAACCGTTTCCATCTTGTCCATAATAGGTAATACCAGGATCGTCATAATTGGATCCACCAGGAGGGGGGCAGTCACCTCCACAATCCAAGATGGTAAGTTGGATAATATAATTATCATTTCCAATTGGGATTGGAGTAGCGGATGTGTCTTGAAATGTAATTCTATAGTCCCCAGTATCGACTTGAGATACTGCCGCATTATATCCAGCAAGTAGTGTTCCATCACCTCTTACTTTTCCAGTTGCATAAATTACTGGTACGAGTACCACGTTACCGTTGCTTTCTACTGCTAAGCCACCCTGAGGTTCTTTGTCATCAATAAAACTTGCATTTTCGGCACCATAAGGTTCCATTATAAATTCACCATCACTTTCTATTTGTAATGCTTGCGTTCCTCCAGTGGAGAATGCTAATCGATCAGTTCCAGGTCTATAAAGCCCAGTGTTAGAATCATCTGTAAATCGATACGAAGGTCGCCCCGCAGTTCCGTCCGAATTGTTGAGTCCAGAAGTTCTGGTTGTTCCGCCAACGTTAAGCTCATTATTGATGTTGTTAACGGGTCTTGGGCCTATAAATAATCTAGTATTGGCTTCATCATAGTAAAACTGATCATTGTTTTCTGTTGGCGTTCCATCCGCTGAGGAAGCGAAAAATACGGAACCAGCTGTTCCAGTGTGATTTAGATCATCTTTATCTTCCCATTGTGGATCCCCTGAAGCATCTGTAGTTAATACTTGATCAGCACCAGCACCAGCAATCTTGGCGGTTGTAATCCCATCATCCTTCACTTGTACGCCATTGGTTGCATCGACTTCTACGGTAGTATCATCAACGTTTACATCAAATCCTACATTTTCGAGAAGAGAGTTAGC
>CAZYRG010000231.1:0-5135 GCA_964650425.1 uncultured Flavobacteriaceae bacterium
CAGGAACGGCTACACCAAGTAGTCCAAGTTCGCCAGCCTTACGCATACATTCTTCGGTAAACGCATAGTCTTTCTTCTCAAATCGCTCCCAATGTGCCCATAATTCACGATCTACAAATTCTTTGGCGCTATCACGCATCATTTTTTGTTCTTCAGAAAAGTCTTCTGGAGTAAATATATCTTCGGCTTTGGTTTCTTTGACAAGGAATTGTCCTCCTCGTAGAATGTCTTTGTTTATGGCTTCTGTACTCATTATTATAAGATTTTAGATTTTAGATATGAGATATTAGATATCACACCTAAATCTCAATTTTCAATTTTATGGCAAGGTTTACTGCCAAATAGCTAATTTTTAATTTTATTTTTTACTACTAAATATGCTTCGTTAGATGAATTAATTTTGAAGTTGTAGATTTCTATACTGAAGTCTAAGATCTCAAATCTAACATCTCATATCTAGTTCAGGAATTCAAATACTCCTGCAGCTCCTTGTCCAGTACCTACACACATAGTTACCATTCCATATTTGCCTTGCATGTTGCGCTTACGCATCTCATCAAATAACTGAACGGATAGTTTTGCTCCGGTACACCCTAGTGGATGTCCAAGTGCAATTGCCCCACCATTCACATTGATAATATCTGGATTCAGTTTTAATTCTCTAATAACCGCTAGTGATTGCGAAGCAAAAGCTTCATTCAATTCGATCAGTTCGATATCATTTTGCTTAAGTCCTGCTTGCTTCAATACTTTTGGCACTGCTTTTACAGGGCCGATGCCCATGATACGAGGTTCTACACCTGCAGCAGCATAATTCACCAAACGTGCGATAGGCTCAATGTTCAATTCTTTGACCATTTCCTCGCTCATAATTAATACAAATGCAGCACCGTCACTCATTTGCGACGAGTTACCAGCAGTTACACTACCACCAGCTGCAAATACAGCACGTAATTTATTCAATACTTCTTTTGAAGTTCCTTTTCTAGGTCCTTCATCCTTGGTTACCGTATATTTTTTAGACGCTTTTTTTCCATTGGCATCTACATAAACCTGTTCTACATCGATCGGAACAATCTGATCCTGAAAACGATCTTCAGCTTGCGCCTTAAGGGCTTTCATATGGGAATTGTAGGCAAACTCATCCTGATCTTCTCTAGACACTTTGAATTCATTGGCGACCGCTTCTGCAGTGTTTCCCATTCCCCAATAATAATCCTCATGACCAGCAGCAGCGAGATCATAATTCAGTTCGGTTTTGTATCCGGTCATAGGCACGGAGCTCATGCTCTCTGCACCACCTGCAATGATACAATCTGCCATTCCAGCTTGGATTTTGGCTGTAGCCATACCAATCGTTTCGATTCCAGAGGAGCAAAAACGGTTGACGGTTACTCCAGGAACATCGGTAGAATTGAGTCCCATCAAAGAGATCAATCGCGCCATGTTAAGCCCTTGTGAGCCTTCTGGCATAGCGTTACCGACAATCACATCGTCAATACGTTTCTTGTCAAAGTCGGGTAGCTCTTTCATCATATATTCGATGGTCTCAGCAGCTAGCTCATCTGTTCTTTTAAATCTGAATACACCTTTAGGCGCTTTCCCAACGGCGGTTCTATATGCTTTTACTATATATGCTTGTTTCATTTGTATAGATTTTAGATGTGAGATTTTAGATTTTAGAGATTTTTTGAATGAACTTATAGTTCATTTTTTGGACTTCTATTAAATTACTCACAATAGGATTAACAAGTTCTTCAGAAACTAAATTTAGACGATGTGATAATAGTAATTGGGTGCAAAGTTCGTTTGCAGAACCATTTGCAATGCCTAAAAACTGTTTGAATTCGCCATCGGTATTTCGTCCAGCGCCTTCCGCAATATTTGAAGGAATTGATGCAGCACTTCTTCGTATCTGGCTAGTCAAGCCATATTTCTCTTCTTGCGGGAAGTTAGAAGAAATACGATACGTCTGTTCTGCAATATCCATTGCACGTTGCCATATTTTTAAATTCTGAAAATTATGCATCTAACTTTAATAATTTTTTTTGGTTTAAAATATTGAATCTATTTGTTAGATAGTTGATTTGATGAGATAATCTATTATCTAAAATCTTATATCTAACATCTAAAGCAACGTTAGTTGCGTAACGGTTTTCCTCGTTTCAACATATGCTCGATACGCTCTAAGGTTTTGCGTTCTGTTGTCAGTGACAAAAATGCTTCACGTTCTAAATCCAATAGATATTGCTCAGTTACCATTGTCGGCTCAGATAAATCACCTCCAGCCATTACATAGGCTAGTTTGTTAGCAATTTTCTTATCATGCTCAGAGATATATTTACTCGCTTCCATGGAGTCGGTACCTACTAGGAACATTCCGAGTGCTTGTTTTCCTAAGACTTTGACATCTTTTCGTTTTACCGGTTGTGAATACCCTTGTTCTGCTAACATTTTAGCATACGCTTTGGCTGTTGCGATTTGTCGATCTCTATTCACGACCACAATATCCTTTCCTTTTTGTAAAATATTAGTGTCATAAGCCTCATATGCTGAAGTAGAGACTTTGGCCATAGCTACGGTTAAGAAATGTTCCTGAAGTCTGTTTAATTCGACATCATTCTTTTGGAATGTATCTGAAGCTCTCAATGCCATTTCTTTGGAGCCACCACCACCAGGGATCACACCAACACCAAACTCTACGAGTCCGATATAACTTTCGGCAGCAGCCACAACTTTGTCTGCGTGGAGTGTCATTTCACAACCACCACCTAGCGTCATGCCATGTGGCGCAACAATGGTAGGGATAGAAGAGTAGCGTAATCGCATACAAGTATCTTGGAAATATTTGACGGCCATATTTAGCTCATCATATTCTTGCTCTACCGCCATCATAAAGATCATACCAATATTAGCTCCAACGGAGAAATTGGCCCCTTGATTTCCAACAACAAGACCTTGAAAATCTTTTTCGGCCATATCGATTGCTTTATTCAATCCAGCAAGGACATCACCGCCAATAGAATTCATTTTACTCTGGAATTCTACATTCAGTATACCATCTCCTAGATCTTCAACCACAACACCGCTGTTTTTGAAAACCTCAGACGATTTACGGATGTTATCTAGAATAATAAAGGAATCTTGTCCAGGTATTTTATCTTGTTTTTTACTTGGAATATCGTAGCAATACGTTGCTCCTTCTTTTACTGTATAAAAACTATCACTACCAGCGGCAATCATCTCGTTGACCCAAGCTGCAGGTTCGTAACCTTCTGCTTTCATCATTTCGATCCCTTTTGCCACTCCAACAGCATCCCAGATTTGGAACGGTCCATGCTCCCAACCAAAACCAGCTTTCATCGCATCATCAATCTTATAGATTTCGTCAGTGATTTCTGGAATACGATTAGATACATAAGCAAATAGGGCAGAGAGGTTTTTACGATAAAACTCACCAGCTTTGTCTTTTCCTTTAACCAATACTTTGAAACGATCTACAACCTTGTCAATTGTTTTGGTCAATTCAAGCGTTGCAAAAGACGCTCTTTTCTTTTCTCTGTAGTCTAAAGTATCGAGGTCTAAGGAAAGAATTTCCTTTTTTCCTTCTTTAGAAACATGTTTTTTATAAAATCCTTGACCCGTTTTACTTCCTAGCCACTTGTTTTCCATTAAAGTATTGACAAAATCAGGAAGTTTGAATAATTCCTTACGCTCATCATCTGGACAATTGTCAGCAATACCATTGGCTACATGTACCAAGGTGTCTAATCCAACGACATCTACCGTACGGAAGGTAGCTGATTTTGGACGTCCAATCACTGGGCCTGTTAATTTATCAACCTCTTCTATAGTAAGTCCCATGTCCTTTACCATATGGAAAAGGCTCATGATACTAAAGATTCCGATTCTATTTCCGATAAAAGCAGGAGTATCTTTGGCCACTACGGAAGTTTTACCCAAGAATTTCTCACCATAACCATTCAAGAAGTCCAAAACTTCTTTGGAAGTCTTTGGTCCAGGAATGATTTCGAATAATTTTAAGTAACGTGCTGGGTTGAAGAAGTGTGTCCCGCAGAAATGCTTTTGGAAATCTTCACTACGACCTTCATTCATAAATTTGATCGGGATACCAGAAGTGTTAGATGTAATTAGCGTACCTGGTGTACGATGCTTTTCCAAGTTTTCAAAAACTGATTTTTTGATATCTAGTCGCTCTACAACAACTTCTATAATCCAATCTACATCGGCTACTTTGGCAATATCATCTTCGAGATTCCCTGTAGTAATACGTTGTGCAAATTTTGTGTGATAAATAGGTGATGGTTTGGATTTGAGTGCTGCAGTAAGTGCACCGTTGACCAAGCGATTACGGACGACTTTATCTTCTAAAGTAAGTCCTTTGGCTTTTTCTTTGTCATTAAGTTCTCTTGGGACAATGTCTAGTAAGAGGACTTCAACACCAATGTTTGCAAAATGACAAGCAATTCCCGAACCCATGATTCCTGATCCGATGACTGCTACTTTCTTAATTGTTCGTTTCATTCTTGTTTTTTATTGTTTTTGAGTGGACTCATGGAATCTCAGTAACTTCTTTGATTTCATTCGTGATTTCTGTTTTTTGTTTTTTTTGACTGGTTCTTTTATACTATTCCACTAATAAATCGCCGGTTTATCTGCCTGAATACACTTTTTTGGAAGCGATCAAGTCATTAATGATTTGAAAGACTTCAAAAAAGGTTTCTAGTTTTTCTTCAGGGACATTTTTTCGAATGGCATTGTCAAACTTAAAAACGACTTCTTTGGAATATTCTCTCATTTCCACACCAAAATCCGTCAGACAAATCAAAACACTACGTCCATCATCAGGATTTTTTTTGCGATAAATTAATTTTTTCTCTTCCATCATTTTCAAGGTTCTGGAGAGGCTTGTAGCTTCCATACCCATTTTGGGTCCTAATGATGTTGAAGGCGTTCCGTTTTCTGGATCAATGCTTATGAGTGCAAAACCAGTTGCCATTGTACTACCTTTTTTATTTGCTTCTTCATTATACATTTTTGATACTGCCATCCAGGCAGATCGTAGTGCATAATCGATTGTTTTATTTTTCATATATAGCTTAAGAAGGGTAAAG
>CAZYRG010000232.1:0-5112 GCA_964650425.1 uncultured Flavobacteriaceae bacterium
TTTATGTACAAATATATGTAAATTTAAGAAAGAGAAAATGAATAAAAAATCTAAACAGTTTTATTATGAAAAAATCAATCTACTTAGCAACTTTTTTATCGTTGCTCTCAACATCACTTTTTGCTCAAATTGGGGGAATTGAAGATTCCGTTAATGATGTGGGCGATACCATACGTACTATATTTCCAATTTTACTTGGTGTCATTTTTCTTGTTGGTTTCCTGTTTAATGCAGGGCACTTCTTTGGGGAAAACGCAGACCTTAAAAAAGGTATTACTAGAGTACTTGTGTTTGTTTTGATTGCTGGTGCAGTTGTCGGCATCTTCACATATTTAATAGGAATCGTAGTATAAATGAAACGCTACGAGGTCTATAAAAACATCAGGAAACGGGCGGTCATCTTTGGGCTGCCTATTTCTCTGTTTGCTCTAATGATGGTTTCCATTTTAGCTTCGCTACTCATTATCATCTTCTCTTTCAGCTTTGGGATAATAATTGGCATACTCGTTTTTAATGCTGCCTTGTACGTAGCCTTGACTAGAATAACGCATAACCCACAAATCTTTCAGATGGCTAAAGCCTTCCCTATAATAATAAGTAATAAAAGAAACTCTGGCTTCGATTATGGACAAAATTAATCTTTCAGCATATCAACCAATCACGGATATTCAAGACAATATCATATTTGCCAATAATGGCAATGTTGTCCTATGCTATGAAGGAAAATTGCCAGAAATCTATTCCTTATCGGAAAAAGACTTTGAGGATATACACGGTGCTTGGTTTCAGGCTCTAAAATCATTGCCTATTGGTACGGTGATGCAAAAACAGGATATCTACCTTAAAAAGACATACACTTCAGAGGCATTACCCAACACAACATTTTTAGAAAAAGCAACACACGACCATTTTAAAGGACGTGATTATATGGAACATCGTTGCTTTTTATTCTTTACGCTAACTAAGAACAAAGCTTTAAACAATTCAAAATATGTTAATCCTTTCCGTAAAGTTTCAAAAGGAATTATTCAACAATTAGATGACAACGTTAAGAGCTTTATCGGTTCTGTTAGTGATTCTATTTCCTTTATAAACAATAGCCGAAAAATGAATTTTCTTCCGCTTAACGCAAAAGACATTCAACAACTCACAAATGGCTATTTCAATGGCTTCAATGATGGGTTTGATACTGATATCATATTAGATAAAAAAAGTGTCAATATTGGCGAAAATTATTTTGATGCCCTGGCTATCAATAGCGAACTGTGCTTTGGCGAAAGTGTACAGAGTAGCAAGACCAATGAGAAATTCACTTCTGACGATTTTGTATTTCATCAAGGGTTCATTGATGGTTTAGGGCTTACGCTTAATGAAAACCACATTGTCAACCAAATTTTATATCTCGATGACAAGCAGAAGTGGCGCAAGCTCTTGGATAAGAAAGTCGAAGAACTGAACAAAAGTTCCAACTTCGGTTCACAAAACAAGGTAGTACTTGGTAAAATTCAGCATATACTTGACCAAATTAATGCCGACGATAATGCACGTATTATTCGTGGTCATCTAAACATTGTGTATTGGGATAAAAACCCCGAGAGTTTAAGCCGGATTGGTTCGAAAATAAAGACCGAGTTTAAGGAACTAGACATCATTCCATATTACCCAAGAGGTGAAGAACGAAAGAACTACATTCTTAACAGCTACTGCTGTTTTTCTTCCAATTTTTCAAACAACGATTTATACGTTACCGATTTAAAACACGCTCTATGCCTGTTGATTAATAACACAAACTATAATTCTGATGCTACTGGAATCATTTTTAATGATAGAGAACATAATGTTCCTGTTCTAAAAGATGTTTGGGACGAACGTAAGAAGCGCATCAAGGCACGCAATTTTGCCATTTTTGCACCAACGGGTGAGGGCAAATCGTTCTTGGCAAATAATATACTGAGGCAATACTTTGAGAGTGGTGTCCGCCTGGTCATAATTGACCTTGGTGGATCCTATACAAAATTTGCCAAACTCTATCCAGAAAAATATACCGTGCTTCGTTATGAAAGTGGCAAAAATCTCGGTATCAATCCTTTTTATATAAGTGATGTAAATGACTTGACACCTGAACGACTGGAAGATTTATCAGTCTTTCTGTTTGAACTATTCGCATCAGATTTAAAAGTAACCAAAGCACAATCGGTTTCGGTTAAAAAGATATTGCGCCACTATTACAACAATATATCAGAAAATCATTCGCTAGATGGTTTTTGCAACTTTATAGAGAGGAATCAGAAAGACCTTCTGAACACCTTAAAAATCCATCCCGACTATTTCAATATTACCAGTTTCTTGCACGTAATGTCTGAATATGTCGGCGATGGTCTATATAGCTTCCTCTTTGAAGTAAGCGAAGACCTGACCTATAAAATTGAGGACAAACGCCTGATTGTTTTTGAACTGGATGAAGTAAAGGACAATAAGGAAATCCTATCGGTAATGTTGAAGCTGATAAAGTCAGCCATCCAAAGAACAATCTGGAAAAACAGAGCCGAAAAAGGCATCATCCTATTTGATGAATTTGCAAAACAATTAAAGTTTGATAATGTACTCGAAAGTGTAGAATTCTACTATCAAGCCATCCGTAAACAAAATGGTGCGATTGGTATTATTCTTCAGTCCATTAATCAGCTTCCCAATAATTCAACATCAGCCAGCATACTAGAAAATACACAAGTTATTTATAGTCTAAACAACGAAAAAGGCTATGACGAGTTGGTCAAACGCCTCAATCTATCGAGCCACGATTTAAACCAATTAAAGTCCATCAAAAACAACTTGTCTGGACCAAGAAAATACACTGAAATGTTTATCAAAATAGGAAAGGAAAGCAACATCTTTCGTTTGGAGGTTCCAAAGGAAGTCTATGCTGCCTACCTAACCGATGGACAAGAAAATGAGGAAATAATGAAGCTCTACAACGAGCATCACAATATGGAGAAAGCAATAATTCAATTCACATCTAAAACATAATATTATGAAATCGAAGATTCACGAATACCAAAACAAATTTTTAACAATGAGTAAAACAAAAATCAAAACAATCTTGTTTGGGCTATGCTTAACAGTTGCCCTTTTATTACCCAACGGTGCTACCGCCCAGGGAATGCCAGTTTATGACAATACCAACTTTGTTAGTCTAGTAAAACAACTTATAGAATCAGGTAAGCAGACAGCTGAAATGATTAAGTCTGTAAAATTCCTGAAAGATGCTAAGGAAGCTATAGAGAAAGTATCCAGCGTTGTACAACAGCTTAGAGCAGTTGAGGAAATTGCACAGAACAATCAACGCCTTATCAATGTAATGCAAAATGATTTGCAGGATATTTTAAACTCACCTTATATCAAACCAGAAGAAGTAACACGAGTTGCGGAATCATTTGATGCCATAGTTCAAAATTCTTTGGACACCGTTGATTTTATTGGCGAAATCTTATCCAGCGATAATCTAAAAATGTCCGATGCTGAGCGTGCTGAAGTTTTAAAACAAAAAGAGCAGGAATCTAAGGAAATGGTTTCTAACATTAAGACAAAAACCAAACGCTATCGTGATATCATTTCCTTCAGAAAAATGCAAGACAAAATCAATAATCGCGAAACGAATTACTAATGAGTTTTGGACTTGAATATGTGGATGCCGTCTTTCAGACGATACAAGCCAGTGACTTCTCGCAATACACTATTGCCGGAATGAAAACACTTGCTGTATTGTTCTTTCTGGTCAATATCCTTAAAAAATATAATGAAGGTGTAGCGGATAAAGACGGTTACACTTGGGGGTTGAGTCCAGGCGAATTAGCCAAGAATTTTGCCGTGGTTCTTCTTGTTATATTTTCTACTCAAGTACTGGGTTTCTTTGATGGAATTTTGGTTTCCATTGAAGCGCAGTATCGTGGTACTGCCCCTGCTTTGTTACCATTACAGATGCAGGATATTCCTATTGAGGAAGATGTAAGTATCATCGAGGTAGCTCAAGCCGCAATGACGCTCTTATATGAAGCCTTGGTCACACCACTTTATGGATTCAAAATATTTGCATTTATCATTAGCCTTATCCTTTGGATATTGGATTTGTTCATATACCCGTTATTTCTCGCCGAACGTTATTTTCTATTGGGAATTATGCAAGCCTTCTTTCCATTGGTTATAAGTTTAGCGGTTTTTGAAAAATTCCGTTCGCTTGCCTATACATTTTTTAAATTATACGCTGCGGTGTATATGTTGGTCCCAGCTTTCTTTTTGGTCAACGTATTTGTAAATGCACTCTATACCGAAATCAATACGAACTTCTGGACAAACCTTTTTGGAACTGATGTTGGCCAGGGCTTTTTTGCACCTGTAGTTCAGCTTGGGTCGGTTGGTTTTATAGTTTTTCTAAAATTCAAATTATATAAGCGTGCCACCTCATTTACCCTCAGATTATTTACAAGTTAATTCCAATGAAAATGAAAACACCTTATAAAAACATCTATGCAGTATTAAAGTTGAACAGATTTATAGTGTTGGCAGTTGTTGTTTTTGCAATGCTATCCAGCACCTTTTCACTATGGGTGGCATTTAAGACGAACAAGGATTCCCTTAATAGTGCCTTTGCTATCAATACCGATGGTAGTATTATTCCGCTGAAGCTCGTTACTCAAAAAGAAAATTTCAATGTAGAGGCATTAGCACATTTGGACCTATTCCACAACTACTTCTATAATATCGACGCCAGTAATTATGAACGGAATCTTGAAAAGGCGCTTTGGCTAGGAAATAGTTCTGTGGACAATCTATATCGCCAGAAAAAAGCTGATGGCGTCTACAATCGATTATTGCAATATTCGCTCGTTCAGAAAGTACTGAGCATAGATTCACAAATAGGGGAACAAAACGGAACATACACCTTTAGAACGGTTACCGTCTTTGAAATAAATAGAGGTTCAATAATAGACACTTATGAACTGGTTTCTAGTGGAAACTTAATTCCCGTTGATAGAAACTTTCCAAATAATCCACACGGTTTGTTGATTACAAACTATTTCGAGAACACCTTAAAAAAAATAAACGATGAAAGTT
>CAZYRG010000233.1:0-5086 GCA_964650425.1 uncultured Flavobacteriaceae bacterium
TAATACCAACCATAATTAATAATGAAATACCATTACCAATACCTTTATCTGTAATCTTTTCACCTAGCCACATTGCGAATACACAACCTGTTACTAATATTACTATTGATGAAAAATAGAAAAGGCCGCCAGTTCCTAATAGAAAAGCACTTGAAGGAATACCTAAACTAGGTAAACTTACTAAGTAACCAGGTGCTTGTACTAAACAAATACCAATGGTTAACCATCTCGTAATCTGGTTGATTTTCTTACGCCCGCTTTCACCTTCTTTCTGTAATTTCTGCAAATAAGGAATTGCTATCCCCATTAACTGAACTACAATAGAAGCTGATATATAAGGCATAATACCCAAAGCAAATACTGATGCATTAGCAAAAGCACCACCTGTAAAGGCATTTAATAATCCAAGGATTCCACTACCTGTAGTTTCTTGGATTCCACCTAATTGAGTTGCATCAATACCTGGTAAAACCACCTGAGCACCAAAACGATATACTAATAATAACCCTAGAGTTAGTACTATTCTATCTTTTAGCTCTGTAATTTTCCAGATGTTTTTTAATGTATCTATTATTTTCATTCTAAATGTCTTATAAAGTTACAGCTTCACCACCAGCAGCTTCTATAGCAGCTTTTGCCGAAGCAGTAAATTTATGAGCTGTTACTGTTAATTTTGATTTTAATTCACCTCGTCCTAAAATTTTAACTAACTCGTTTTTACGAGCTAATCTTAATTCTACTAAAGTTTCAAAATCTACAGTATCTTTAATTTTCTTAGCGTCTACTAACTCTTGTAATGTATCTAAGTTTACACCTTGATACTCTACTCTATTGATGTTAGTAAAACCAAACTTAGGTACACGTCGTTGTAATGGCATCTGACCACCTTCGAATCCTAATTTCTTAGAATAACCTGAACGTGACTTAGCACCTTTGTGTCCACGTGTAGCTGTTCCGCCTTTACCAGAACCTTGACCACGTCCAACACGTTTTCCTTGTCTTTTTACCGAACCTTCTGCAGGTTTTAAATTACTTAAATCCATTGTTAAGTTATATTTTTTAAGCTTCCTCTACAGAAACTAAATGTTCTACTTTCTTAACCATACCAAGGATATTTGGCGTGGCGTCGTGCTCTACAACTTGACCGATTTTTTTAAGACCTAAAGCTTCTAATGTTAGCTTTTGCCTTTTAGTACGGTTAATTGCACTCTTAACTTTCTTTACTTTAATCTTTGCCATTTTATGCTAGTATTAAGTATATAGTATTAAGTATTTAGTATTTGTGAAGTAGTATAAAACTACTGACAACTAACTACTTTTTACTTCATACTATTTTTATCCGTTAAATACTTTTTCAAGTGAAATACCTCTTTCCTTAGCGATAGAACCAGCATCTCTTAATTGCAATAATGCATCAAAAGTTGCTTTTACTACGTTATGAGGGTTAGATGATCCTTGAGACTTAGATAATACATCATGTACACCTACGGCTTCAAGAACAGTTCTTACAGCACCACCAGCAATAACACCGGTACCAGGAGCAGCAGGAATAATGTTTACTCTTGCGCCACCGTATTTACCTTTTTGCTCATGTGGTAATGTTCCTTTAATGATAGGAATTCTTACTAAGTTTTTCTTAGCATCTTCTACTGCTTTAGCAATTGCTGTGGCAACATCTTTAGATTTTCCTAAACCTTGTCCTACAACACCCGCTTCATCACCTACTACTACAATAGCAGAAAAACCAAATGCTCTACCACCTTTAGTAACTTTAGTCACACGTTGTACACCTACCAAACGGTCTTTTAAATCTAAACCTCCTGGTTTTACAAGCTCTGCGTTTTTATATTTTTGATACATAATGTCTTAAAATTTAAGTCCTGCTTCTCTAGCACCTTCTGCTAATGATTTTACTCTACCGTGGTATAAGTATCCACCTCTATCAAAAGAAATAGTCTCAACACCAGCTTTTAATGCTTTTTCAGCAATTGCTTTACCAACTAAAGCAGCAACTTCGGTTTTATTACCTTTTGCATCACTTACGTCTTTATCTCTCGAAGATGCAGCAGCGATAGTTTTACCTGTCACGTCATCTACGATTTGAGCATAAATTTCTTTATTACTTCTAAAAACAGATAATCTTGGTCTAGTTTCAGTACCAGATACAATCTTACGTATTCTGTTTTTTATTCGTTGTCTTCTTTCGTTCTTTGTTAATGCCATAACCTTACTATTAAGCTGATTTACCTGCTTTTCTTCTGATTTCTTCGCCAACAAACTTAACACCTTTTCCTTTGTAAGGTTCTGGTTTACGGAAGCCACGGATTTTAGCCGCTACTTGCCCTACCAATTGTTTGTCATGAGAAGTTAATTTTACGATTGGATTCTTACCTTTCTCAGAAACTGTTTCTATTTTCACTTCTGGAGCTATATCCAATATTATATTGTGTGAAAAACCTAAAGCTAAATCTAATTTCTGTCCTTGGTTAGAGGCTCTATAACCTACACCAACCAATTCTAATTCTTTAGTCCATCCTTTAGATACACCCTCAATCATATTAGCGATTAAGGCTCTGTACAAACCATGTTTTGATTTGACTTCTTTCTTTTCTGAAGCACGCTCTAATGTAATAGTAGCATCTTCTATTTTGATATCAACACCTGAGTACTCTTGAGTTAACTCACCTAATTTACCTTTTGCAGTAATTACGTTGTCTTTAACTTCAACGGTTACACCTTCAGGAATTGAAATTGGATTTTTACCTATTCTTGACATATCTTCCTGTTTTTAGTAAACGTAACATAATACTTCACCACCAACGTTTTCTCTTTGCGCTTGTTTACCTGTCATTACGCCATGAGAGGTAGAAACAATTGCTATACCTAAACCATTTAAGATTCTTGGCATTTCGTTAGCGCCAGCATACTTACGTAAACCTGGTGTACTGATTCTTTGAATTTTTTTGATAACAGACTCTTTTGTGTCTTTGTTGTACTTAAGAGCAATCTTAATTGTTCCTTGTACAGTAGAGTCGTCAAACTTGTAACTTAAAATATATCCTTGGTCGAATAATATTTTAGTTACTTCTTTCTTTAAGTTAGATGCAGGAATTTCAACCACTCTGTGGTTAGCTTTTACTGCATTTCTAACTCGCGTAAGATAATCCGCTATTGGATCTGAATACATAGTTATTAATTTGCGGTATCGGTTTTTGGTAAAAACGATTTCTACCAAACCTAAAACCAATTTATAATTCTTTTAGTTTACCAGCTTGCTTTTTTAACACCTGGGATTAAACCTTTGTTTGCCATTTCTCTGAACATCACACGAGATATTCCAAACTGTCTCATATATCCTTTTGGACGTCCAGTTAGTTTACAACGGTTATGCTTACGAATTGGTGAAGCGTTCTTTGGTAACTTTTGTAATGCTTCGTAATCTCCAGCTTCTTTTAAAGCTTTACGTTTCTCTGCATATTTAGCAACCATTTTTGCACGCTTTACCTCACGGGCTTTCATTGATTCTTTTGCCATAATTAGTTCTTTTTAAAAGGTAATCCTAGTTCTGTTAAAAGTGACTTTGCTTCCTTATCAGTCTCAGCTGTAGTTACAAATGTAATATCCATACCAGAGATTCTGTTGATTTTATCAATGTCAATTTCTGGAAAGATAATTTGTTCTGTAACACCTAAGTTATAATTTCCTCTGCCATCAAAACCATTGGCTTTGATACCATTAAAATCTCTTACTCGTGGTAACGATGAAGTTACTAAACGATCCAAAAACTCATACATTTGCTCACCTCTTAATGTTACCATAGCACCAATTGGCATTCCTTTACGTAACTTAAAAGATGCTACATCCTTTTTTGATAACGTATGAATCGCTTTTTGTCCAGATATTTTAGTTAATTCGTCCACAGCGTGGTCAACTAATTTTTTATCTGCTACAGCAGCACCAACACCTCTAGATATTACAATCTTAGTAAGCTTAGGTACTTGCATTACATTTTTGTAACCAAATTCTTCTGTAAGAGCAGTGACAACTCTGTCCTTATACTCTTGTTTTAATCTTGCAACGTAAGCCATAACTAAATTACTTCATTAGATTTTTTAGAAAATCTCACTTTATTATCTCCATCCATTCTGTAACCTACACGTGTAGCTTCTCCTTTACCTGTTAATAACGATAAATTTGATACATGGATAGCTGCTTCTTTCTCTACGATACCACCTTGAGGACTTTGTGCACTTGGCTTCATATGTTTCTTCACCATATTTACACCTTCAACGATGGCCTTGTTCTTTTCTTTTAATACTTTAAGTACTTTACCTTCAGATCCTTTATGGTCTCCAGCTATTACTTTTACAGTATCTCCAGTTTTTATTTTAAGCTTTGTCATTTTTTCTTAATGTATTAAAGCACTTCTGGTGCTAATGATACAATTTTCATGAATTGTTTATCACGAAGCTCTCTTGCTACTGGTCCAAAAACACGTGTTCCTCTCATCTCACCTGTTGGGTTTAATAATACACATGCATTGTCATCAAAACGGATGTAAGATCCATCAGGACGTCTTACTTCTTTTGCAGTTCGCACAACAACAGCTGTAGAAACAGCTCCTTTTTTGATATTACCATTTGGTGTTGCAGCTTTTACTGAAACTACAATCTTATCACCAACTGATGCATAACGTCTTTTTGTACCTCCAAGAACACGGATAGTTAAAACTTCCTTTGCTCCTGTATTGTCAGCTACTTTTAATCTTGATTCTTGTTGTACCATAATTACTTCGCTCTTTCAATTATTTCTACTAATCTCCAACATTTAGATTTACTTAAAGGTCGTGTTTCCATGATCTTTACTGTATCTCCAATATTGCAGTCATTTGTTTCGTCGTGAGCAACATACTTCTTTGTTTTCAAAACGAATTTTCCATACATAGGATGTTTTACCTTTTTTACTTCGGCAACTACTATTGACTTCTGCATTTTATTGCTAGTCACTACTCCTATACGTTCTTTTCTTAAATTTCTTTTTTCCATCTTTCAGCAGAATACAATTATTGATTGTCTCTATTTGTTAA
>CAZYRG010000234.1:0-5072 GCA_964650425.1 uncultured Flavobacteriaceae bacterium
AAGACACTGATGGAAAGTGGTATCAAAGCAGATATCTTGGTATGTCGCACGGAGCATGAACTTTCGGATGAGCTCAAAAATAAACTGGCATTGTTTTGTAATGTACGTCAAGAAGCGGTGATTCAATCTATCGATGCTTCTACGATCTATGATGTACCTAATCTGATGCTAGAAGAAGGCTTAGATATTGTTGTGCTTAGGCAATTAGCTTTAAGTCAGGATAATTGGCCTAATTTGGATAAATGGAATGACTTTTTGCGAAAGCATAAAAACCCAAAACACGAGATTACAGTTGGTCTAGTCGGAAAATATGTAGAATTACAAGATTCGTATAAATCTATTTTAGAAGCTTTTATTCACGCAGGTGCTACAAATGAGGTTAAGGTAAAAGTAGAAAGTATTCATTCCGAGCATATCGATGATCGGACGATTAATGAAAAAATCAGACATCTTGACGGTATTTTGGTTGCTCCTGGATTTGGAGAACGTGGTATCGAAGGAAAAATTAAAGCGGTACAATTTGCCAGAGAAAACAACTTGCCATTTTTTGGAATTTGCCTAGGAATGCAAATGGCAGTGATCGAATACTCGCGTAATGTATTAGGGATCAAAGATGCTTGCTCTATAGAAGTTAATGAAAAGGCTAAAAATCCTGTAATCAGTTTAATGGAGGAGCAAAAAGATATTACGCAAATGGGCGGAACAATGCGACTTGGAGCATGGGACTGTACTTTGGAAGCAGCTAGTAAAGTGCATGAGGCTTATGGAGAATCTGAAATATCGGAGCGTCATAGACATCGTTATGAATACAATAATGCCTATAGAGAACAATTAGAAGAAGCAGGACTCAAAACAACTGGGGTAAATCCCAAAACTGGATTGGTAGAGATTGTAGAAATTCCTGCACACCCTTGGTTCGTTGGCGTACAGTACCACCCAGAATATAAAAGTACGGTAGCAAATCCGCATCCACTCTTTGTGGCATTTATCAAAGCAGCTGTGATCTATTCTAAATCACAAGATCGTGCCAATGTGGCACATAAATAAATCATGGCGGTCTTTTTGATAAATAGAGAAAAATCATAGCATAAATTTTAGCAAGGAATATTCTTAGTATTAGCTATAACTGAGAAAAATAGTTGGAGAAACGAAGTAATTTTACATGGAAGAAAAGAAGTTTGATTTTAAATCGATCATAGGGTTTGTCTTAATCGCGGGGATAATGGTTTGGATGATGTATAATAACAAACCGACACCAGAGGAACTCGAAGCGGAGAAAGCCAAACAAGAACAACTTGTAGAAGCTGAAAAAACGAAAACCACTACAACGACTCCAGTGGTTGAGACAATTGCAGTAAATCCGCAAGATTCTCTGGCAATGGTACAAGCACAAAGTCGCTTAGGGGCATTTTCGTATTCAGCGGCATTGCCATCTGCAAAGGAGCAAATCACTACCTTAGAAAATGATGTTTTACGACTCAAAATCAATAACAAAGGAGGCTATGTTGCTGAGGCATTACTCAAAAATTTCAAAACGTATAATGAAGTGCCTGTCTATTTGATCAAAGAAGAAGACAAAGCATCCTTTAATATTAATTTTGGTACAACGGACAATCATATCCTCAATACCAAAGATTTATTTTTTGAGCCGACTTTAACTAAAAACGGACAGAATACTATTTTGTCCATGAAATTAAAAGTAGATGCCAACCGCTTTTTGGAGTATCGTTATGAAATGAAACCTGGAGAATATATGGTGGACTTTTCGATCAAATCTCAAGGACTAGGGCAGGTGTTCAATAGCGGTAATCCCATTCAACTAGATTGGAAATTAGAAGCAATTAGACATTCTAAGAGTATTTCCTATGAGAACAGATACACAGAACTCAAATGGGAGTATGAAGGTGGGAAAGATGATTACTTAGGACAACAAGAATATACGGAAGATGATGCTAGTGATGTGAGTTGGATTGCCTTCAAACAACACTTCTTTACATCTATATTATTGACAGATAATCATTTCAGAGAAGCGAGTTTTACTTCAAAGAATTTGGTAAAAGATGAAGCAGTGGATACCATGGCACTAAAGGCGTATACGGCTACTGTTCCGTTGGAGTTAAAAGGTGGCGAGCTGGATTATACCATGGACTGGTACTATGGGCCAACGGATTATAAGATTCTGAATAATTATGATCGAAATCTCGATGAGGTGGTACCATTAGGTTGGGGTATTTTTGGGTGGATTAATAAGCATTTATTTATTCCATTTTATGGCTTTTTGAGTGGCTTTTTGCCTTATGGAATTGCGATTATCGTTATGACAATTGTGGTGCGTATTGTTTTATCTCCAGTGACGTATAAATCCTATGTGTCGCAAGCCAAAATGAAGGTGTTACGCCCAGAAATTACGGAGATCAATGAGAAGTACAAAGATAACGCCATGAAAAAGCAACAAGAAACCATGAAGTTGTATGGCAAAGCTGGGGTTAATCCTATGAGTGGATGTTTGCCGGCCTTGATGCAACTTCCAGTATTCTATGCCTTATTCAATTTCTTTCCAAGTGCTTTTGATCTAAGACAAAAGAGTTTCCTGTGGGCAGAAGATTTATCCAGTTATGATAATATTTTGGACTTACCCTTTAATATTCCTTTTTATGGGGATCATATCAGTTTGTTTCCAGTTTTAGCATCTATAGCAATCTTTTTTTATATGATGATGACCTCTGGACAGGCAATGCAACAGGCACAGCAACCTGGGATGCCAAACATGAAATTTATCATGTATTTGTCACCATTATTTATGTTATTTGTCTTCAATAAGTATGCTAGTGGATTATCATTATACTACTTTGTTTCTAACTTAATCACCATTGGAATTATGTTAGTGATCAAAAAAGTGATCATTAATGAGGATAAGATCCATGCCAAGATCCAGGAAAATAAAAAGAAGCCTAAGAAACAAAATAAGTTTCAGAAAAAGATGGCAGAAATGATGGAACAGGCAGAACAACAAAAAGGAAAAAAATAAGAACGTATATGCTATATAAAAAGCGCTGTTAATCAGCACTTTTGTATTTGGTTGTTAGCATTGCGATAGTTAACTTTACATTTTGCAGAGATTAGTACTTCGGGGAAATTAAGAGACTGGCCTGCAACTTCACTAACAAATTTTATTATGGGAATGAATAAAAATACGGTATTAGGATGGGCAACTTTCATTATGATTCTTGTAGGGTTGATTCTAATAGGATTAGGTGCTTTTAGATATTGGAGAGTATCTGGTTGGGGCTTTACAGCTGTTGGAATAGGCTTTTTTGCTATTGCTTGGGTTTTTAATGCATTAAAAGGGCGTGTCTAGCGTTTTTTCTTAAAAAAATAATACAAATGTCAGACGATAAAAAAATCATCTTTTCGATGTCGGGGGTCACAAAGACCTACAAAAGTGCAAATACTCCGGTACTCAAAAATATTTACTTAAGTTTCTTTTACGGAGCCAAAATTGGGATTTTAGGTCTTAATGGTTCGGGTAAATCAACCTTGTTAAAGATCATTGCGGGTGTTGATAAGAATTATCAAGGCGATGTCGTTTTTTCTCAAGATTATAGTGTTGGGTATCTTGAACAAGAGCCACAATTAGATCCAGAAAAGACGGTATTAGAAGTGGTAAAAGAAGGAGCGGCAGAAACTGTTGCTATTTTGGACGAATACAATTCGATTAATGATCAATTTGGATTAGAAGAAGTGTATAGCGACCCTGATAAGATGGAAAAGTTAATGGCGCGTCAAGCGGTATTACAAGATGAGATTGATGCGGCAAATGCATGGGAGCTGGATACCAAACTAGAAATCGCTATGGATGCACTGCGTACTCCAGAATCTGACAAAAAGATTGGTGTTCTTTCTGGAGGAGAAAAACGTCGTGTGGCGTTATGTAGGTTATTATTGCAAGAGCCAGATGTTTTGCTATTAGATGAGCCAACCAACCACTTGGATGCTGAATCGGTACATTGGCTGGAGCATCATTTGGCACAATATAAAGGAACGGTGATAGCGGTAACGCATGATCGCTATTTTCTAGATAATATTGCAGGATGGATTTTGGAATTGGATAGAGGAGAAGGGATTCCTTGGAAAGGGAATTATTCTTCTTGGCTCGATCAGAAATCTAAGCGTATGGCGCAAGAGTCCAAAACAGCTTCAAAACGTCAAAAGACGTTGGAGCGGGAGTTGGATTGGGTTCGACAAGGAGCCAAAGGCCGTCAGACCAAGCAAAAAGCACGTTTGAAGAATTATGATAAATTATTAAGTCAGGATCAAAAACAGGTTGACGAAAAATTAGAAATATATATTCCTAACGGACCACGTTTGGGGACGAATGTGATTGAAGCCACAAGAGTAAGTAAAGCTTTTGGAGATAAATTGCTATATGAAGATTTGAATTTTAATTTGCCGCAAGCAGGAATTGTAGGGATCATTGGACCTAATGGTGCTGGTAAAACAACCATTTTTAAAATGATCATGGGTGAGGAACAGCCTGATGCTGGAAGTTTTTCGGTTGGAGAAACGGCACAGATCGCTTATGTAGATCAAAGTCATAGTAATATAGATCCAGAAAAAACGATTTGGCAAAACTTCAGCGATGAGCAAGAATTAGTGATGATGGGTGGGCGACAAGTGAATTCTAGAGCCTATTTGAGTCGTTTTAATTTCAGCGGAAGCGAACAAAATAAAAAAGTAGCGACACTTTCTGGTGGAGAGCGTAACCGTTTGCACTTGGCTATGACGCTCAAAGAAGAGGGGAATGTCCTGCTGTTGGATGAGCCTACCAATGATTTGGATGTAAATACGCTTCGAGCATTAGAAGAAGGGTTAGAGAATTTTGCGGGTTGTGCCGTAGTGATTTCTCACGACCGTTGGTTCTTGGATCGTATTTGTACACATATCTTGGCTTTTGAAGGCGATTCTCAAGTCTATTTCTTTGAAGGTAGCTTCTCGGATTATGAAGAGAATAAAAAGAAACGCCTAGGTGGTGATTTAATGCCTAAGCGAATTAAGTATAAGAAGTTGGTGAG
>CAZYRG010000235.1:0-5015 GCA_964650425.1 uncultured Flavobacteriaceae bacterium
GATCCAATGGTATTTTATCCTCATACAAATTCACCCCAACTTCAGATGCTTTACAGAGATGCATAATTTCTGATGAGAGTCCATCACTGATATCAATCATACTTGTTGGTTGTACTTCCAAGGCTTTTAATAAGCCCGAAATATCTTTTCGTGCTTCAGGTTTTAGTTGCCTTTCTATTAAATAACTATATTGATCTAAATCCGGTTGCGAATTTGGGTTTGCCTTAAAAACCTGACGCTCTCGTTCTAATACTTGGAACCCTAAATATGCAGCTCCTAAATCCCCTGTTACCACCAATAAATCGCCCTCTTTGGCGCCATTACGATACACCAAATCTTCCTTTTTAGCATGCCCGATAGCCGTGATGCTAAGTAACATTCCTTTGGTAGACGAGGTAGTGTCTCCTCCAACCACGTCAATCGCATAAAGTTTAGCTGCAGTTTCTATTCCTGCGTAGAGTTCTTCCAGTGCCTCTTTAGGAAAACGGTTAGACACCGCAATACTAACCGTAATTTGTGTTGCCTGTGCATTCATCGCATAGACATCAGAAAGATTTACCATCACAGCTTTATAACCCAAATGCTTTAATGGCATATACGACAAATCAAAATGCACCCCTTCTATCAAAAGATCAGTGGTTACAACACAAGGTTCCTTTCGGAAATCCAACACTGCTGCATCATCTCCAATACCTTTTATAGTCGTTTTTTGTTGAATAGTAAAATTCTTTGTTAAATGCTCAATCAATCCAAATTCTCCTAGTTGACCTAGCGCGCTACGGGTTTCATTTTTATCTGCTAACATGCTGCAAAAATAGGTACTCATTACCAATCTACCAGTAGTTTTTACTGGTTAAATGTTAATTATGGCTTAAAACATGTTATAAACCACCTAAATCATACCAAGTTTATACCATAAGACGTTATTTTTATAGGAAACTACAAATTTAAGAAGCATGAAATCCCAAATTTACTTTTCAGTAACAATCCTTTGTTTTGGCATTCTATTAAGTTGTTCCAAGGATGAAGTTTCGTCAAAACCCAATCCTGTTGCTAGTGCTACACCAGCAGCATGTGTTAATGGTATGGCCGGAATATACCCATGCAATGGTTACGACTTACAATCGCATCTTACGCTTGCCGATTTAGGATTTCCAGGCGCAAATGGCAATGACAATTGGGGCTGGACTGATCCGACAACGAAAAAAGAATACGCATTAGTAGGGACTACGGCAGGAACCGCTTTTGTAGATATTACGGATCCTACAGCACCTATAGTATTAGGGAAATTACCCACTAAATCAAAAGCGAGTTCATGGAGAGACATCAAGGTATACAATAACCACGCATTCATTGTGGCCGATCGCGATTTCGAAAATAAAGTTCACCCACATGGCGTGCAAATATTTGATTTAACAAAACTGCGATCCGTGACAAATCCTCCAGTAACTTTTACGGAAGATGCCAATTTTCAAGATATCGAAACAGCACATAATATTGTCATCAATGAAAGTAAAGGATATGCGTATGCTACTGGAACACAAAGAAATGATGAATATAATGGAGGTGCCACTTTTATAGACATTCAAAATCCGAAAGCTCCGGTTGCTGCTGGAGGATATGGTGCTGATGGGTATTCTCATGATGCGCAGGTAGTCACTTATTCGGGTCCAGACACAGAGCATGTAGGTAAAGAAATTTACATCGGTAGCAACGAAAATGAAATCGTAATCGTAGACGTTACTGATAAAACAGCACCAAAATTAATCTGTAGAGGAAGTTATGACAATTTCAAATATGCGCATCAAGGATGGTTTACCGAAGACCAAAAATATTTCTTATTAGGAGATGAATTGGATGAAGCGCAAATAGGTATAAACACGAGAACTATTGTTTACGACTTCTCTGATTTGGATGCTCCTGTAGTTCATATGGAATACGAAGGGCCAACCGCAGCAATAGATCATAATGGCTATGTAAAAGGAAACATTTTTTATCAAGCTTGCTACTCTGCTGGAGTTCGAATGATTGATATTTCTGGAATTGATGGTAAGTCGATGACCGAAGTTGGCTTTTTTGACACCTACCCGGCAAACAATAACGCCAGTTTTAATGGCACCTGGAATGTCTATCCGTATTTTCCTAGCGGAAATATCATTGTCAACAATATCGAAGATGGCTTATTTGTGATCAAAAAATCTGCGAATTAAGAAAACGCTTTTATGCAATTTTGGAAACTCAAAATAGTCATTTTCTCTCTCGGAATTAGCCTTAGTTGTAGCTCCGATGACCCTGCTGTATCCAACAATGAAACTCCTAAAGAAACAGACACTTCATTTAAAGGCACTATCAACTGGAAAAAAACTTTTGGAGGCAGCCTCAATGAAGAAGCAAAAGCATTAGTTGTGGCACCAAATGGTGATTACATGCTGTTGGGGAATTCTGGCAGTACCGATGGCACTATTGGCACCAATACATCGGGAACACAAGATTATTGGCTGATGCGAATAAATCCAACGGGAGAAGTAATTTGGAGTAAAACCTATGGTGGTGACAATGATGATCGCGGTGAGGCTATTGCCGTTACTAATGATGGCGGTTTTGTTATTACTGGTTATAGTAGAAGCGCCTCGGGCGCCGTTACTGCCAATAATGGCTCCTATGATCATTGGATGGCAAAATTAGACAGTAATGGAGTCTTACAATGGGAAAAAAACTATGGTTTCCTCGGAGATGATAGAGCTTTTGCCGTACAACAAACGACTGACGGTGGGTATCTCACCGTAGGCTATTTAGACGTCGATAGCTATGAAGGACCTAATAATACGAACACCAGTCAAAAACTACCAAATGCAGCCAAAAAACATGGTGTTGGAGAATTTTGGGTGCATAAATTAGATCCAACAGGTGCGGTCGAGTGGGAACGTTTTTTTGGTGGATCCAATAATGATCGCGCTAATGATTTTCTCATTTTAGAGGACGGCTACTTAATCGTCGGCACTTCCGAAAGCAATGACTTTGATATTAGTAGTAGTAACGGAAGCTATGATTTTTGGTTAGTAAAAATTTCTAAAGAAGGGGTGTTACAATGGCAGAAAAACTATGGCGGCTCTGGAATTGACACGGCTTATGCCGCAACGATGACTGCAGATGGTAACTATGTAATTGTTGGTGATACGCGTAGTACTGATGGGGACATCACTACCGCAAAAGGTAATGCCGATCTATGGGCTATCAAAATTTCTCCTGACGGCACATTACTTCAACAAAAAACTTTTGGAGGTTCTGGTTTTGATACCGCCAGAGAAATTTTAACTACTGCTGAAAATAATTTTGTTATTTCCGGAAGCTCCAGGAGCAGCGATGGAGATGTGACTACTAACTTTGGAGATAATGATATTTGGTTACTTCAGATCGATCAAAACTTAAATTTACAATGGAACACCTCATTTGGCGGCTCTGATTTTGACTTTGGTCAAGGACTTTCTCAGGATGCAAATGGAACGATTGTTCTCATTGGTGATTCAGAAAGCTCTGACAATGACAGTATCGAAAATAATGGCCAAAAAGATGCCTTAGTTCTAAGTATAAAACTTTAAAAAATTTAAAAAAAGAAAATGAAAAAGATTAAAAGAACATATATCAGCCTATTCTCACCATTACTAGCAGTGCTATTTCTAATGGCTTGTAAAGACAATGATGACAATATACGAAACAATTCAGGCGAAGGAATTACCATAGAAGAAACACTCGCACTAACATTTGACAATATTGTTGGTGATCAAGAATTCCTCTTATCCGATCAGACTTATACCAATCAAAGTGGAGAAGACTACGAAGTGACGGAATTAAAATATATTATTAGTAATATTCGTTTGACAAAAGCAGATGGAACGGTATTTACCTACCCTGTTGATGAAAGCTTTTTTGTAATCGATGAAAATGATCCTACAAGTCTGCAAGTTAACCTTACAGCTATTCCTTCTGGACAATATACCAATCTAAAATTTGGTTTTGGTATTGATCAAAGCCGATATCCGATCGAACAAGGAACCCTCAACTTTGTTCCAACGGCACAGGACAAAGGTATGCTTTGGGGCTGGGCTGCAGGTTATAAATTTCTAAAAATGGAAGGTAATTTTCGTGCTAACGGATCGGACATCTCCGAATTATTTATCTATCATATTGGTAGTATTAGTGACACACAAGATAACTATAAAGAGATTTCGTTATCATTATCTGCCGAATCTACTGATGAAATCACTAGTGATATAACTATTACCACAGATGTTTCTCAAGTTTTTGATGCGGTCAACACCTTGTCATTAGTAGAAAAATCGGAAATTCAGGTTGATCCAGAAAATTCTCCAAAAATTGCCGAGAATATTGGTGAAATGTTCAGTATTAAATAAATCAAACAAAAGTATGCAATGGAAGTAAACAGTTTTGCAGATAGGAACAAAACTTAAAAATGCCCATTGCGACTGTAAATAACATACTAAAATTTGATTACTAAATCACTATGAACATAAAGTACCATAGGTTTTGTAACAATGAATGAAATTCAGTACTAACAATGAAAAACGGTAGGCAGTCTCAGTTTGCGGTTTGTGAATTCTAAGATCAAAAACTGCAAACTGAGACTGTAAACTAAACACTTAACTAAAAGCTTTTTAGAATCTGAAAGGTACATGCATTAAAATGCATAGTTTTAACTATAATTGAGACCAATAAAACATGTTTCTTAGAATATATATAGTTGTTTTTTGTTTTGCACTTCTATCTTGTTCCAAAGATGGAGAAGAAGATACCTATATTCCAATTCCAGAGCCTACCCCAGTAAAAGCGGTGTATGACCCAACACCTTTAGCTTTTACTATTCCTGGAAATTTCCCAGAAGCCACCTATGACATTTCTACAAACCCTCCTACCGAAGCGGGTTTTGCTTTAGGAAAACGCTTATTTTATGAAGGCAAACTCTCCTCTACTGGGGTCATTTCTTGTGGAGAATGCCA
>CAZYRG010000236.1:0-5005 GCA_964650425.1 uncultured Flavobacteriaceae bacterium
GATTAGAAGAGGTATACTTAAATCGGATCAGATTATTTTGAGGGTCTCTAAGCTCCGTTATTACATAATTGAATACCAATGGTCTAACTGAAGAAAATTTTGCTATATTCCCATCGGGATAATATACCGTAAACTCTTTTACACCATAATTAATGCCTCCACGAATGGATTCACTATTTGCTACGATTTTTATATCAGAATAGTTTTCTGTCACATACTCTGATTTATCTTTACCATAAGTGCCACTTTTCAACAATAAACGTTGACCATCTAGTGCATAGCGATCTAAGTTGTCAAAGTCAACTGGGTCGATCACTCCGTCATGAAACTTAGTGCTTGATACACGAGATATACTGGACAATCCATTAATACCCCATCCATATCCTGCAATTCCATTTCCTGATTGCCCATTATAACCCAATGAAATATTTGGTTGCATTCCATTGATTCCCATAGGAGCGTCAATAGGGATGGTATACGTTAGTGCCCCTGTCGGTGATACTCCTGTCGTTCCTGAAACGCTCCCCGCTTCGTAATTACCTGTTGCTTTATTTGCTATTGATTTCGCTGCGACACGCTGGTTACTTTCTGGTTGTAAATTATCTTCCACAACAGCAAGTGTAGTGGTTTTAACAGGGATGATCGTTTGGGAATGTAGTGTTATCCCTATGAGCAACACCCATAGTGTAAGTATTTTTTGTAGTGTTTTCATTATAAAGTTCTTTGAGATAAATTAATTTTTAATGATTTGTTTTGTATGAATACTGGCGTCGGTAAAGACAAACTTGGCCAGATAGGCACCAGTTGGATAGTTGCTGAGATCCAATGTAGTCTCATGCAAGTCGGCAACATCATAATCCCTTAGCAACCTACCTTGGTAGTTAAAAAGCTGTACTTTCTGTACCACTCCTCTCAGGTCTTGATCCCAAGTTAGATTTAGAATACCTGTAGTAGGATTAGGATACATGATGACGGACTCGTCAAAAAGTTCGGCGATGGGAATTGCATTATTTTCCGAGACCGCATCCTCCGCAGTACGCTTTTGTTTTAGGTGACAATTGCTTTCGCAATATTCGCGTTTGATCTGATTTCCCGCCTGATCAAAGGTGAACAATAATTGGGAAACCTGTGTTCCTCTTTGTGCATAACCCACTATGCTTACAAGCAAAAAAAATTGAAATAAAAAATGTTTTTTCATAATTTGTGATGTTTAAAAATTAGACCATACGATTCCTGTCCGCGAAAAACTACGGTGTATGATGGTATGTGTAATGAATAGTTAAGTCCTTAAAAAAGAGGATGTTTTTTAAAGATCTTTATAGTGCTAAACAGATACTGTAATTTGGTATGTTATATTGATTTTGTATGCTTCCAATATTTTGTAGTCCTTTATATTCTGTCTAGAAAATCGGTACTCCCTGAGGAATATGACATGGAGGGGATGGGGTATCAGATTCATTAGGAATATAATTTGGGTCTGGAGGGATACATTCTACGATAATGATCCCTGGATGTTTGGTCAATCCGCCAGTGACTTGCTGTAATTGTTGTCGATTTAATTGCGTGTTTGTGTTTTTATATTTGTCTAACATAATCGTTGTATTAAATGATTTACCTACTCTAGTACAAGGCTTTTCGGTGACCTCCTAATTTCCATTTCGATACAATTTTGTAACGCTGCGTTGCTTCGTTACAAAATCAATCGATGTGGTATTTTGTTCTGTTATTATTATTATTATTATTTGTTTCGATCTGACTGTCCGACACTTGTTCATCGACTTTTGTTAGTAGCGTATAAGACGCTATTTGTTGTGGTTGTTGATAGGTGCCAGTATCTGTTAATATCGCTTTACCTTTTTCACAACTTTAGGTAAACAGTGCTATAATGATTGCTGCAACTGCAATTAAAAAATTAATGATGGCTTTCATAATGGAACTAAGTTTAAAAATGCTATGCTTCAGTGATAAAGAAGACAACCACATGCACATAAGCTATTCGGAGGATATCGAGTGTATCATGTAGCTGATGCTTCTTTGTTTTACTATTTGATGAGACAAATGTAGTAGCAGTTTCGAGTGCAAAACAACACAAGTAGCTCCAGATTCCGCGAATCTGGAGTCCAAATTCGCGAATTTGGAGTGCCTTTTTTAGTTTTATAAAATTGATTTTTAATTAGTTATGTTTTTAATGGAAAACTCTTCTAGACTAACTATTCAATAGATAGAATCTAGTACTCCAAACACACATTACAGTAAAAAAATAGTGTGGAGAGAAGTACGGTTTAAAAAAAAATCCAATGTTTTTTAGTTTATTAGGGTAGTTTTCTCATCTTGTGTTTTTTTAAGTGAAATACTATGAGTAGTACTATAACTCCACCAAAAACCGGTTTTGGAACCTTACCCGTTTTTTTGACCGCCATTTCTACGATTTTAGGAGCAGTAATGTTCTTGCGATTTGGTTTTGCAGTGGGTTCAGTTGGTTTTACAGGAACCCTATTGATTATATTAATGGGACATGCAGTTACCATTCCTACAGCCATGGCGCTGGCGGAGATTGCTACAAATCAAAAAGTAGAAGGAGGAGGAGAGTACTTTATTATTTCTCGATCTTTTGGAATTAATATAGGTTCTGCGATTGGTATCGCTTTGTATTTATCACAGGCCATCAGTGTTGCTTTTTATGTCATTGCTTTTGCAGAAGCTTTTGAAGCGTTAAATTTTGGATATGAAATTTATGATAATCGCGTATTTAGTATTCCAGCTTTGGTGTTATTGATCGTATTGATGGTAACGAAAGGGGCGGATTTAGGAATGAAAGCACTGTATATAGTTGTTGCGATTCTTGGAGTGTCTTTAGTATTATTTTTTATGGGTAGTACCTCTTATGCTTCAAATTTTGATAGCTCCCTACTTTTTGAATCTACGACACCCAAAGAAGGCTTTTTTTATGTTTTTGCCATTATTTTTCCCGCTTTACGGGAATGACGGCCGGAGTAGGTTTGTCCGGAGATCTTACTAACCCTAAACGATCCATACCAAGGGGTACGCTGGCTGCGACAGTAGTAGGGATGGTTATTTATATTTTATTGCTTATAAACTTATTTCATCTGCCGCTCCAACAGATTTGATCAATGATCAATTAATAATGAGTAATATTGCGCTCTGGGGACCGATTATTCCTATGGGTCTTGCTGCTGCTACCATATCATCTGCATTGGGGTCGTTTATGGTTGCGCCACGTACTTTACAAGCAATAGGCTTGGATAAGGTATTTCCAAATAGAAAGGTCAATTTTTGGGTGGCCAAAGGCACGAAGCAAAAAAACGAACCACGTAATGCTACAATTTTCACCAGTTTGATTGCATTAATATTCGTTTTGATGGGGGATGTAAATGCAGTAACCGAGGTGATTTCTATGTTTTTTATGGTAACCTATGGATCGCTGTGTTTGATATCATTTTTGCATCACTTTGCTGGTGACCCATCGTACCGGCCTTCTTTTAAATCCAAATGGTATTTATCCCTTTTGGGGGCTATTTTATGTGTGTATTTGATGTTTAAAATTAATACGCCCTATGCCATTGCTTCGATTGCATTGATGGTGGTGCTGTATTTTTATATCAGTATAAAAAGCAATACCAGAAAAGGAATGGCTACGATTTTCCAGGGAGTGTTTTACCAACTGAATCGGACCATCCAAGTATTTTTACAAAAATCGGAAAAAGATAGTGCAGAAGAAGATTGGCGTCCAGCAGTACTATGTATCTCTGCGGCTACTTTTGAACGTTATTCCGCTCAGGAAATGATGAAATGGATCTCGCACCGATACGGTTTTGGTACCTATATTCATTTTGAAAAAGGTTATTACTCTAAAGAAATGAAGTTGCTCACAGAGCAAAAACTGGAAAAACTAATACAAACTACAGCATATAGTAAGTCTAATGTGTATTTACAGACGTTGGTTTCTCCATCATTTACTTCGGCAATTGCACAAGCGATTCAATTACCAGGAATCTCAGGAAAACCAAATAATATGATGTTTTTTGAATTCAAAAAAGGAGAGCAGGAGTGGTTGACCGATATTGTAGATAATTATAGCATCATGAAAACGGCGACTTATGATGTTTGTATTTTGGCAAGTTCCGATAAAGGATTTGGCTATAAAAAAGCAATCCATATTTGGATACGAAAAGAAGATTATGAAAATGCAAATCTTATGATCTTATTGTCATATATCATTTTAGGGCATGAAGATTGGAAAGATGGAGAGATTACGATTTTTGCAGCTTTCCCTATAGAAGATGTAAAGCAAGAACAAGAAAACCTAATTAATTTGACTTCTAGCGGACGTTTACCTATTTCGGCAAAAAATATACGGGTCATCCCTGTGGATACAGTATCGGATAGAAAAGCACTGATTAATGAATATTCCGCCGACGCAGATCTTACACTCATTGGTTTTCATGAAAGCATGATGAAAACAGAAAAGGCTTCAGTACTTTTTTGAAGGCTACGATGGTATTGGAAATATTCTTTTCATAAATACGCTAACGCCTAAGTTTATTAAGTAAAAATATGGTCAAAGAATTAAATTCATTTGATGCGAGTTATGATGTTGTAGAGAACATTTTTTAGTTCTAAATTTTGTGCAGCGACTTTTATTATTGCTACAGGTAGATTTATCTATATTATAAAAATATTGAAAAGCGAAGTTTTGTTGATAAGTGCATACTTACCAAAATAAGTTTATCTTTATATAGCTAACCTAATCTCTTTGACCACATGGATTATATTCTATTAGTAGCAATCATTGTGATGTTACTGCATCATAAACTCACCATAAAATCAAAAATATATACCCTAAATAGAGAGGTCAATAAGTTAAATCAACAGATTGATAAATTATTGAAATCAGGTCTTGGGACAACAAATAATGCTGTCGAAACTGAAAAACAACCACAAGCACCCTCTTCAAAGACAGTTGCTCCAAAAACTCCAGTTACTA
>CAZYRG010000237.1:0-3736 GCA_964650425.1 uncultured Flavobacteriaceae bacterium
CTCAAGGTGGGAATCGAACCCACACTCCCGAAAGAACTGGATTTTGAATCCAGCGCGTCTACCAATTCCGCCACTTGAGCATTTCTATATTAGAGATGATCTCTAATTTTTCGAAGTTGTTCTTTTCCAACTCCAGATTTCCAATATTTTTCTCTTTTACGACCTTCGACTCTGTCTTTACATTCTTCAGTATAAATCAAATCAAAAGGAGCATACGCTCTTGTTGTTTTCTCTCTACCATCATTATGTCTTTTCAGTCGTTCATTTATGTTTTGTGTCATTCCTACATAAATATAGTTCTTTTCAAAACTAGAAATAGCATAAACATAAATCATAATTTTTAATCCTTCTGCGCGCCTGCCTGTCGGCAGACAGGTCTACCAATTCCGCCACTTGAGCAAGTAGTATTTCCTAATTGGATGGCAAAAATACTAAAATATTTTATTTACACCAGCAAATAACTGCTAATTATCTATCCATACTTGAAATAATTGCTTAAATTTGCAGCTCGTTTTCAAAAACTACCGTACAAAACGGTATTAAACACGCCATTAGCGATGCCTAACGTTGTCACAAAAGCCAAAATTTTCACTTGTACGCAAAGTAGAGCGCTTTCTGAAAAGATTGCCTCTTTTTATGGTGCGGATTTAGGTAATGTCATTACGTCACATTATAGTGATGGAGAATTCCAACCTTCGTTTGAAGAATCCGTGCGTGGATCTCGTGTATTTATCATTGGTTCCACACATCCGAGTTCTGATAATTTGATGGAAATGCTCTTAATGCTCGATGCAGCAAAACGAGCTTCGGCCAGACATATTACCGCAGTAATGCCGTATTATGGATGGGCACGTCAGGATCGTAAAGATAAACCTCGAGTGCCAATTGCGGCAAAACTGATTGCCAAAATGCTAGAAACTGCTGGTGCCACTCGTATCATAACGATGGACTTGCATGCAGATCAGATCCAAGGTTTTTTCGAAAAACCTGTAGATCATTTATTTGCTTCTACGGTGTTTTTGCCCTATGTGCAATCGCTGAACCTAGATAACCTTACTATAGCTTCGCCAGATATGGGTGGCTCCAAAAGGGCGTATGCGTATGCGAAAGCCCTTAATAGTGATGTCGTTATTTGCTACAAACAACGGGCAAAAGCTAATGTAGTAACGCATATGGAGTTGATCGGAGATGTAACCGGAAAAAATGTCGTATTGGTAGATGATATGGTCGATACTGCAGGAACGCTGACTAAAGCAGCAGATCTGATGATGGAGCGCGGTGCCAAAAGTGTACGCGCCATTTGCACACACCCCCTATTATCGGGAGATGCCTATGAGCGTATCGAAAACTCAAAACTAGAAGAATTGATTATTACGGACTCTATTCCTTTGCGCCAAGAAAGTCCAAAGATAAAAGTCGTAAGCTGTGCTAATTTATTCGCTGATGTTATGAAGCGCGTACACAGTAATGAATCGATCAGTTCAAAATTTGTTATGTAATTAATTAAATATTTAAAATAAATTAAAAATGAAGTCATTAACAATCAATGCATCTCAAAGAGAAAGCGTAGGCAAGAAAGCAACAAAAGCCTTACGTAATGCTGGACAGGTACCTTGTGTAATCTACGGTGGAGACACCATTATACACTTTTCTGCGCCAGAAATTGCTTTTAAGAATTTAGTGTATACTCCAGACGTACATACCGTGGTAATTGCGTTGGACAGTGGCACAAAGGTGAATGCGATCCTCCAGGATATCCAATTTCACCCTGTAACTGACAGAATCCTACACATCGATTTTGTTCAGATATTTGACGACAAGCCAATCACTATGGAGATTCCTTTCCGTACTGTTGGTGTATCGCCAGGAGTGCTTAATGGTGGAGTTCTACGTTACAACCTTCGTCGTATCAAAGTAAAAGGCTTAGCCGCTAATTTGCCAGACGTTATTGAAGGTGATATCTCTACACTTAAAATCGGAAACAAATTACTCGTTACTGATATTGCAAGTGATGATTTTTCTATTCTACACCCAGATAACACTGTTACATGTCAGGTGAGAACCTCTCGTAATGCTGTTGAGGATGAAGAAGAAGAAACTGAAGAAGGTGCAGAAGCAGCGGAAGGTGCAGCGGCAGAAGGCGCAGCAGCTCCAGCAGCAGAAGCATAGACTTAACAGTTATAGAATTACAAAAAGCATCCCAAAATGGGGATGCTTTTTTTATTTTTGATATTGGGTCGTACTTTGGGCGCATCCCTATGGGTCGGGCTATACACTATATCTTTGTCTCGTTCCTCAACAAAGGATGCCGTTTCTATCCCTTACGCAAAAACACATTTATGCTTAACTTTATCAAAAATCTATTTAAAAAAAATGTTGACTCAGTTATACCGCAAATCGACGAAACACCCCAAGAACTCATGAAAAAATTCCTGATCGTAGGATTGGGCAATATCGGCCCAAAATATCACAACACCCGTCATAATATTGGTTTTCGCGTATTAGACGCACTAGCCAAAGAAGAAGACCTCAACTTTGAAACCCAAAAACTTGGAGACCTGACCACTTATAAGTTCAAAGGCAGAACCTTTATCTTGCTAAAGCCAAGTACGTATATGAATCTGAGTGGCAAAGCAGTTCGCTATTGGCTGGAAAAAGAAAAAATCCCATTAGAAAATCTTCTGGTCATTACCGACGACATTCACCTAGACTTTGGCACTATACGAGTAAAAGCTAAAGGTAGTGATGGAGGACATAACGGGCTCAAGGATATTCAAAACCAAATACAAACAACCAAATACAACCGGTTTCGCTTTGGTGTAGGTGCAAAATTTGGTACTGGTAGACAAGTTGATTATGTTCTTGGAGAATGGAACACCGAAGAAGAAACCGCCATGCCTGAACGTTTAGAAAAGAGCGTTGCATTGATAAAATCTTTTGGCTCCGCTGGTTTATCCAATACGATGAATGCATTTAATGGGAAATAAAAAGTGTTTTACCAAACCTCCAAGGTCAAAAGAAGTCTTTCACCTTAGGTAATTTTCCTGCAAGGTTTCCAAAACCTTGTAGGTATTAATAATACGGTGAAAAAAAACCTACAAGGTCAAAAAGAGACCTTGCAGGTTAGTATGGGTTCTTATATAACACTTCAAAATGCTAACAAAACAGTATCATTTTGCACATTCAACAACACCTCTGCACCCAATATCAAGGCGCGATTATCTTGTAAATGTCCAGCCGGAAAATCGAAAACAACTGGATAATCATATTCTTGCACCGCATCCAAAATAATCTCCTGAGCAGTCTTACCAAACGGAATCATATTATCATGCATTTTGGTCATACCACCCACTATAAGACCTTTCAACCCTACTAACATTCCATTTCGTTTTAGATTTTGCATCATACGATCTATGTGATATAAATACTCATCTAGATCTTCGATAAATAGAATTTTATCCTTGGTCTCCAAAGCAGATACAGAACCACAAAGTGCATATAGAATAGAGAGATTCCCTCCAACTAAAGCACCTTTTCCCGATCCTGGTCGATTATTTTTGGCGTTTTCTATTGTATAATTTATCGACCTCCCAAACAATACATCCCGAAGACTTGCCACACTTTTATTGGTCGCATTCATTATATCTACTGGCATGGGCGCATGTAAGGTTGCAATCTTTAACTGATGAATGTGCGAATGCAATACGGTCACATCAGAATAGCCAATAATCCATTT
>CAZYRG010000237.1:3836-4988 GCA_964650425.1 uncultured Flavobacteriaceae bacterium
GTAGCAACAATTGCTACATGATCTCCTTCTTTTAAAGACTTTGGAATTTGCATTTAGATTGATTGAAATACGAATGATAAATATACATGGAATTAAACAAATCTTATTTCACTTAGTATAAAGTATTTACACCTAAAACAACAAAAAACCATGGAAAAATGTTAAATTCTGACTAGAATTGACAATTTTCATCCGTTTTACATACTAATTTCGTAAATTATTAGTTGGTAAATTATATTCTTTATAGACCTTCCCACAAAATTATCAAATTGTCAGGTCCTTAAAAGAGTTCTTTAGTACTAACTAACACCGCCCCCTTATGGCTACAATGTACTCTTGTAATACTGGAACTATTGCACCTTATGTCCCTACTCCTGAAAACCCATGGGATGATGCCAAAATTAAACATTTATACAGGCGTTTGGCCTATGGTGCTTCCATACCCGAATTGGCCGCCGCAAAATCTAAATCGCCTTCGCAACTAGTTGATGAATTAGTAGATGCTGCAATTGGACAAGGAGTTACTCCCCCACCACCATGGGCGAATAAAACAGAGCCCGAATATAACGCTATTGATGATGACCAATTAAGAGAATTAAAAAATATAGAAAGAGACGAAGGTTATGTCATGGCTGCCAAAGACCTCTTGCAAAACGGACTACATGCCCGACTTACCTTCTTTTGGCTCAACCATTTTGTCACCCAATATAGCGAGTACCAATGCCCTGCATACATGTATCAATATTATGCAAAACTGCAGGAACATGCTATTGGTAATTTCAAAGAATTCACGCGAGAGATTGGTTTGACCGCTGCGATGCTCGCCTTTCTCAATAATTTTGAAAACACCAAAAATCGTCCAAACGAAAATTATGCTCGTGAACTTTTTGAGCTTTTCACGCTAGGCGAGGACATTGGATATACACAGATAGATATTGAAGAAGCTTCTAAAGCAATGACGGGATATAATGAAAGAGCTGAAAAATGCGGTCCAATCACCTTTGATCCAGAAACGTTTGACACGGGATCCAAAACAATTTTCGGAAGAACTGGCGCTTGGGATTATGATGATGTCATCGAAATACTTTTTGAAGAACGTAGAGATGAAATTGCAGAATTGATTTGCGCTAAACTCTATCGCTATTTTGTCAA
>CAZYRG010000238.1:0-4988 GCA_964650425.1 uncultured Flavobacteriaceae bacterium
TTATAATATCTTTAATTTGTGCTTTATAACTACTAACATCTAACAAGCCTGTATTAAATTCACCTGAAAGAATGCTTTCTTCATTTTCCATAAATATAGATACCGCTTCATTTATTAAAGTCCCAATAGCTAATGCTCTTAGGTAACTTACGCGGTCTTCAGTAGTTTTTAATGCACTATACTTATCGGTATTAATCGTATTTTTTACCAGTTTAATTAAGTATTCTAACGCATATTCTTCTTCAATTAACCCAAGGTTTATACCGTCTTCAAAATCTATTATAGTGTAGCAAATATCATCAGCAGCTTCAACCAAAAATGCTAATGGATGTCTAGCAAATGATTTGTTTTCTTTATCTCTGAGAGTTAATCCTAACTCTTCTGCAATAGCAACAAAGGTGTCTTCTTCACTTTGAAAAAACCCATACTTTTTATCTGCAATATGTGGTGTTGGTTTCTTTGGCAATGATGCTTTGGGATATTTCATAAATGCACCTAAGGTCGCATAACTTAAACGCAACCCTCCTTCTCTGCCAACGCGACTTTCGGTTAAAATTTTAAACCCATTTGCATTGCCTTCAAAATCACAAAGATCTTGATATTCTTTTTCTGTTAATTGAGACTTAAGAAATTTACCTTCACCATTTTTAAAAAATGCACCTATTGCTTTTTCTCCAGAATGACCGAAAGGTGGATTTCCAATATCATGTGCCAAAGCTGCAGCTGCTACAATTGCGCCAAAATCATTAAACTGATACCCATGAATGCTTTGAAGATGAGGATGCTTTTTTAAAAGCTGCTTCCCAACTTGTCTCCCTAATGAACGTCCTACGACACTTACCTCCAAACTATGTGTTAATCGCGTGTGCACAAAGTCTGTTTTAGATAACGGCACTACTTGTGTTTTATCCTGAAGGCTTCGGAACTCTGAAGAAAATATGATACGATCGTAATCGACCTCAAATCCCAACCGCGTTTCATCTTGCTCTTTTCGTAAACGTTTATTAGTATCTCCCTGTCGTTTTAAAGACAGTAATTGTTCCCAATTCATATAATGTGATTTTGCAGAAGCAATATATGTAAATTGAATAATAACCTAAACGAACTCATTAGAAATCTACTAACAACTTTTGTGTTATCAAATTGTTTCCTAATTACACTTTGTCTTAATGCTAAGATAACTTTTAGCTAACCTTTTTATTACCAATCATTAATTTTTGATTAACCTTCAAACTTCTTTTGTATAGTTTCTTTGCAGCATCAAATTAGACATAAACTAATGAAACACATTTTTATATTTTTTACTATTCTTTTTTCTACAATATCTATAGCCCAAGGAACAGGATCTATAGCTGGTAAATTGACTGATAAGGATTTTAATAACGAACCCTTACCATTTGCAAATGTTCTTATTAAAGGTACGACTACAGGAACAACATCTGATATTGATGGTAAGTACATAATCGAAAACTTAAATCCTGGCACTTACACCGTTATTTTTAGTTTTGTAGGTTACGAGACTATTGAACGCCAAGTTGAAATTGTTGCCGGACAAACAAAAACTATAGATGTTGTAATGGGAGCTAGTGCTGCAACACTTGAGCAGGTTGTAATTACAACTACTGCAAAACGTGAAACTGAACAAGCGCTGCTTTTAGATCAGAAAAAAGCTACTACTATTAAACAAAGTATTGGAGCCCAAGAGCTTTCTCGTAAGGGAATTAGTGATGCCGCTGGAGCTGTAACTAAAATATCTGGTATCTCAAAACAAGAAGGTGGAGGTAACGTATATGTTCGTGGTCTTGGAGATCGCTATTTAAATACAACATATAATGGCCTTACACTGCCTGCTAATGATATTGAGAAGAAGAATATGGACCTTAACCTATTCTCCTCAGATGTTATACAAAATGTAGGAGTAAGTAAAACATATGCTGCTAATTTTTACGGAGACTTTGCTGCTGGCAATGTAGATATTGTAGCTAAAGAACACACTGGGAAATTTTTCTTAGATGTAAATCTAGGCTCAAATTTTAATTCTAATGCCATTGGTAAAAACTTTGTAAAAAGTGAAGGTACTGGCTATTTTGGGTTTTACAACAGATATCGTAATAACCCATATGCTGTTATTTTATCTCACGGTGTAGATCCTCAAAGCATTGATGGTTCTTTAGGTGTCGAAGGAAGTATTACAGGTGGTAAATCATGGGATATTGGTGAAGAATCTCGCTTAAGTCTTTTCTCTACAGCCTCTTTTGGTAGTAACTTCGAATACAGAAGAGGGCAATTTGCCAATGTAACTGCAGCTGCTAACACAATCTTCCAAGATGCGGAGGAGTTTGAATTTACACGTAACACAACAGCAATGGTTAATGTTGTTTACAAAATCGACAACAACCATAGAATAAAATTTAACTCATTATTTATCAATGACGCCACAGACGAAGTGGGTCGTTTTGGTATCGATGGTCGTGGGTATAACCGTAACACCATAGCTGATAATGATGATTTTGGTTTCTTTACTCAAAATGTACAGTTTGAACAGGATCTGATTTTTGTAAATCAAATTACAGGTAGAAGTAATCTCAATGAAAAATTAAAATTAGATTATGGGTTAGGTTTTAATAATGTATTAGCACGTCAACCAGACCGTAAGCGTATTGCTCTAGAGCGTTTTGAAAACACACTTGATAATGACCCGTCAACAAATGCCATATTCTTTAGAAATGTTGAATTTGACAACCAACGTTATTTTCAGAATATTGAAGATAGCGAATTAAATGCACGTGTTAATCTGAGCTACGAGCAATCCGAAAATCTAAAATTTAATTTTGGATACAACGGTCGCACAAAAGAACGTACTTTCGATAATCAACGTTATGGTTATGATATCATCAATCCATTTACTGAGGTTGAAGATGTTACTAATTTTGATGCATTCTTTTCAATAGAAAATCAAGGTGTTTTATACAATACTAGTGTATTTCGTCCTTTAGACCCTGCTAATGGTTTAGGGAGAGAAAATCTACCAGGACAATTAGAAAACACATATAAAGGTAACCTTGATGTACATGCAGCATATGCTGAAGCGGTATACAAATCAGGAGAAAAATGGACATTTGTTCCTGGCTTGCGTTTAGAACAATTTAATCAAGAAATAAGTTACGATGTAATTAATTTGTCTTTTAATAACCCTGGTAGTAACGAAGCTAACGAAACATTTTTCCTTCCAAGCTTAAATGTAAAATATGCACTTACAGAAAATCAAAATCTACGTTTTTCTGCAAGTAGAACAGTTTCAAATCCAGAATTTAAGGAGGTAGCACCATTTGTATATGAAAATGTAACTGATCGTATCGGCGGTAATCCAGACTTATTAAATGACCCTGCATTTTCAACCATTGTAAATCTAGATTTAAAGTACGAATGGTTTATTAATAGTGGTGAAATATTTTCTATAGCGCTTTTTAACAAAACAATTAATGATCCTGTAAACTTAGTATCAGCAAATGATGCGACTGGTACGCAACGTTTCTTTAGAACAGGTGACCGTGCAGATGTTTTTGGAATTGAGCTTGAAGTAAGAAAAGGAATCATTAAAGATGAAGACGAAAATAACATTCTTGCTGCAGGAATGAATGTGACTTACACATCTACAACGCAAGACTTAAAAACAGTTTCAGGAACGTTTAACACAAACTTTAATAGAGATTCTGACGAGCTACAAGGTGCTTCACCAGTTCTTATTAATGCTGATGTAAGTTATAGTCCAACGTTCGGTGAATATAAGCCTGTAGCCAATCTAGTATTTTCTTATTTCTCAGACCGTATTGATGCTTTAGGTTCTGGGCAGTTAGGAAACATTATCGAAAAAGGAGTACCTACGCTAGACTTTGTATGGAAAAATAAAATTAACAAGAACTTCGAAATTAATGCAAGTGTAAAAAACATACTAGATCCAAGGATAGAGCGTGTTCGCGAAAACGTATCCTTTGACCCAACATTAGCAAATGATTTAGGAGTAAACCCAAATCTTTCTGAGTTCGCACTATCAAGCTACAAAAGAGGTATTAACGCAAGTATTCAATTTAAGTATAAATTTTAAAGACAATTAAAAAAATCAAACAAAAATGAAAACAAACAAATTTCTTTTAGGTTTATTAGCAGCAGCGACACTTTTTGTTGTTGGTTGCGCAGCAGACGACACAGCAGACGTAACGATTAATCAAGGTAATGGAGGCGTTAACCCAACAAACCCTTCTGATTTTGAAATAGGCGGAACACTTACTACAGACCTTACGCTTACTACGGGTACAGAATATGATTTAATAAGTGCTCTTATTGTACCAGATGGACTAACACTTGCTATTGAGCCAGGCGTTGTTATTAGAGCAACTACAGGTTCTGATGTTTATGTTGCGATACAGCAAGGCGGAACGATTATGGCAGAAGGCACATCATCTAACCCTATTGTATTCACATCTAACTCAGCAACACCAAATCCAGGCGATTGGGGTGGCCTTATTGTTTTGGGTCGTGCACCAATAAACTCGGTTGTTGGAGGCGATGCGACTTCTACATCAGAAATCGGTGGTTTACCTTATGGAGGAAGCATCGCAAATGATGATTCTGGAATTATACGATATGTACGTATTGAGTATTCTGGAGGTGCAGCAGATGCTGCTTCAGAGAATAACGGATTCTCGTTTTATGGTGTAGGAAGCGGTACAACAATAGACTTTATTCAAGCATTTGAAGGTGCTGATGATGGTGTAGAATTCTTTGGAGGAACAGTAAATGCTTCTCACATTTCAGTAGTTGGAGCGCAAGATGATTCTGTAGATTGGACTGAAGGTTTTACAGGTACACTTACTGATGTATATATAGAGCATAGACAATCTCATGACAAAGGTATAGAAGGTGATGGTTTTAATACGGACATAGGTAATAACTCAGATCCTATTTTTTGGAGTGCACCAACTATAAAT
>CAZYRG010000239.1:0-4978 GCA_964650425.1 uncultured Flavobacteriaceae bacterium
AAGGACTCTGTACTGGAGATGAACAAATTGTTCTGGAAATCTATAAAATGTGTTTTCCAGGAGTGCGGAATTTTATTTGTAAAAACAAGGGAACACATGAGGATGCAGAAGAAGCTTTTCATAATGCACTCTTCCAATTGACAGCACGTTACAAGGTTCGTAACTTTGAGGTCAAGTCCACTTTTGAGGGCTATATGTTTACTGTTTGTAAAAATATTTGGCGAAAAGAGTTAAATAGAAGAAAAAAACAGGTAAGAAATGAAGGGGTAGTGGAACTAGTAGCTAAAGAAGAGGATCAAAGTGTCTTTATCCTCGAACAAGAACGCTGGGAACTTTTTGAAGAAAAGATCGCTTTGTTGTCGGATAATTGTAGAGAAATATTAAAAGATCATTTTAATAAAGTTCCATATAGCGAGATTGTACAAAAATTTCAATACTCCTGCGAAAATGTCGCTTTTCAAAGAGTGTTTAAATGTAAAAAACGGCTAACAGAATTGATCAAAAAAGATCATCGATTCAAATCGCTTAGTTAGGACAAGAAATGAACGAAGAAATGTACATACAAATAGAAGCATATCTTGGGGGGTCTATGACTCCTGAAGAGGTTCAGGCATTTGAAGCAAAAATGGCTGTCGATACTGAATTGGCAAAAGAAGTTGATTTGTGTGATTCGATCAATCATCACTTGCGAGATGAAAGCTGGAAAGCTGTGACCAGCGCTTCAGATAATGAAGATCAAAAAGCATTGGATACTTTTTTTGGATCAGAAGAAGCTCAGGATTTAAAAAAAAGTTTACGCAATGCGCAGCAAATCTATGCTAAAGAAAATAATACTACCGCGGTAAAAAAAAGTTTTCCTTTTTTTAAATATGCTGCGGCTGTTGCAGTGCTACTTGTTACTGTGGCTTGTTATTTTATGCTTCAGACCAAACCTTATGACGAACTCTACGTAGAATATTACCATCAAAAGGATTTACCGTCATTGGTTACTAGAGGAGTGTCAGAAGAAGCATTGAGTAATGGCGTTGTTGCTTTTCAACAAAAAAACTATCAAAAAGCTTTAGAGGCTTTTGATGCCTATACACAAGCCAATGAAGAGGTGAATCCACTTGTGTACAGTTATATTGGAATGAGTTATTTTGAATTAAAGGCTCCGGACAAAGCAATTGCAGCTTTTGATCAATTACAAAACAGTGATAGTATTGATAAGTCCAAAGCTTTGTGGTATAAATCACTGGTGTACTTGAAAACAAAACAAAAAGAAAAACTACAAGAAACACTAAAGCAGATCCTTACTGACCCCAATAATTTCAATTATTCTAAAGCTAAAGAATTGTTGGGCGAGTTGTAGGTGATTGACAGTCTGATATCTTTCTTGAAGGTTTTAATAAAATAAAACAAACTAATGACGACTTATTTTGAGGTATGACTATATCTTTTGGACATTAAAAATGCTAGAGTTATAACCAATAGAAGGACTAATAGTGTCCAGAAAAACACGTTAGATATAGGTTCTTCAGCTAGAGGAGAAGGATCACCTGACAGTACAAATGAAGCCCAGTAATAAGGAGACGCTTTTTCTGATTTATGATGTTCCAAATACTCAAGTTTTGCTGCTCTTAGTGATTTAGCTTTTGAATCTCCATTTTTTAATCCTTCATAAAAGGTGCGCATTAGTTTTGAGGTCGCTTTATCATTTACATTCCATAGGGACGAGACAACACTTTTTGCACCAGCTTGAAAAAAGCCTCTCGAAAGACTCATGATGCCTTCTCCTTTTTCATGTTTTCCTAGCAGCGTGTTACACCCACTGAGCACCACTAATTTTGCTTTGTTTTTAGTGAAAAGGAGTTCATCTACAAGAAGTTTTTTATCATGAAAAGCAATCCATGGCGCGATGGAGTCCTGAGCATCCGCATGTGTCGCGAGATGGATGATGTCATAATTGGATACCTGTTCCAAGAAATTTGTTTTTGTTGCCGATTCATGGAGATAATTTGTTCCGGAGAAATGTGCGAAAATTGCGTTTAATTCATTAGAGGTGTTTTGTAACATCTCTAATTGCAAATTTTCAAATTCTATCGGTGCAAAACCTACAAAAGAGCTCTCAGAGCTTTTTTTGGTCTCTTTGATATTTTGCAGAAAAGAATTGGAGTAGGCATAACTGATTTCATTTTTTTTAAGCCAATAGCTTTGTAAATCACTCTGGTCTGTAATTAAGGCTTCAAAAGGGAGGTAGTTTAGATAGTTGTCAGGGATAATTCTGAGTTTTTTGCGTGCTATTTTATCCTTCAGTTGTTTTGACGGTAATAGGATGTTGAATATCTCAAGGGATAATTGCTGGTAATTGGCTAGTTCTGTTTGGGTTTCAAATGGCGCCGACATTAATGCTCTAAGTTCTCGACTTTTTTCTTTAAAACGTTCATTAATGTCTAGTTCAAAGAAATCGACACCTTCTTTACTAATTAATAACCCATAGGAAGGAAATAGGGTCTTGACGCCATATTTGGAGCTTTTGATTACAGGAACATAAGTATTGACTTTGGTAATTACATTATAGTCATCATACGTTCCCATATTATACATTAAAATAATCGATTCGCTATCTAAAGATTGTTGGACTTGGCTTAGCGATTTTATAGTTGATTGGGTTTTTAGAGATTCGTACATAGCAAATTTGTTGGTAATGCTATCTTGTAGTTTTTCTAACGCACGTTGATGAGTCAATAAAGCCATTGCTGTGACATCATTGCCTTCAACGTGTTTGCGTTGTAAGGTGTACAGTTTTCTTTTAAGCGAGATTTCGCGATTAACGACACTATCTGGTAGTGATAATCCCTTTTTTAATTGTTGATTTTTAAGCTCTTTAGTGAGAAGCATGGCTTTGTTTTTTTCCATAAAGAAAAAAGCTTGTTCAGCATCACCTATCAGATAGCAAACTTCGATAGCTCTACTGTAGAGTTCGGAACTTTGCTTACGCCAAAAAAGTTTGGATTGGAATTTTCTACTTTCTATTAAGAAGAGATCAATAAGTTGATCCGCAATTTTGAACGCTTCCAATGCATTTCTTAGAGATTTAACATCATTTTTGTTTGAATGATATTTCTTTAGAAGTATTGCGCCTAATTCCATATGATTCAATAATAATAATTTTTTGTAACCACTTTTTTCAAATGACTTGAGAATAGGAACTGTTTTGTTTGTAAGTAAGGTGATTGCTTTCTTATAATAAGAAATGGATTTGTCATACACCATTTTTTGACCATATGCGAATGCTAAATTAGAATTTATCCGCCATAATTGTAGTGTATCTTGGCTGTTGACAATACTTAAACTTTTTTTTTGAAAGTGTATAGAACGATCGGGATTGGTGGTATTATAAACATTCCCCATATTGCCAAAGATTCTGGATAAGGTAATAGAATCAAACTCTTTTTCAGCAAGTATTTTGGCTTGTTCCAAATAATAAATAGCCTTAGGGATGTTGAGTGTTTCATTGTGGTTATACACTTCTGCTAAACCACTTTTTACATTATATGTTGTTCTATAACTTTGTTTGGTGAGTTGTAAAATAGAATCTGCTTTTAGATATTTTTCTTCGGCTTTTTTATAACTCTGTTCCGAAGCTATTGACCTAAAAGTGTCTCCAGCTTGCATACATACACCTATTGCATTTTTCCATTTTTTGGTTTTGATGAAATTTGATTCTGCAAACTCAAAATATTGAAGGGCTTTGTGAAAATCTCCCTTTTGTCGATAACACCTCCCTAGTTCTGCAAAAACGTATATGCTAAATTTGTGTGTATATTTTGTGTTTGCTACACGCTCGAATAAGAAAATACTCTCGTTGTATTGTTTTAGTTTATAATAACACAAACCTAAATAGAATTGTATTTTATGGATAGGGATGTTGTAAGTTGGCAAACAGCTGTTGATATAATCTTTATAAATACTATAAGTTTGTACTGCCTTTTCGTATTTTTTGCTTCGGTATAATTTGATAGTGTGTTGTGTAAATACTTTTTCAAATCTCTTCGCGTCGTTGTCTAGACGAAATTGGTCTAAGTGAACACTTACAGAATCTTTTTCTTTTTTTTGAGAAAAGCTAGAGAAGCAGGAAATGGATAAAAAAAAGGCGCAAAAAAGGAATTTCATGCGCCAAATATATTTAATTATTCTATTATACGAGATCATGTAGATGTAATAGAAACAGACAAATGTAAATAATAGTACATTAATTAATAATCATCTTGATTACTAATGTCATTATCTCGGCCATCTAACCCTCCTTTAGGAGTTCCTAGGCAATCAGTTTCCATTTCCCAATATTCTGAGTAAATATTAGTAATTTGGTTAAATAACAGTCGAGAACTGCCGCTCGGGTAGTAATAAAAACAAGGCTTCTTCCATACTGTGTTGTAGGGGTTTTTTCTTTTAAATTTCATAATATCTTCGTAAGACATAGGAAGACCGTTCTCATCGATGTAGTAATGGAGATGAGGACGATTTACTGTTATTGATGGAAATAGTGGTTTTGAAGCGAATTTTTCTTCAATAGGTTCTTGATTAATTGTTTTTTGTTCCGTTACTCCAACATTATTAGCTTCCTCAATAGCGATATCTTCATCTATTGAGCAGCTGAGTAGTGAAAGGGTGCAAATTGATAGCAATAAGTAATTCCTTAAATAATTCATAACGTATTTTTTTGTTTGTATTTACTATACATATTAGTAACCTCTAGTATCAAAATGTTACAATACATTTTGCAAAAAAACAGCAAAGAACTATAAAAAAAACGATTTTCGCGATGATTTTGCGTTAATTTAACATGGTTTGGAAGTTTTTAACGAATTATATCATAGAAAACACCTTTGATTTTACTCATCAAAATCAATCTCATTCACAAGTTCTTGCTTTCGCATGGGCATTTTGTCAATAATTTTGAATAATTCAGTAGGTGCTGTCACATTCTGATCAG
>CAZYRG010000240.1:0-4973 GCA_964650425.1 uncultured Flavobacteriaceae bacterium
TTCTACCTTCCGAAACTAGAACACTATTTGGAAGCACGTTGGTGGAATGACGTTTTTACTTTTGCGCAGGAATATTTGAATGTCCCGATTGGCACTTTTAAAACTACGGTGTTAATAGAAACGATTACCGCGAGTTTTCAGTTGGATGAAATTATCTATGAACTCAAGGATCATATTGTAGGATTAAATTGTGGCCGTTGGGATTATATTTTCTCCTATATCAAAAAATTCAGAAACCATCCCAACTTTATCGTTCCGAATAGAGATCAGGTAACAATGACTTCTCCTTTTATGGATGCCTATTCTAAACTGGTGATACAACGTTGTCACAAAAGAGGTATTCTGGCAATTGGCGGGATGGCAGCACAGATTCCTATAAAAAATGATCCCGAAGCAAATAGTGCAGCATTGGAAAAAGTACGAAAGGATAAAGAACGAGAAGTAAAAAATGGTCATGATGGTACTTGGGTGGCACATCCAGCTTTGGTAGAAGTTGCTATGGCAGAATTTAATAAACATATGCCTACCCCAAACCAATTGCATGTAACCCGTGACGATGTCACGATTACTGCAAAGGATTTGGTAGAACTACCCAAAGGAACCATTACCGAAGCTGGTATTCGAAAAAATATCAATGTAGGTATCCTCTATATGGAAGCTTGGCTGCGAGGTCATGGAGCGGTTGCGCTCTATAATTTAATGGAAGATGCTGCAACTGCCGAAATATCTCGAACCCAAGTCTGGCAATGGCTCAGAAATGAAGTCATTCTTGAAGATGGTCGTCCATTTACGATTGAGTTATATATCGAATTAATCAACAGTGAAATAAAAAATATTACGGAAGCTGTTGGAGAAGAAAGGTTTAAAAATTCAAAATTCAAACGAGCGATTACCATTTTTGAACGCTTAGTGTTATCAGAAAAATTTGAAGAATTTTTGACGCTTCCAGCCTATCAATATATTTAATCGAAGTTCAAAAACTTAAAAAAAAGTCTCGCAACTACGGCAATAGTTTGCGAGACGTAATTATCAAAATCTAGAAAAACCTTAATAATTAATACGCAAAATTATGAAAAATTCAGCACAAAATACCTATAGCTCCGCCCTAGAAACCGTAAGAAACCTCAAGGCTAAGTATGGTGACACTTGGAATGCCATACAGCCCGAGAGCGCAGCCAGAATGGCAACACAAAACCGCTTTAAAACTGGTTTGGATATTGCAAAATATACCGCTGCTATTATGCGAGAAGATATGGCAGAATATGACGCTGATCCTTCAAACTATACACAATCACTTGGTTGCTGGCACGGGTTTGTAGCGCAGCAAAAAATGATTGCGGTAAAAAAACACCATAATACCACCCGCAAAAGATACTTATACCTTTCGGGATGGATGGTTGCGGCCTTGCGCTCAGAGTTCGGCCCCCTACCCGATCAGTCCATGCATGAAAAAACGGCGGTACCTAGTCTTATCGCAGAAATTTATGATTTCTTGCGACAAGCAGATGCCATAGCGCTCAATGACCTTTTCCGTAGATTAGAAAATGGCGAAGATGTACAAGATCAGATTGATAATTTTGAAACTCACATCGTTCCTATTATCGCAGATATTGATGCCGGTTTTGGGAATGAAGAAGCGACCTACTTGTTAAGTAAAAAAATGATTGAAGCTGGAGCTTGTGCCATTCAGATAGAAAACCAAGTATCGGATGCCAAACAATGTGGACATCAGGACGGAAAAGTAACAGTACCACATGAGGATTTTATTGCCAAATTAAATGCGATTCGTTATGCCTTTTTAGAATTAGGTGTAGACCAAGGGGTTATTGTTGCAAGGACCGATTCTGAAGGTGCAGGATTAACACAAAAACTCCCTGTTAGTCAAGAACCCGGAGATTTAGCATCGCAATATTTAGCCTATGTAGAAGCTGAAGAGGTTGCTATTGATGAAGCAAGAGAAGATGATGTATTACTCAAAAGAGATGGTAAATTGGTACGTCCAATACGCCTAGCGAATGGCTTGTACAAATTCAAAGAAGGTTCTAACATCGACCGCGTGGTACTAGATTGTATTACGAGTCTACAAAATGGAGCTGATTTGTTGTGGATCGAAACACCAACACCAAATATTGCGCAAATTGCGCATATGGTTAACCGTGTAAGAGCCGTTATTCCAAATGCTAAATTGGTTTATAATAATTCACCATCGTTTAACTGGACCTTAAACTTCCGCAAGCAAGCGTATGAGGATATGTTAGCCGAAGGCGAAAATATGACGGCCTATGATAGAAATAATTTAATGGATCCAGAGTACGATCATTCCGAATTATGCTACCGTGCGGATGAGAAAATTCAATCTTTCCAAATGGATGGTGCAAGAGAAGCCGGTATTTTTCATCACCTAATTACCTTGCCTACCTATCATACCACGGCGCTTCATATGAATGATTTGACCGAAGGCTACTTTGGCGAAGAAGGTATGTTGGCATATGTACGAGGTGTACAGCGACAAGAGATCCGAAAAGGCGTTTCTTGTGTAAAACATCAACGAATGGCAGGATCGGATCTTGGAGATGATCACAAAAGCTTCTTTGCAGGAGAAAAAGCCTTAAAAGCAGGTGGAACGAAGAATACTTCTAATCAATTTGAAACCAAAAAGGCTGCTCCAAAATTGGAATTTGTTCCAATGGAGAAAGCAGGTTAACTAAAGAGTATTTAATGCATAATCTGGATTAAATAATAAATGGTATTTGTCACTCTTCAATTTAAGTAGAGTGGCAATTACCTCTTTGTAATAGTAGGTATCATCGATAAAAATTAGCATATGCAAACGATCACAGAAAACAAAAAACGTATTTCGTTACAAGCTTATGGAATACGAAACAAGAATATTCAGTATCAATTAACTCCTGCCGAACTCCATGCAGAGACTATCACAAAAGGCATGGGAACAGCAGTCTCCTCTGGAGCACTTGCCGTTACTACAGGAGAATTTACAGGACGATCTCCTATGGATCGGTTTATTGTCAAAGATGCTCTCACTGAAGATAAGGTATGGTGGGGTGATATCAATATCCCTTTTGAGGTGGAAAAATTTGATCGTCTGTATGACAAAGTAATTTCCTATTGTAATCGGCTAGGCGAATTGTATGTTCGTGATGCTTATGCCTGCGCAGATCCCAACTACAGAATGAACATAAGAGTGATTAATGAATATCCATGGTCCAATATGTTTGCGTACAATATGTTCCTTAGGCCTAGTAAAGAGGAATTAACGAGTTTTGACCCTGAATGGACAATTATCAATGTTCCAAGTTTTATGGCAGATGCCGAAATTGACGGTACAAGGCAACACAATTTTGCGATTTTAAATTTCACTAAAAGAATAGTTCTCATTGGCGGAACTGGATATACAGGTGAAATTAAAAAAGGCATTTTTTCTGCACTTAATTTCATACTCCCTGTATATAAAGAGACATTGCCAATGCACTGCGCGGCTAATGTCGGAAAAGATGGGGATACGGCGCTGTTTTTTGGACTTTCTGGTACTGGAAAAACTACCTTGTCTACAGATCCTGAACGTCAATTAATTGGTGATGACGAACATGGTTGGACCAAAGAAAATACGGTTTTTAATTTTGAAGGAGGTTGCTACGCCAAAGTCATAGATCTCTCTGATACAAAAGAGCCTGAGATCTATAACGCAATTAAAAAAGGTGCGATCTTAGAAAACGTCGTCATGGATAGTAATGGACTTGTAGACTTTACAAATACCTCAATTACACAAAACACAAGAGTCAGTTATCCAATTAATCATATCCTTAATATCAAGGAGCCTTCTATTGAAAAAAATCCTAAGAATATATTCTTTCTGACCGCAGATGCATTTGGAGTGCTCCCTCCTATTTCAAAGTTAACGCCGAGTCAGGCTGCCTATCATTTTATCTCAGGCTATACCGCCAAGGTTGCCGGTACAGAAGCAGGAGTTGTAGCTCCTACTCCATCATTTTCTGCTTGTTTTGGTGCGCCTTTTATGCCTTTACATCCGGCAAAATATGCCGATATGTTGATAGAAAAAATGAATCGTACCGGTGTTAATGTGTGGTTAGTCAATACAGGATGGACGGGTGGTGCTTATGGCGTTGGTAAACGAATCGCATTACAATACACTAGAGCGATGATTAATGCAGTACTAAATGGAAAACTAGGATTGTATAATTACGATAACTATCACATTCACTCTGTATTTGGTACAGCACAGCCTAGAACTTGTCCTGGTGTACCCACGGCCTTACTGAGCCCTAGAGCCACTTGGGATGATGACAAAGCCTATTATAAAGCGGCTTTTAAACTGAGTAATGCTTTTAGAGAGAATTTCAAAAAATATGAACCCTATACAAGTGAAGAAATCCGAAGAGGTGGGCCACAACGATATGGATGTTAATTCTGGTAAAATCCAATATGGATATTGAAATTATGAGGCAAAAAAAACCTCACAAATCATAATAATTTGCGAGGTTTTATTAGGTAAAACTAGTACTATTAGCTAGCCCTCTATTTAATAATAAGTTTATGTGTTTTGGTTTCTTCTCCTAGTGATTGAATATTTATCATATAAACCCCAGAATTAAGACCTAGGCTACTAGCAGAAAAAGTATTAGAACCAGAATTTAATTGAGTTTCATATTTTTTCTGTCCTAGCATGTTAAAAATACGCACTTGAATGTCCTCCGTACTTTCTGAATTTACGTTAAGTGTAAATTGATCAGTAGTAGGATTAGGTGCCATAGTTATGGTAGCAAGTCCCTCTCCATCTGTTCCTAATATGGATGCTTTGTTTCCTAAATCAGCAATAAGGTCTTTGGCAGCAAATGAACCATCACAAGAACCTTCAAAAATCTTTACGTTAGAAAATAACGAATTATTTCCAGATCCCGTATCATTGTCATTGATAAAAACTAAACGATTACCGT
>CAZYRG010000241.1:0-4947 GCA_964650425.1 uncultured Flavobacteriaceae bacterium
CTTTTCTGTTCTATGACACTGTGATCGATTTGCATAGCCATAGCTACGGAAATTGTGAACAAGAAAATAGCGAGAAAAACGATTAATTATCATTCACGATATTACGAATCATGCCACCAAATATAAAGTAGTGGAAGGGGACCATGGAGTACCAGTATAATCGCCCCCAAATCCCTTTGGGGCGAAAGGTTGCAGTTTGGTGTAATATATTGTTTTCATCAATATCGAACTCTAGCCAGGCTTCGCCAGGGACACGCATTTCTGCAAATAAAAGTAATCGCTTTTCTTCTTCATCGGCCATTAAAACACGCCAAAAATCTACCACATCACCAGAATTGATTTTGTCAGGATTGGTACGTCCTCTGCGTAGTCCAACACCACCAAAAAGTTTGTCCAGTGCACCTCGGATTTTCCACATCCAATCTCCATAATACCAGCCCGTTTCTCCGCCGATGGCCCAAATGCGTTCCAATACCTTATCAGGATTTTTGATTTTGAGTATTTTTTTGTCTGTAAGACATCCTTTTTTGGGAACGTGAATGTATTTTTGAAGATCTTTTTTGAAACGACCACTAATCATGGAGTCTTTCCAGCTAGAAACCACCTCATTCTGTTCTATTTTTATAAAAGCGAGTTCAATTGCTTTTGTATAAGTCATCGGCTTGATGTCCAGCAGTGTTTGCAGTCTTTTATCTTCGGCAATGACAGGTATTTTCATACTATCAACAAGGTTCAAAGCAAGTTTATAGGAAGTAGAAGTAACAAAATATAACCAGTAAGAAGATAACTTAGGAGTCATAATAGGAAGGGTCCATATACCGAGTTTGATCCCACGTGTTTTGGCATACAACAGCATCATTTGTTTGTAGGTAATGACATTTGGACCACCAATATCAAAAGATTGATTGTAACACTGTTTGTTAAATAATACCCCTGTCATAAAGGAAAGCACATCTCGTATAGCAATAGGTTGGGTTGGAGTGTTGACCCATTTTGGAGTGATCATCACGGGTAGTTTTTCGCATAAATCTCGAATGATTTCAAAAGAAGAGCTGCCTGAGCCTACAATAATCCCTGCACGCAATACAGTAAGTTGATAAGAAGCTTGCGATAAGATTTCTTCGACATTTTTTCTAGACCATAAATGTTTGGATAGGTTATCCTCATGCGCAATACCACTGAGATAAATAACTTGCTTTACGCCAACAGCTTCCATGTACTGGTTAAAGTGTTTAGCAGATACAGCTTCCTTATCATCAAAATCCTTGGTCGATGAGGTCATGGAATGTAATAGATAATACGCAGCATCAATAGTTTTTGGTAATTTTTCTAAAGAAGGTTGATCAAGATAGTCTATTTCTACAATCGTAATATGTTTTTTAATCTCTTTGCTTACAGCCAATCTAGAAGCATCCCGTACACTACAAATAACCTCATGACCTAGATCAAGTAATAGCGGTAACAAGCGCATTCCTATATAGCCATTAGCACCAGTTAGCAGAATTTTCATTTGGTAGTAGTTTTGGTTTAGTTTACATAAACTATAAGTCTTCTATTTTGGTTGGAGCATTATCGTCTTTCAGTTTTATAATCTTTTTGACAAAATTATGAATAGCAGTATCCTGGGCTCCAGCTCGTATTTTTATAAAATATTGATCACGATAAAAAGTATATTCGTCAGATTTTCCTTTATACAAAACCAGTTTGTAAAATGGGATCACTAGGATGTAAGTTTCCAAGCGTATATGAAACCCAATAACAATTCCTTTAGGACGTAATTCGATATTGCACGTGTTAGTGCTATTGTTGATGGTCAAAAGATTACGGATCCCCATACTAGCATTTATGATATGTAGTTTTGGGGAGCCTATACCTTTTAATTTTATGCGTTCTTTTAGTGTAAAAGGTTTTCCCACCTCTTCATGTACGTTGCGAGTAATTTCTGGGTCTTTATAAGAATTATTGAGTAACATTACTTAAAGATACGAATAAATCATTGCAATACTATTTCCCAATAGTACCAAGTTCTACACCTTCAGAGTATGCTACTTTTACACTATTTTCGTGAAAAGCACTTTTGATTCCATGATGGGTTTTGTATAAAACATCCCAATAATCATCAGGTTTTGCGTATGGTCTTACTCCAACAACAATGGAATGTGAGTCAAATGTCTCAATTCCAACTATAGGTTTGGGATCGTCAAGTATGTTGTCAATAGCGGTTAGGACATCATGAATAATTTTTTGTACTCTCGGAAAATCTTCCTCGTACGGCATCGTGACCATGATCTCAAGTCGTATCATTCCCTTTTTGGAATAATTAGTCACGACATCATCTGTGATTTTAGCATTAGGAATAATCATGGTTTTGTTTCCAGGAGTAATAATTATGGTATTGAAGATGCCAATCTCCTCTACTTTACCAAATTTGTCATCAATTTGTATCCAGTCATGGACTTTATAGGGTTTCAGAAATAATATTAAAATGCCAGAGGCAAAGTTTCCTAAACTCCCTTGTAATGATAATCCAATAGCAAAACCCATTGCGGCTAAAATTGTCAAGAGTCCAGAAAGATCGGCACCCAGGATAGAAACTATTACAAAAATCAATGAGGCTTTCAGGATAACGCTAAGCATTGATAAGAGAAAAGGTCGCATCGTATCTGATACCTGCATTTTTTTGAGGGTCTTTTCTAGTAGCGATAAGACTTTTTTAATAATCTTAAAACCTACCCATAAGATTACTGCTGCGACTAGTATTTTTGGAGTGTAAAAAACAATTTTGTCAATTGCTATTTCCAAATACTCATTAAATTTTTCCATGTGTTTTTTTTTGATTTTCGAAATTAAAAATACTACAATTTTTAATTTTGTAATAGCTAACGTTATAAATTACGCATTACTAGAAATTCTAACTAACAAGAATTCTATGCATTAGATTTTTATTTGTTAAACTATACTAAAGATGTTGTGAGTACAAGCTTACAATAGTATTTTAGGCACAACAAAAGAACGATTAATGCACCAGTGTTTATGCATCTTTGTGATCCCTCAAAAAAGTAATTCGCAAGTTTTTTTGATAAAAAACAATAATAATAGAACGTAATGAAAGTATTGATTACCGGAGCTACCGGAATGATTGGTCAAGAATTAGTAGGGCAATGTCATGCCTTAGGTTATGAGGTGCATTATTTGACTACTAGAAAAGAAAAAATTGAACAATCTGATCACTATAAAGGGTTTTTATGGAACCCAATAGAAGGTACTATTGACACTAAATGCTTTGATGACGTAGAAGTTATTATCAATTTGGCAGGATCGACCATTGCCAAAAGATGGACCAAAACCTATAGGAAAGAAATTTTATCAAGTCGGTTGTTAAGTCTTAATTTGTTATCACGATCTCTTAGAGGAATGTCACATTCCGTAAGACATTTGGTGTCAGCGAGCGCTATAGGTATTTATCCAGACTCTTTTATGAATTATTATACCGAAGAGTCTACAGAACAAGATACTGGTTTTTTGTGTACCGTAGTAAGAGATTGGGAAGCGGCAGCAGATCAATTTCAAAAATTAAATATAGAAGTAGCCAAAATACGAATTGGACTGGTCTTATCGGCAAATGGTGGAGCGTATCCTAAAATGGCAAAACCTATAAAAATGGGGCTAGGGGCTATTTTTGGTTCAGGAAAACAATGGCAAAGTTGGATACATGTAAATGACGTGTCCAAGATTTTTGTACATGCAGTACGAGAAGAATTAGTAGGAACGTATAATGCAGTAGCGCCTAATGCGGTGTCTAATACAACACTCACGATTTGTATAGCCAAAATGTTTGGTAAGAAAATTAGACTTCCAGGGATCCCTAAATTTGTGATGCGTTTACTTTTGGGTAAAATGCACATCCTTTTATATGGAAGTCAGCGCGTAAGTAGCAAAAAAATTCAGGATAGCGGGTATTTATTTGAATTTGAAAATTTGAAACCTGCTCTAGAAGCTATCACAAAAAAATAGAATATAATTCGTTAACATATAACAGACTTAAAAAAGCTCCTAATCATGAAAATAGGAGCTTTTTAGTTTTTTTTAGTTGTTAACTTAAGTCTGAACTCATTTAGACTTTTCCCATTTGCTAAAAAATTTTCCTTTTTCGCCCTTTTATCGTCTTTTTTTCCTTCCGTAGCGCTGCTATGCAACTCAAAAAAGCCATCAAAAGATCAAAAAATGAATGATTTTCGCTTAAAAGCGAAAAGTCTAAATGAGTTCTCTGTTTAAATTTTATCAGCAACCAAAACTACTTGCAATTCGATAGCGTCGTCAATAAATTTATCTCCAAGATTATCAAAAATGGATTTAGAGCCATAATTAATCCCCCAATCCGTACGGTTGATGGTAAATGGATCACTAGTCAAAGTCATACCATTGGCTGTGGCAGTGGTCGCAGCAGGAAAACTTATGTTTTTCTTAATGCCCCGAATAGTAAGGTTTCCTTGTACGGTTAATTTTCCAGCATTTTCGGTAACACCAGTAATCTCAAATGCAGCTGTTGGATACTTAGCCACATTAAAAAAGTGGTCTTCTTTCCCTTCAGCCATACCTTTTAGATGGCCCTCTAAGCCTTCTTTTTGTTTACCTTCAAGATCAGTAACGATTATAGATTTCATATCAATCAGAAAACTACCACTTGTGATTTTTTGATCACTAGTTTTAACAATCCCAGATTCAATTGCAATAGTGCCAGTGTGTTTTCCAGTAGGCTTAGCCCCTGTCCAGTTAATGATACTCTTAGCTGTCGTTACGTTATATTTTGCAGCAATTGGACCAGCGATTGCTGCTGGCTGCGCATCTGTCGCTTCAGTTTCATTCTTTTTTTCTCCCTTACATGCCGTAGTAGCTATAAGCAATGCCAAAATAGCAATGCTACACGATAATTTGTTTTTCATGATG
>CAZYRG010000242.1:0-2337 GCA_964650425.1 uncultured Flavobacteriaceae bacterium
CGCAAAAATAGAAGTGGACGCCTTTGATAATTCGTTTTTTTATGAAGCCGAAGACTCTGAAAGGGTAAAAGAGTTTGCAAATAAATCGACCTTTAAACAAGCACTAATGCTACCATTATATTCAACACACAGTGAATTACTTCAAGAAGGCATAGCATTAAGGGAACGTTTGATGCGGTATCTAGATGAAAAAAATTAAGATACAATAATGATAAAAATCTTTAGAAACATACGATACAAGCTTATGAGTGAAAACAAAACCGGCCGTTACTTCAAATACGCCACCGGCGAAATCATACTCGTGGTTATCGGAATTCTGATTGCCTTACAAATCAATAACTGGAACGAAAACCGAAAAAATAGCATTACTGAAGCCGATTACTATTGTAGAATTTTAGATGACTTTGTGCTTAATGAAAAGCTCATTGATGAAAATTATGAGCGGATAAACCACAAAATACAACTCACCAAAGCGCTGATAAAAGACATACATAAGATACCCAATGTTAAGAGTACCATTGTAAACAAATTTATAGCAGCTGTAAGACAAGACGTTTTTGTACCAAGCACCATCACTTTTGACGATATAACATCGTCAGGGCAATTAAAACTGTTAAAAGATATTGAATTGAAGAACAGACTCATTCAGCACAGAGCCTTTTTAAATAACACTATCGAACTTCTCGAGGAAAACAGGAATGAAATTGTTAAGAAATCTACTAATTATGATTTTATCACTAAAGTAGGATATCAGGATGTTGATTATGTGAAGAAAGAGCTTGACGAAGAACACCTTGCTTTATTACCTAAAGTTGATTGGACCAACGACCCTGCGCACATTTATTTCATAAAAACTCAAGACAATCTTGTTTTTATTTTGGGTATGCAAATTAGGCAGAGACAGCATTATTCAAATCTAAAACAAGAAATACAAGAACCCATCAAACTATTAAAAGATAAAAACTGTAAATAACGAAAGTCTGCCTTCCGCAGGCAGGCTTAATAATCGCTATAAACAATAACCAAAAAAACTCAAAAAAATGAAAAAACTCTTCTTCCTTATTGCCCTGTGTTTATTCACAATTTCAATCGATGCACAAACAAAGCTTATTAAAGCGAAGGCCTACTTAGATGTAAGCACAGGAAAATTAATTACACCTGCAAATATTCTTGTCGAAGGTGAATTAATACAATCCATCAATCCTACTTCTGTTCCAGAAAATGCGGAAACAATAGACCTATCGGGAAAGATTCTAATGCCCGGGTTAATGGATATGCACGTTCATTTAGACTTAGATTTTGTAGCTAATTATGAATATCTATTGGTCACAGAAAGTGGTAGCAAGCAAACATTGAGAGCAGCGAGAAACGCTAGAAAAACACTCTTATCTGGTTTTACAACCGTAAGAAACATTGGCCAGACACACCCTACTATTGAACTTATTGATGTTGCACTTTCAGAAGCTGAGAAAAATGGGTGGATTGAAGCCCCAAGAATCATTCCCTGTGGACATATGATAGGCATCACAGGAGGACACGCCGATTTGGCTATGATTGCGGGTTATGCCGATGGTATTTTGGACACGAAGCCTGAATATGGCGTAGCAGATGGGAAGGATGAGGTTCTACGAGCCGTAAGACATCAAATAAAATACGGTGCAAAAGCAATAAAGATTATGGCGACAGCAGGTGTATTATCGTTAGAAGAATCCATAGGAGCGCAACAGCTTACAGATGAAGAAATGAAAACGATTGTTGACGAAGCCAAAAGACGTCATATAACAGTAGGCGCACACGCACACGGAACAGAAGGAATAATCGCCGCTATCAATGCTGGTGTTACGTCTATTGAGCACGGTTCCATATTAGATGATGAAGCCATACAACTAATGATAGAAAAGGGAACCTACCTAGTGCCAACTACGGGATTATTTGATGTGATACCTAAAGGATATGACAAAATGCACCCACAGCTTGTTAAAAAAGCCAAATATATTATTCCTATTGCTATAAAGAGTCACGAAAAAGCAGTTAAAGCAGGCGTTAAAATTGCCCTTGGAACCGATGCACCTCTTATTCCACACGGAATGAATGCAAAAGAGTTGTCTGCAATGGTTAGACGTGGAATGAAACCTTTGGAAGCCATCAAATCAGCAACCCTAATTCCCGCCGAAATGCTCAACCTGAAAGATAGAGGTGAAATCAAGGAAGGTCTGCTAGCTGACATCATTGCAGTTGAAGCTAATCCGCTTAAAAATATAGCGAGTCTAGAAAACGTAGTGTTTGTAATGAAAGGTGGAATTATTTATAAGAAATGAGAAACCTACTCTTAATATC
>CAZYRG010000242.1:2437-4931 GCA_964650425.1 uncultured Flavobacteriaceae bacterium
GAAGTTGAAGCATTGTTAGATGGGCAATTAGACACCTATGAGTATGCATCAACTAGAGAAGAAGCAGTTAAGAAATTCGGGATGAAGGTTTCAGATACCACACTAGTTATTCGTGAATATAAAGAGTACACGGGAACGCTCAACCCGAAAATTTTAATTAACAAACTGCATCAGGGAATAAGAAAAAGCGGAAATAGCGTACGCTACAACCAAAAAGTAACCAGTCTAATAAAAAAGGACGGCATTTATAAAATTGAAATTACAGATACTAAAACTGGAAAAACCAAAACAGTATTGAGCAAAAAAGTAGTGGCTGCTGCCGGTCCGTATAATGGGGCTTTAGTGAAAGATATAGCACCCTATTTTAAAGACTTGATTAGCCCAAAGCGTTTATTTCTTTCATTTTTAAAAATAAAACCTGACCGCTATGATATGTTGTCTAGTGAACAGAAAAATAGACTTGTTTCCTCTTATCCTGTGGCGTATCTAAATGCTGAAATATTTTATTCGATGATTGAGAAGTTCGATAGTGACCAAAGACCGTTACTAAAAGTTGGAGGACATTTTTTAAGGACAGAAATTAAGGATTTAGATAAGGTGTGGGCAATGCAATTAACCGAGCAAGAAATTCAGTGGAGCAAGGATAATACGGCAGATTATATGGCTAAACTTGATGTGCCCATAACTTTCTCTGATTTGGAATTTGACCAAGGCTATTCTTGTGTCTATTCTCTAACCGAATCTGAAACACCCTATGTAACTCACGCCTTAAAAAATGGAACTGAGATTGATTCTAGTTTCGTGCTCGTAGGAGGAATGTCGGGCATTGGAGCTAAAGGGTCTTTAGCTTATGGATTAATAGCTGCCGACCTTTTATTGGATAAAGAAAATAGCTCATTTATGTATGGTAAAGCTAAAACAGCTTTGGGTTCTCAAAGATTGATAGAGGATGTACAAAATTTACTAACCAAAAACTTCTAGTATGAAAGCGACTATAAAAAGAAAAAAATCCATTTTCTGGTTTGGAATTCTATTATTACTTTTTCTCATAGCCTTAAATTTTATCACAGATGAATTAAAATACTTTGGACTTGACGAAGTAGATTTTGGCAGGTATTGGGATATAAAATGGTGGCTTATTGGACATTTATTGGGTGGAATAGCTGCGCTTATTCTAGGTCCATTTCAGTTTTGGACAGAATTCAGGAATAAATACCTCAGGTTACATCGCTTAATGGGGAAAGTATATTTAATTGCTATTCTCATTGCATCTTTTTCTTCGGTGTATATGGCGTGGACTCACGCCATAGAAATTCATTTGGCGTGGGCTGTCGCTTTACAAACTTTAGGACTTGTCTGGTTTTGTACAATTTTTATGGCTTACCGAGCAATTCGAAAAAGAAGAATCGAGCAACATAAAGAATGGATGATTAGAAGTTACGTTGTGACTTTTGCCTTTGTCGCCTTCAGATGGTTAAATAATTTGCCAGCTGTAATCGAGTTAGGCAGTTTTGCCGAGAGAGCACCCACTATTGTTTGGTTAGTTTGGGTTATTCCTCTTTTTATTACAGAAATAATACTACAATGGAATCGAAAATAAAAGCAGCTAAAAATTAGAAAATCCAAATGATGAAACAACTAACAAATCGCATTGAATCCATAGACATTTTACGGGGCGTGGTGATGGTCATTATGACCTTAGACCACGTTCGTGATTATTTTCACTACGGGTCTTTTTTTATAGACCCAACGGCTATGGAAACCACTACATCAGCCGTTTTCTTTACGCGTTTTATTACCCATTACTGTGCGCCGGTATTTGTGTTTTTGGCAGGCACGTCGGCATTTTTGTACGGAAGTAAAAAATCCAAAAAACAGTTGTTTCAATTTCTGCTAAGCCGTGGTGTTTGGTTAATTGTACTGGAAATAGTGGTAAACAACCTTATCTGGACGTTTGACCTAAGCTACAGCCTGCAAATATTCCAGGTGATTTGGACCATCGGTTTTAGTATGGTTTGTTTGGCGTTTTTAATTTATCTGCCAAAAAAAGTACTACTGGGCTTGGGTATTTTGTTAGTGGCAGGCCACAATTTGTTAGATGGCTGGGTGATGCAAGGGCAAAGTGCTTTAAGCATTGTTTGGTATGCCTTGCACCAACAGGCATTTGTATTGGCGGATACCAACCATTTAATTATCCTTCAATACCCGTTATTACCTTGGATTGGTATAATGGCACTAGGGTATTTGTTCGGAACTTTTTACCAAAAAGGATTTGACCCCAACACCCGAAAAAAATGGTTATTGCGCCTCGGGTTTGGATTATTCGTGTTCTTTTTCGTGGTACGCGGCATAAATGGTTATGGCGATTTGGTGCCTTGGAGCTATCAAGACACTACCGCTAAAACCATCATTTCGTTTTTCAACGTAACCAAATATCCACCCTCGTTATTGTTTTTCTGCATCACCTTGGGGCCTGCCCTATTGTTTTTATATG
>CAZYRG010000243.1:0-1127 GCA_964650425.1 uncultured Flavobacteriaceae bacterium
TAAACCCAAATTGAGTTACCATACCAGGAACACAGTTCATTTGTGCTCTAAAGTGTGGCATGTATGCTGAGTGTAAAACATCTTGAGAACGCATTTTAAATAGAACTGGTCTTCCTTTTGGTAAATGTAATTCTGTAACGATTACATCATCTTGCGCATTAGGATCATCCTCATCTACACCAAGAATGTTAGCTTTATCTAGGTCAATAAGTCTTACATTCGCTTTACCTAACACATTATCTTCTCCTCCATATCTAGCTTTCCAGTTAAATTGCTGTGCGTAAAGTTCGATTACCATTGGGTCTTCACTTTCGTCAACATTCATAATGTCGTTCCAAGTAAATAATCCGTAAATGATTAAACCCGCTAAAACAATAACAGGAATAACTGTCCATACAGCTTCAAGTGTATTATTATCTGCATAGAACAGTGCTTTACGTCCTTTTTCACCTTTATATTTAAAGGCAAAATAGTGTAGTAAAAATTGTGTGATTGTCTGTACTATAAAAATGACAACCATTGAGATAATCATTAAACTATCTAAACCTGCTCCGTGTTCTGAGGCAGAGTTAGATGTTAATGGCAAATCACCTAGGTAAACGAAACTAGCTATGGTAATGGCATATATGAAGATAAGAAATACGATCATCATATAACCATTAAATGTATTATCCTTGTCTGTCGCGACCTGATTACTTGATGCACCTACTTGTGCCAAATCAAAAATCTTAACCATCTGCCACATAGCAACGGCTACAAATAGTACTATTATAAATATTAACAACGTTGTCATTATCTTTTCAGTTCTAAATTTTTAATTAATAGTGAAAATTTTCACTTTCTTTAATAAACGGATTTCCTTTTGCCAATAAGGATTCTTTACTCAATGCTCTAAACACAAGGAATAAGAATATTCCAGCAAATAGACAAATAGCTCCTATCTCTGGTGCTCCAATAAACCATCTTTCACTAACTGTTGCTGGCATAATCATATTGAACACATCTAAATAATGTCCACATAAAATAACAATACCTGCCATTACAACAAACCAAGGAATACGTTTGTAATCACTATTCATTAGTAATAATAATGGGAAAACGAAATTCATAGCCACCATACCAAAGAA
>CAZYRG010000243.1:1227-4887 GCA_964650425.1 uncultured Flavobacteriaceae bacterium
GAGAACCAGTGAGGATCTACAGACATAATCCAATCCCAAGACATCATTGACTCAGTATAGATATAAAACACAAGGAATGCTGCAGAAATTCTAAAGTTCTTTTTAAAGTTTTTATTATCTCCTGCACTGTCCTGCGCTACTGAAAATTTACGAGAGAAATAACGGTATAAAGACCAACCTCCTAAAAAGATTGCGCCTCTAATAAAGAACCATGGTTTATTTAACCAACCTACTTTAGCTTGAATGATTTCATCATGAGCAACAACTTCTGGGTCCATCCAAATGAATAAATGTGAACCTCCGAAAGCAGCTACTGCTAATACTAAAATACCACCAGGCAACACATAGTAGGTAATAGCTTCCATAACTCTGAACAGTACTGGAGACCAGCCTGCTTGTGCAGCATATTGTATCCCATAAAAAGCCAATACACCTAAAGCAATCATAAAGAAAAAGAATGCAGCTACATAAAGCGCAGCATAAGGTCTATTGTGTATTTGATGTAAGGCATGTTCTTCGTGAGTCATTTCATGACCTTCTTCAGCATGTTCCTCACCATGAGCATCTTCAGCGTGAGCAGAAGTTTCTCCATGAGTATCACCGTGAGTTTCTTCGGCATGACCTTCTTCTGCATGAGCGTCTCCATGACCTCCATGCTCGCTAGCCAAATATTCAGATATGTTGTCTTCGTTAATAGCATGAGAATTCATGTAACCATAACCCCAAAGCAAACCACCGACAATCACTAACATGATTGACACTATCTTTAATCGATTTGAAATTTTATATTCCATTTATATAATCTTTATCTAAATCTTATTTTTCTAAATCAGCTTTCAGTTTTTCAACATAAGCTACTACTTGCCAACGTTCTTCTTCACTCATGAAGTTAGCGTAAGACCCCATGGAGTTTAAGCCGTAATACATAACGTGGTAAATACTTCCCTCTGTTAACTCTCTTGTATCGTAGCTTGGTACACCAAGTATTTTTTCTCGTTTTACTAAAGTACCTTGACCAGCACCTTTGTTACCATGACAAATACCACAATAGATATCGTATAATTCTTTTCCTCTATCATAATCAATTGAAGTTGAATCTAAAGGATTTTTTAAGTTAGCTTTAGCTTCTTCATAACCGTCTGTAGAATCTTCAATTTCATATAAAGTATAGCCTCTAGGAATTGTTCCTTCTACTGGTAATTGCGCTTCAACGCCATTTGCAAATGCATCAGATTCTTGGTAAGCTTCGTAACCTACAGATTCGTACATGTTAGGCATATACTGATAGTTACGTCTTGTTTTTTTGTTACAAGACACAATACTTACTAGTAATACTAATACTACTGTTATTTTTAAAGTCGTCTTCATATTAATGTGCGTCTTCATCTTTTTCAACAATATTAATCTCAACAGCTCCTGTTTCTGTTAGAAGCTTTGTTAAATCAGCCTCATTATCATGTATGGCAATCTCCATAAGAAAATGGTCATCTGTTGTTCTTGGGTCTGGATTTTCAGCTTTCTTAAATGGCCACATTCTACTACGTAAGTAAAATGTAATTACCATTAAGTGAGCGGCAAAAAACACAGTAAGTTCAAACATGATTGGCACAAATGCTGGCATGTTTTCTAAATAACTAAAACTTGGCTTACCACCGATATCTTGTGGCCAATCTTTAATCATTATAAAATTCATCATTACAACTGCTACAGTTAAACCAACACAGCCATACATAAAAGCTGTGATTGCAATACGCGTTGGTGCTAAGCCCATAGCCTTATCTAGTCCATGAACAGGAAAAGGTGTATATATTTCTTCGATATGATGTTTTGCTGCCTTTACGTCTTTAACCGCAGACATTAAAACGTCATCATCGGTATAGATAGCATGAATTACTTTTGAAGCTGCTTCCATATCTATTATGAGTTTAATAAGTTTTTAGCTTGTCCTGCCCAATCATCACGCTCTGCTCTTCCGGGGAAAGAACCAGTGATTGAATCTAACAAGTCGTATTCGTTTTTAGTCATCTTACTAACCTGCAAGAATGTGTAAATCCCTATGCTATTTAACACTCCTTCCATTTTAGGGCCAACACCACTGATTTTCTTTAAATCATCAGCAGAATCTTTAGAGGCATCAAATGTTCCGATGTTTCCTAAGAGGCTATTTACTTTATCTGCATTATCTTCTTTATGTGCTGTTTCTTTAACAACTGAAGTTGCATTACTATTAGAGGTTCTTGAATCTGCTCCTGTACCAACTAAACTATCACCTCGTTCTCTTATCTTTTTATAACGTTCACCTGATGATTTTAAAATCGTTTTTACCTCAGCTTGTGCTATTACAGGGAATGTACGTGAGTACAATAAGAATAGTACAAAGAAGAATCCTATTGTTCCGATAAATATTCCGATATCAACAAATGTAGGAGAGAACATAGACCATGATGATGGTAAGTAATCTCTATGTAATGATGTTACGATAATTACAAAACGCTCAAACCACATTCCTATGTTTACTACGATAGAAATAGCAAAAGAGAACATAATACTTGTACGTAATTTTTTAAACCACATAAACTGCGGAGAGAATACATTACAAGACATCATTGCCCAGTATGCCCACCAGTAAGGACCAGTTGCTCTGTTTAAGAATGCATATTGTTCATATTCTACACCAGAATACCAAGCGATAAATAACTCCGTAATATATGCCACACCTACGATAGAACCCGTAATCATAATTACGATGTTCATTAATTCGATGTGCTGTACTGTGATATAATCCTCTAAACTACATACCTTACGCATGATAATAAGAAGTGTGTTTACCATAGCAAATCCTGAAAAAATTGCACCAGCTACAAAGTAAGGTGGAAAAATTGTGGTGTGCCAACCTGGTATAACAGACGTTGCGAAATCAAACGATACAATAGTATGTACAGACAGTACTAAAGGAGTTGCTAAACCAGCAAGTACCAATGATACTTCTTCAAAACGTTGCCAATCTTTAGCACGACCCGACCAACCAAAACTTAGCAAAGAATAAATTTTCTTTTGAAAAGGTTTAACAGCTCTATCACGAATCATTGCAAAATCTGGTAATAAACCTGTCCACCAGAATACTAACGATACAGATAAATATGTAGAAATTGCAAATACATCCCAAAGTAATGGTGAGTTAAAGTTTACCCATAACGACCCAAATTGGTTAGGGATTGGCAATACCCAATATGCCAACCATGGACGACCCATGTGAATAATTGGGAACAAACCTGCTTGTACTACAGAGAAAATAGTCATGGCTTCCGCAGAACGGTTAATTGCCATACGCCACTTTTGACGGAATAAGAGAAGTACTGCAGAAATCAGTGTTCCTGCGTGACCAATACCTACCCACCAAACAAAGTTGGTAATATCCCAAGCCCAGTTTACAGTCTTATTAAGACCCCAAACGCCGATTCCTGTTGATATGGTATAAATAATACAACCTATTCCCCAAAGGAAAGCAACCAAAGCAATTGAAAAAACAATCCACCATGATCTATTGGCTTTACCTTCGACAGGTCTAGCAACCTCGACAGTTACGTCGTGATAGGATTTTTCTCCTGTTACTAAAGGTCTTCTAATAGGTGCTTCGTAATGAGACGCCATAATTATATA
>CAZYRG010000244.1:0-1770 GCA_964650425.1 uncultured Flavobacteriaceae bacterium
GGAAATAAATGCCGTTCTCCCATACTTGAAATAAACCAAAAAGCCAATACCAAAATCACCCAAAATAGGGTAATCATTAAACTGGTGTTTTTTTTGATTTGCTCAAAAGGCTTGAATAAATGTTTCATGCGTTTATCTTATTATTTTTTTCGGTCACATCTTACTTCCATATAATCATTCCCTTGGGTGTCGAAAACTCGTTATGGAAGTTTCATGTCAAAATGTTTTTTAAACAATAAACCCAATAGATCATTACAAAAAAAGCTGTCTAGGAAAACCACATACGATGCGTATCCAAAGACAGCTTTTTGATACTATTCAAAAATACTATTAGTTAAGCAATGTAATGACTACACGGCGGTTTTTAGAACGACCAGCAGGTGTACCATTGTTAGCAACAGGCTCATCTTCTCCTTTACCAATCACCGTTTGGAAACGAGACTGCGGAATTCCTTTGCCTCGTAAAAAGGTGACTACAGCCTGAGCACGTCGTTGTGATAGGTCGTAATTCGCTTCTGTAGATCCGGTATTATCCGTATGACCTTCTAGTTTTAACTTAGTGTCTTCTGCCTGTATAAGAAGGTTGTAAATACTTTCTAATGTATTTGCTGAAGAACTAGATATATGTGCATTACCGGTATCAAAATTAATTTTCCATTCTCCCGATGCCAAGACATGATCGGCCTTTTTGGTGTAATCAGGTTTATAAGCTGATCCTGCATCAATATCATTGATGTTTTTAACAAAGTATAAGTTGACCGCTTCGTCATAAGGAACGATACGTTTTACCGATTCATTGAATCCAAAAGGGTTCAGTTCCTTCAAATAGGAAGAAACTTGATTGTATACCGCTTTATAACGGTTGGTACCATCAGTGATTCCATAATACTGCATCACATCCGAGTAATTGAATACACGAGAACCTCCCATATTATATTCAATACCATTTTTGCTGCCTTTTTGCCCCTTGAACATGTCGTACCAGTATTTTGCAGACTCCAAATCATAGGTTGTTGCAACAGCCTCTGATGCACGCACCGCCCATTCATCATACTGCTTCATTTGGTTCGAAGCTGTCAATGCAGATTTTAAGATGTTACTTACGATATCTGGGTGCTTGATCGACCATTCTTTTACCGCAATCACGGTAGTAGCCATCTGGTTATTAAATTCTTTAGTAGAGATAATATCGGTAAATCCACTTAACGCATCAAAGACCATTTTGTCTCCAGGTGTCCAGGTAGCACATCCGTCTACTTTTTTATTGATCGTTTTTCCAGTAAGTTTTCCTTTTTTCACTTCTTTAAGTGGTACCGTCCAACCCGCTTTTTGAGATTTGATCAATTCTTCTGCAGACTTGATGTAATCATCATCCTGAGAAGGGTAGAAGTTGACCGCTTCTGGATCATAAGTCGTTACATCAGGATTTACTTTTAATCCATTTGCAAAGGCATAGTTCAAGGCTGTTACCCAATCCCCATCACCTAATACGGCAGAAATCAAAGAGCCTTTCATGCTTTGTGGATCTACTTTCCAACTTGGTGGTCCTATTAATTTATCCTCACCATAACTTAATCCAACAGCTCCAACAACTTGTACGTGGTACTTGTCTTTTCCAAACTTATCATCCAGAGCTTGTTGCATGGTACTGATATAAAATGGCGCACCATCTCCCATCATCATGATGGCAAAAGCACTTTTGTCAGAATCCGGAAATTCTTCACCACGATCAAACTCTTCGATGAATTTCATCTGCATATTTCGAAGTTC
>CAZYRG010000244.1:1870-4876 GCA_964650425.1 uncultured Flavobacteriaceae bacterium
TAGACCGCTCCTAGGATTCCGCCGAGTAGCACAAGGACTATTAAAAGTTCTGAAAAGGTAGTTAGTTTCTTGGTTCGTAAAATTTTACCCATGGTTGTAATTCTTAATTTTAATTAATCAAACATATTCCCAAAACCGCCACTCTCTTGTTTATCTTCGGCGGTGAGTTTGTAATTGGGGTTGTTATACTTTTTGGCTTCCGGAATGTAATCTTTTCCGGTTTGTATTTTTTCTGCTAAGGTGTCTAATTGTGCATATAATTCATCACTGTCTACATCATATTTTGACGTAAGGCTATCAATATCTGATAGGTTTTCTTGTGTTTTGGCAATATCCATAGCAATGGTTTCTGTCACCACGTCGAGTGCATATTCCAGTTCCCAATCTTTGGTAAATAACATTGCTGATTTTGCACCATCTGTGGCTGCACGAGCAGTTTTGGCAAACTCAAATTCTTTTTCCAACATTCTAATAGTGACATCAAAATCAGAGATTTTAATATCAATTGCTGTTCCTGCCAAAGTCAGTTTGCGGTCTAGTTTACCCATTACACTAGCACGACTACCATATTTTTGGATAAAACTCTTGCTTTGTTTTAATTGATGTGCTATTTGTTGTGATTGCGAAAGCTTTTTAGCTAGGGCGCTATGCAATTCTACATATTCATCGGTGTCTTTTCCGGCACTGCCTTTTTCTTTGACAATGGCTTCCATTTTGCTTTTGATTTTCTCGGCATGTTTTTGCAGTGCGACTACCTGATCTTGAAAATCTTTAGCTTCTTTTTCGGCCTTAAAAGCTTCTTGCTCCATGTTATTTTTGAGCGCCTTAATTTTCGCCTTAGAATCTTTAAAAACTTTGCGATTACGAAGCATTTTTTGTTTTTGATCTTGTAGCTCTCCAAACGGATCATGCTTGATCAACGATTTGTGAATACCGCGTGTTACTCTTCTCAAAAATTTGAAAATAATCGGAAGCATCAAAATGAAAAAGACCACAAATACCGCTACGCCCGCCAAAGCAATTACTTGTCCTAAAGCCGTAAATAGTGGTGGCAATATATAAATCCAAGCGGCATATCCTAATCCTGCAAATAGTGCTATTTTTAGAAAAGTATTCAACCCCTTCTCTCCATTTCGCCAATTCTTAGGGTTTAAAGATATTTCCCCTTTTTCGTCATCAAAATGCTTCAGGATAGGCAGATCTAATACATGGCTCTGTGATTCTTTAATATCCATAGGTTGTTTTATAAATTATTTTTAATACCATCAATTACCGTGGTGATCGTTTCTAGAATTTTGGATCTAGCAGCATCGTTAGCAATGATTTTTTGATCTATTTCTGAGACATCCGTCATCAAATCAACATCCAGCGATTGTAATTTTTCTTTCTTTTGACTGATTTTATTCTGGAGCTCTAGGAGTTGTTTTTCTAATGCCGTAATCTCATTAGTTAATGCATCTTTACTGTTTTTTTGTGTGCTAAGAATGCTATTCTTTTTAGAATTGCCTTGCGTAGCATATTGCTTATGAACTTTGTCAATTTCTTTAATGTAAAAATCAGCCTGTGACAACAAAGAGGTTTTTGTTACTTTTGGATCAACCCCTTGGGCCATGGTCAAAGCCATTTTGTATACAGAAGCATCGTTAGAACCAACCGCTTGTATTGCCTTAAAAAATTCATAGAAATCGTACCCAGGCGTATTTAAAGAATCGAATCCAGATTCATACATTTCTATTACTTTACCTAGAATGTCACTACTGGCAGCAACCGGTTTTGGTGGCTGGTCTGGAAATTTAGAATTAGAAGTACTGGAAGTTGGAAAAGTTTTAACAGGTGCTTCATCTGCTTTTGGAGTGGTTTCTTGAGATTTTTGATCTCCGGAAGTTTCCTCATTGATAAAAAGCCCTTTCCAATTAAATTTTTCTTTAGCCATTTAAAAATAGATTCGTTGTTTGTTAGGTTGGGTGTGCGACAAATTTATGTAAAATACTATTAATTTATCCCTTTATTGGTACACACTTCATTTTATTAGTATAAATTTTTAGGTATTTGTTACCCATTCTAATTATTTTTTTACTTCGTAAATCTGGCCCAAGCAAATTTTAATACAATCAAAACCACTGCGAATACGAGTATTAGCTGTCCAAATCCGCCAATAAAAAACACTCCAAAGTACATCTTTTGTAAGACAAATACAATAGCAAAACTGATTAGGATCATGAGTAATAGCGCAGATAAGCGTTTGAAACCAGGAATTTGGTTCATATGGACTTTTTTATTCAAGATAAAAAGTGTCAAAATTGCTGCTAATATTGGAACAAAATAGGCGATTACGCTTACTTGGAGTAAGCTCGTTCGGAGGATAAATAAGCTATACAACACCAAAATAGTCGCAAGAATTCCAGGAACGGCCACACCATAGACAATAGCACTCATTACATATTTGAGACTATTTATGTTCTTTTTGTTCAGTATTAAAGTGATCAAAATCGTCAATACTAAAAGCCCTAAGAAATACCCCAACACCCAATATTGATGTTGTCCAAACCAGTCTAATAAATCTTGTAATGTCATAAATTTTGTTTTAAGTAATCTGCTTGCAGTTTTATAAACTGTCAACTGAGACTGCCAACTGCTTCGTTATTCTTCTTCCTCAAAAACCAATAATTCTTTGACGGTTTTCAAAATCGGCGGAATATCTTCTTCGGTTAACGTTTTGAGGAGGGTTTCGGTAATTGGTGTGATGGTAATGATACGATTTGCTTGTCGCTCGATTATTTTTTCAAAGAGATTTCGTACCACACGGGCATTTCCGAATCCACGATGTTTTTTTTCATGAACACGTTCTATAATAGCCAACAGTTTATCTTCAGCATCTTCGGTCAATTCAAAATCTCCTTTTTTGGTAATGAGTTTAAAGATTTTGAGCAATGCATCGGGACTAAAATGGTCAAATTCAAAATAACGGTTAAAACGGGATTGTAAACCAGGGTTCGATTGGATAAA
>CAZYRG010000245.1:0-4868 GCA_964650425.1 uncultured Flavobacteriaceae bacterium
TTCCTTTTTTTATTCATATAAATATATGTTGAAGGGTGAGAAGTTTATCCTGAGGACGTTGTTTGAAGAGCGTTATAATAGTCTGATATAAAATATCTTTAAAAGTAAATTTAAATGTCTTTTCGAGCGCAGTCGAGAAATAACAAGTATCGAATTTCAATTCATTTCGACTGCGATCAATATGACATTTTAGGTTTAAAGCTACTTTTCAGGCAGTCTGTTTTTTTGTTCTAGAAAATTGTGTTTTTAGTCTGTTTGCTGTTAGATGAATTTATCTTGAGTAAAACAACCAAAAGGGACTTATATTTTATAGGTCAACACAGGACGTTGCGCATGATTCACTAAATCTTCACTCAAACTTCCATTAAAAAAGTGGGAGATCCCTTGACGACCATGCGTGCTAATTCCAATAATACCAGCATCTATTTTTTTAGCAAAATTAAGGATGCCACGTTCTACAGTTCGGTCATTATAAGTATGAACTTCGCAATTTTTTAATTGCGCTTTGGCTATAAAAGTATCGGTCATTTTTTTGATCTCGCCATCCGTTTTGAATTTATTGGCAGTATTGATATACAGCAAATGCAGTGTCGCATCTATTTCTTGAGCAAAAGCACTGGCTTTTTTAAGCGAAGCTACGTCCTCGTCTTTAAACGCGGTAGCATAGACAAAATGATCAACTTTGAATACTTCGTGTTCGTGTTTTATGACAAGTACAGGGATGTTGGAATTCCGTACAACTTTTTCAGTGTTAGAACCAACGAGTAGCTCCTCTAGTCCTTCTGATCCATGAGAACCAATAATGATCATTTCGGCATTACATTCTTTACTACTTTCAATAATGCCATTATAGGCTTTGTCAAAGTTGGAGTTCACGGTTTCATGCACAGTAAGTCCTTTTAGAAAATCTTGTGCTAATAATTCCTCAAAACGGTTGTGTGCACTTTTCATAAAGAAAATGGCTTCTGGCACCACACTAGAGCTTCCTCCAGACATTTGGTCCACGGCATGCGATGGGAGTTCCAAAATGTGTAGTAAGTAGATTTCACTATCATATTTTTTAGCTAGTTGCGCAGCTACTTTTAGCGCATTAATAGAATGTTCAGAAAAGTCTGTAGGTACAAGAATGCGTTTCATTTTGTTTTGTTTTAGAAATTCGTTTAGGTTGTTTGTTCTGTGCTCTTCAAATAGAGTGCAACATTTTTTTATTCAGCATGTTGAAGCTTACTTAAAGGTACAAATAATAATTCATTTATGGTAGTTGCGGTGAGCAAGGTTTTTTGGGTAATTATAAATAATGCTTTATTGAGAATGTCTCTAAGGCTTAAGTGTTTCAATTAATGAGAAATTATTCCTATATTTGCACCGTAAAAAATTAAGAATATAGGGCGAGGGGACGAAAAGTCCCCTCTTTTTATCTAGTCTGGTAGTATGTTAAAAGAAAAAGTGCAAGAATTATTGCAAGATGCACTTCAGGAAAATGAATCACTCTTTTTGATAGATTTTTCGATTCAGTCCGGGAATAAGATTGTAGTAATTATTGATGGTGATAATGGTGTAACGGTAAATGATTGTATCGCTATGAGTAGAGCGATAGAGCATAATCTCGATCGTGAAATAGAGGACTTTTCTTTGGATGTATTGTCTGCAGGTGTTTCGGAAGGAATACAGCACAGACGCCAGTATAAAAAGAATGTAGGTAGAAGTTTGGCGGTCAAAACCCAAGAGGATAACATTGAGGGAAAGCTAACAACGGTAGATGAAGAAGGTATTCTTTTACAATGGAAAGCAAGAGAGCCTAAACCCGTTGGAAAAGGAAAGGTAACTGTACAGAAAGAAGCAAAAATAGCTTATGACGATATCGTCGAGGCTAAAGTGATGATAACATTTAATTAAGAGATATACTATGGAAAATATCGCACTCATAGATTCATTTTCAGAGTTTAAAGACGACAAACTTATCGATCGTGTTACTCTAATGGCGATTTTGGAAGAAACTTTTAGGAACGCGTTGAAAAAGAAATATGGAGATGATGAGAATTTTGATATTATTATCAATCCGGATAAAGGTGATTTAGAAATTTGGAGAAATCGTGTTGTAGTAGCGGATGGAGAGGTAGAAGATGAAAATCAAGAAATATCGTTAGCTGAAGCTCGTAAGATTGAGCCTGATTTTGAGGTGGGGGAAGATGTTTCTGAAGAAGTGAAATTAATACAGTTAGGAAGACGTTCTATTTTGGCATTGCGTCAGAATTTGATTTCTAAGATTCATGAGCACGATAACACGAATGTCTACAAGCAGTTCAAGGAATTAGAAGGGGAGATCTATACGGCAGAAGTACATCATATTCGTCACAGAGCAATTATTTTGTTGGATGATGAGGGTAATGAAGTGATTTTGCCTAAAGAAAGGCAGATACCATCAGATTTCTTTAGAAAAGGAGAAAATGTTCGAGGGATTATTGAGAGTGTAGAGCTCAAAGGAAATAAACCTTCAATTATTATGTCTAGAACATCGCCATTGTTTTTAGAGAAATTATTTGAATCTGAAATCCCTGAGGTATTTGATGGGTTGATTAGTGTGAAGAAAGTGGTGCGTGTTCCTGGAGAGAAAGCAAAAGTAGCAGTAGATTCTTATGATGATAGAATTGATCCTGTAGGTGCTTGTGTTGGTATGAAGGGGTCTCGTATTCATGGTATCGTCCGTGAACTGGGCAATGAAAATATTGATGTAATTAATTATACGAATAATATTCAATTATTTATCACCAGAGCATTGAGTCCGGCCAAAGTGACTTCGATCAAGTTGAACGAAGAAACGAAAAGAGCAGAAGTGATGTTGAAGCCAGAAGAGGTTTCTAAAGCAATTGGTCGTGGTGGTCACAACATTCGATTGGCGGGTCATTTGACGGGTTATGAGATTGATGTGTTTAGAGAAGGAGTAGAAGAAGATGTAGAGTTAACAGAGTTTTCTGATGAAATCGATTCTTGGATCATTGAAGAATTTGCTAAAATTGGATTGGATACCGCAAAAAGTATCATCGAACATGATGTGGCAGATTTGGTTAAAAGAACAGATCTTGAAGAAGAGACGATTAGTGAAGTAATGCGAATATTACGATCTGAATTTGAAGATTAAATAGATCGATAAGATCTATTGATCAAAGTTTTAATAAAATAAAGTGGTTTTTTAAAGTTGGAGTGTAGCGATTTTTGCTAGGTAATAGCAAGTGTTTAGACAAGGCTTTGAGGAATATAGCGATTCAATGGATTTGTGTAATGGGGAGTTGAAATAGATTTTCTAATACATAAAGTGATTAATTATCGCATTTGAATTATATTTGAGCAAATTTTAGAATTATACAGGCGTTTATGGCTGAAGCAAGAACAATGAGATTAAATAAGGTATTACGTGAATTCAACATCTCGCTAGACCGTGCTGTGGACTTTTTAAGTTCCAAAGGACACGAGATAGAGGCACGTCCTACTTCAAAAATATCTCCAGAGATCTATCAACTTCTTACGGATCAATTTCAGACGGACAAAAGCAAAAAAGTGGCGTCCAAAGAAGTAGGTGAAGAAAAACGTAAGGAAAAAGAAGCCTTGCGTGTTCAGCTAGAGACGGAGCAAGAAGAGAAGCGGAAACGTGCTACTGCTCGTGAGATCATCAAAGCGAAAGCTAGATTAGATGGTCCTAAGCAAGTAGGTAAGATTGATCTTAATAAGAAAGAAGCTCCAAAAGAAGAAGCGCCCAAAAAAGTAGAAAAAGCTCCAAAAGCACCTGAAGCAAAAAAGACTGAGGAGTCTAAGGCGCCAGAGGTAGTGTCAAATCGTCCGCAAAAGAAGGGGATTGTCAAAGTTGCACAATCTGTGGATTTGGGATCAAAGAAGGATACACCGCCACCAGTGAAAGAAGAAACGCCAACTCCGCCGCCAACAGTTGAGGCAACAACTCCAGCTGCTGAAGAGGAAGAGGTAGCTCCAAAAATTGTCGAAACACAATATAAAAAATTAGATGGTCCAAATTTCACGGGTCAGAAAATAGATTTGTCGAAGTTTGCTAAACCAGCAAAGAAAAAAGAAGAGAAGTCTGCAGGAGGTGACGATGCTAAGAAAAAACGTCGCAGAAGAATTAGCAAAGAAACTGGAGGGCCAGGAGGTGGTAATTCAGGAAATAACCGCGGAGGTGGTAATTTCAATAAAGGTAGAGGTGGTTCTGGAAAAGGAAGACGCGCACCTATTGTAAAAGAAGAGCCAAGCGAAGAAGAAGTACAAAAACAAGTACGGGAAACCTTAGAGAAATTACAGGGGAAATCGTCGAAGTCGAAGTCTTCAAAGTATCGTAGAGATAAAAGAGATCAGCACCGTCAGAAAACAGAAGACGATGCTGCATTACAAGAGCAAGAAAGTAAAGTGCTTCAAGTAACGGAATTTGTAACCGTTTCTGAAGTTGCAACGATGATGGATGTTCCGACAACTAATGTGATTTCTACCTGTATGACGTTAGGAATTATGGTTACGATGAACCAGCGTCTCGATGCAGAGACCTTATCTATTGTTGCGGATGAGTTTGGTTATGAAGTGAATTTTGTTACTGCTGATATTGAAGAGGCGATAGAAGAAATTCCTGATAGTCCAGAAGATCTTGTAGATAGAGCGCCTATTGTAACAGTAATGGGGCATGTTGATCATGGTAAAACGTCCTTACTAGATTATATTCGTAAAGAAAATGTGATCGCTGGCGAGAGTGGTGGGATTACCCAGCATATCGGAGCCTATGGTGTACAATTGGATAATGGACAGAAAATAGCATTCTTGGATACACCAGGTCACGAAGCCTTTACGGCGATGCGTGCGCGTGGTGCTCA
>CAZYRG010000246.1:0-4865 GCA_964650425.1 uncultured Flavobacteriaceae bacterium
GAAACCAGAAACCAGAAACCAGAAACCAGAAACCAGAAACCAGAAACCAGAAACCAAAAACTCAATATGAATAGCAGATCTGAACAATTAAAAGCCTTTGACCGTCTATTAACTATTATGGAGGAGCTTCGTGCGCAATGCCCGTGGGACAAAAAGCAAACCCTGCAAAGTCTTCGTCACTTGACCATCGAAGAGACCTATGAACTAGGTGATGCGATTCTGGATAATGACTTGCAAGAGGTCAAAAAAGAATTAGGGGATTTATTATTGCATATTGTTTTTTATGCTAAAATCGGAAGTGAGACTCGGGATTTTGATATCGCGGATGTGGCGAATGAGATTTGTGAAAAACTGATCCATAGACACCCACATATTTATGGTGATGTAGAGGTAGCAGATGAAGAGGAAGTCAAGAAGAATTGGGAGCAATTAAAACTCAAAGAAGGAAAGAAAAGTGTTTTGGAAGGCGTCCCTAAATCCCTACCGGCTTTAGTAAAAGCAAGTAGAATACAAGACAAAGTTGCTGGGGTGGGCTTTGATTGGGAAGAACCGCAACAAGTGTTTGAAAAAGTACAGGAAGAATTGGCAGAATTACAAGAAGAAGTTAAAGCTGCTGATAAAGATGCTATCGAATCGGAGTTTGGAGATGTGCTGTTTTCGATGATCAATTATGCGCGCTTTCTCAAAATTAACCCTGAAGATGCACTGGAACGCACCAATAAAAAATTCATAAAACGCTTTCAATACCTAGAACAAAAAGCGACCGAAAAAAACAAGAAATTACAAGACATGACTCTGGCGGAGATGGATGTTTTTTGGGAAGAAGCAAAGCGCTTATAGGTGCTTTTAAATGGTAGTTTTGGGAATAACCCTTTAATACCCTACCTTTAATAAGAATAATGCAAATTTACACACTATCTAATAACTAGATTTTTGAAAAGAAAAGTACACTATATCCTCCGAGTACTCCTATTTTTTTTCGTTGCACTTTTGGGTGCATGTAAGGAAAGTAGTAGTGATTTTTTAACGGCTGAAGAAGAATTGTGGCTCAAGGAGCATCCAGGTCTTACCGTAGCCATCTATCCCGAATATCCTCCTTATCAATTTATAGATGATAATAATGAAGTAAAAGGAATTTTTATTGACTATTTCAGTTTGATTGAGGAAAAAATAGGTTACGAATTTCAGCGCGTATATTACCCAGCATGGTACACTGTTTTAGAAGATGCAAAAGAAGACAAAGTCGATGTAATCATAGAGATCCAAGAAACGGAAAGCCGCAAAGATTATTTAAATTTCACAAAGCCCATATTTGTGCAACCCTATGCGATACTGGCTAACAAGAAGTTTCCTAAAGGCAGCACGATAGATGATTTCAAAAGAGACAGAATTGTTACTGTGGATAAATATTCGGTTAATGAGTATTTGATAAAGGAGCATCCTGAATATTATTTCAGTACGGTAATTAATGACAAAAGCGGTGTTAATGCCGTTTTGGAAGGCAAGGCGGATGCTTTTATATCTATGCCGTCTACGATTTCTTATTTTTTGAAAAAGAAAGGAAAGGACAATGCACATATTGTTGGTGAGATTCCTTATAAGTGTACTTTGGGTTTTGCTACGCGAGATGAACTCACGGTTTTGAATACTATTTTCGAAAAAACAATTAGTACTATTGAACACAAAGAGCAGAAAGCTATTATTGATAATTGGATGTTGAGTATTGTAGTTCCATTTTATATGAAACCTACTTTTTGGTACTCTTTGGTGGGAGCTTTGTTGTTATTTAGTGCTTTTATTCTTTGTATCAATGCTGCGCTCAACCAGAAAGTGAAAAAGAAAACTATGAAATTGAGTTTAGCCAAAGATCGTGCAGAAGAATGTGATAGGATCAAGACGGTGTTTTGGCGTAATATTGCTCATGAAGTAAGAACCCCGATGAATGGAATTGTCGGTTTTTCAAATATGTTAAAAGCAGATTTACCATTAGAAGATCGAGAACAGTATGTTGATATAATACAAAAAAGTACTACGCAATTGACCAGGGTGATCGATGATATTGTAGAAGTGTCTCGCTTGCATGGACATAGAATTACGGTAAAGGCAGAAAAGACCAATATAGAGGAATTGATAGCAGACTTGATCGATATTTTTCAAGAAAATGCGACAGCAAAAAAACTAGACTTAAGTTTTCAGTCCCATCCCGAATACAAAGAAAAATATATTTTAATTGATAAAGTCAAACTTCATAAAATTCTAAGTCACATTTTAGAAAATGCTATAAAATTCACAGAGTTTGGAAGTGTGAAAGTAGGGTATTCGATTTCAGATAGTATATTAGAAATTTCAGTAAGTGATACCGGTATTGGAATTGCGACCTATGATCAAAAATTTATATTTGACCCATTTTCTAAAGTAGATAAAACAATGTCTGGACAGCATGGAGGTTTGGGCTTAGGTTTGGCTATTGCTAAAGAAAATGTACAACTGATGAGAGGCGATCTAACAGTGGATTCCGCTATTGGAAGAGGAGCTGTTTTTAAAGTACAACTACCATTTGAAGGTTTTACAAAGCAAGAAAAAATAACAAAAACCAATATTCCTCAGCATAAAGAGGTAAACACTACGAGTCATAATTATAAGATATTAATAGCTGAGGATAGTATGGTCAATTATTTGTATTTGAGAAAAGTAATTGAAAAAGCTATTGATTATAAATTTTCTATTGTACATGCAGAAAATGGAGCTTTGGCTATTGATGCTTGTAAGGAACAAAAGGATTTTGATATGATTTTTATGGATATCAAGATGCCTGTGATGGATGGTTATGATGCTACAAGAAATATCAAAAAATTATTTCCAGAAATTCCAATTGTTGTACAGACGGCTTATTCTTCATCAGAAGATATTAATAACGCGTATAATGCTGGTTGTGATGACTTTTTGTCAAAACCGATAGATCGCGATAAAATGGTATTGATGTTGGATAAATATCTTAAGAAAAGTAGCGTTATATCCTAAAACATGTAAGCTTGTGGCCGACAAAAGAGATTGCTGTGCATGTGGTTATATGCCATCGTTCTAAAGTTGATGGTAGTGTGGTTTTTTGTAATTATTGATTTTTTAGAGATGAGAGAATAATTTTTTTCCTAAAAAATAGTTATAATAAAAAACCAACTTAAAACTTCATTATAAAACGCTTATGCGATTTTTTATAACATTATTCCTAGTAGTAATATGCAATGTTATGTTTGCTCAGAATTGCGACAATACGATTCATGAAGGGGAAGGAACGTATTATGCAAGTATTGCGGGGACTTCTTCAGGTAATTGTTCCTTGCCTATCGCAAGCACAGATTTTATGTATGCAGCATTAAATACACCTGATTATAATGGTAGTGATGCTTGTGGTGCTTGTATTGAGGTGACTGGACCAAAAGGAAAAGTAGTCTTACGTGTAGTAGATCGTTGTCCTGAATGCAAGGAAGGGGATGTGGATTTGTCTGAACCCGCTTTTGCTCAAATTGCTGATGTGATTGATGGTAGAGTACCTATTACATGGAAATATGTACCATGCGATAGGCAAAATAAAAATATCAAAATTAATTTTAAAGAAGGATCATCCCAATATTGGACAGCGATACAATTCCGCGATATTAAGTTCGGAATTGAAAAAATGGAGTATAAAACGACTTCAGATACATGGAAACCTGTAGATCGTGTTTTGTTTAACTTTTTTATTGAAGAAAATGGTATCAAACCACCTATGGATCTAAGAATTACTTCTACAAATGGGGAACAGCTAATTTTTGAAGATATTCCTATAGATCTGGATATTGATTATGATACGGGGCAACAATTTGTCAAAGATGCCGATTGTAGTTTGTCTACAGCTAATAATGCTTCGACAAAATCAAAAACTGTACTCTATCCCAACCCTGCCAAAACTTTTTTCTTTATTAATACTAGCCAAAAAATCAAATTTGAGCTTTTTAATACCAAAGGTGCTTTGGTTCGATCTGGGAATGTAGCGTCAGGGAGACAAGCTATTTTGGTAGATAGTTTGCCTAGAGGGTTGTACTATGTGAGTATCAATAATACGATGAAGCCTTTAATCCTTCGCTAGTACTTTTTTAAGGCACCAATTGCGGTAGTGCGTCTTCTGTAGTAATGGTGGTGTTATGATATGTTAGTGTCCATCCAAGGGAATTTGTTAATACTAAAAGCTGCTGTAATTCACTAATTAATCGGTTTTGTGCATTAGATTTTAACTTAGAAGTATTGATTTTTTGTTGTAATTGTTCATTCACTTTAGATTTGATACGATTGTAGTCTACTTCGCTAAATGGATTTAGGTATTCTTGTTTGATGTCATAATATTCCAAATCAGGATAAATTTTTACTTCTTCCTTAGGGATATTCGTAATTGTAAGTGTTTTGGTATCTTGATTAATATCGTAACTAATTTTACTAAGATCATAAGCAATAGTTACATCGGCATTAACGATAACAAGCGCTTTTTTCTCGGAGGTATATAAATCCATATAGAATTTCTTCGCATCCTTATAAGTCATTACATCAGAAAAATGTCCTTCGGTTACGATAAGTTTACCTACATTTTTGAGTTGTTCTTGCAGTAATTGCGAAGATTGCAAGGTAGCTTGTTGCGCATCTTGTTTGTTTTCGCAATAGCGAAATACAAAACCAGCTACCAATGTCACTAGAATTCCGAGAAGTATGTTTTTCATGCTAAGACTTTGCTTTAGCTAAAGATAGGAGGTTTTTAGTTAAACCCACATTATCCAATAGAAAAGTCTATTACATCTTTAAGCTACCGCAAATACATCAGCTTCGCTGTATTTATT
>CAZYRG010000247.1:0-2431 GCA_964650425.1 uncultured Flavobacteriaceae bacterium
ATTATGAATCTAGAATTAAATAATAAATACGCTTTAGTTTGTGGAAGCACTGCAGGTATTGGAAAAGCGACAGCAATGGCGTTAGCTGAAGAAGGAACGATAGTAACTTTAATTGCTCGGAATGAAGAAAAATTAAAAGCTGTGCTTTCAGAATTGCCACAACATAGAAATCACGATTACATTGTTGCTGATTTTTCCAACCCTACTGAACTAAGAATTAAGATTACGGACTATATTTCAAGAAATCATGGTTTTCATATTCTGGTTAATAATACTGGAGGTCCAGCTGGAGGTCCAGTTTTTTCTGCGGGTTTAGAAGAATTTGAAAACGCATTCACACAGCACCTAAAATGTAATCATGTGTTAGCACAAGCACTAGTTCCTTTTATGAAAGAAGAAAACTTCGGTAGAATTATTAATGTAATTTCCACATCAGTAAAACAACCACTTGATGGTCTTGGCGTTAGTAATACCATACGCGGTGCTGTTGCCAATTGGAGTAAGACCTTAGCTAATGAGTTAGGACAATTTGGTATTACAGTAAATAATGTACTTCCCGGAGCAACTGGAACAGAGCGTTTAACGCAAATCATTAAAAACAAATCAGCAAAAACAGGGAAAACAGAGGAAGAATCTGCAGATGCGATGAAAAATACCGTACCTGCAAAACGCTTTGCTAAACCTGAAGAAACTGCTGATGCTATTACATTTTTAGCAAGTGAGCGCGCAGCTTATATTAATGGAATAAACCTTCCTGTTGATGGTGGGAGAACTAAAAGTTTGTAACTTTATAACGCAACATTAAACCAAAAACAGAATGAGTAAGCTATATCCTCCAATTAATTTTAAAGCATGGATTGAAGAAAATCGTCATTTATTGAAGCCTCCCGTTGGTAATAAAGTGGTTTGGAAAGATGGTGATTTTATAATTATGGTTGTTGGTGGTCCTAATAGCAGAAAAGATTACCATTTCAACGAAACTCCTGAATTTTTCTATCAGATTGAAGGTGATATTGTGCTTAAAGTAATTGATGATGGTGAGCCAAAAGACATTCATATAAAAGAAGGTGATATATTTTTATTACCTCCAAAAATTCCGCATTCACCGCAACGTGCCGAAAATACTGTCGGTTTAGTTATAGAATATCCTCGAGAAGAAGGTATTAAAGACGCTTTACTTTGGTTCTGCGAAAATTGTACAACCAAACTATACGAAGAAGATTTTACTTTAGATAATATTGAAACCGATATGCCAAAAATCTTTGATGCGTATTATGGAGATGAAACAAAACGGAAATGCCCAAATTGTAAGGCCTTAATGGAACCACCTAAGAAAGTACAACTTAATGACTAAACAAAAACTTCGTATAAACGGGCATTCTCATCTTTTACCTTATCCTGAGGAAATACCTCAATTTATGAAAGATAAAGGTATTTTTTGGGTAGATAAGGATCGTAAATTTATGCTTCAAAAAGATTGGAATAGACCCATCACAGATTCCAGTTTTTTCTTAGACGAAAAATTGGCTTGGATGGAGCATTTTAAAATAGACCACGCGGTTGTTTTAAACCTATCTCAGCTCTACGGTAATGGACTGCGTCTGGAAGAAATGAAACAAGCCTTACGCTTTCAAAATGATTTTAATGCCAGAGTACAATACGAAAACCCTAGTAAATTTACCACAGGATTTGTAGTACACCCAGGGTTTGTTCGTGGTGCATGCTGGGAAATTGAGCGTTGTGTCGAAGTTTTAGGCATGAGTTTATTATGTTTACCTACTCACTATATGGATACTATTGGTACGTGGCGTTGCATTTTTGACGAAGAAAACGAACCAATTTTCGAGCTTGCTAACAAATACAATTTGGCCGTTGAAATTCATCCTTACGATGGTGAAAAATTTATAAAACTAGAGAACACATCTTGGCGTTTTCACCTCATTTGGATGCTCGCTCAATGTGCCGATGCCTACCACTTTTTAACTTTAAATGGGTATTATGAAAAATACCCAAACATGCGTATCTGTTTTGCTCATGGCGGACAATTAGCACAGATTAACCTCGGTCGACGTATCCAAGGGTTTGATGGCAGAACAGATTTATTTGAAGATAAAGTGCATCCTAGAAAAGCCGTTGGTCATAAAAATATCTTTTTTGATACCCTAGTACATGATACTGGTTCTTTAGATTTACTCATCAAAAACCAAAGTTCTAATCAAGTCATAATGGGATTAGATGACCCGTATCCTTTGGGAGAAATGGAAAGTGCTCAACAATCTTCTTATCCTGGTAAAATTTTAGATTTAGCTATGGAACAAGACATCATTACTAAAGACCAGCATGATGCAATTTGGGAAGATAATGTTATACAGTGGCTTTGTGGTGATAATCAAGAAGCAAAAGATAAATTAGTAAAACGAATTTTAAGCTA
>CAZYRG010000247.1:2531-4864 GCA_964650425.1 uncultured Flavobacteriaceae bacterium
ATGAAGAACTAGAAGATTTTCAACGAAAATATTTTGATAAATCTGGTTATGGAGACCAAATCATTCAACATGTCGGAAACGCATTAGAACTTATACCTGAAATAGATGCTGTTTTTGATTTGGTTTTTATTGATGCTGATAAACCAAACTACAGTAATTATTTTCATTTGATTATAGATAAACTAAAACCTGGTGGAATTATATTATCTGACAACGTTCTATGGCATGGAAAAGTGATTGAAAAACTAAATCCTAAAGACACCTCAACAAAAGCGGTATTGGACTATAATACATTACTTAAAAATGATTCTAGAATTGAAACTGTAGTCTTACCTATACGAGATGGTTTAACTATAAGCAGGAAGATTTAAATTACAATTTGCGTTTAACAGAACCCGCAAAATCTTCTACCTCATCTCTTACCTTATTTAACTCTTCATTTATACTTTGAGTAACTTCAGTATCGATTATACCATTTTCTTTGGCACTTTTAGTAACCTCGTGCTTGATATCATTAGTAGCATCCTTAAGTGTACGCATACCTTTACCAAGACCTCGAGCAATTTCAGGAATTTTATCTGCACCAAAAACCATCACTACAATGAATAGGATGAAAATAACTTCGGTACCACCGATAAATAAAAGTGTAGGTTGACTAAACATGTTGCAAATATAGAGTGAGTTTGTGTAATAAAAAAAGCCGACTCGTTAAAGTCGGCTTATATTTTATAAAAATTAGACTATTTAGTCTTTAACTTTATTCTTAAACTGATTGAACTCACTTTCTTTAACCTCTTTTGGCCATGAGTTATTAGATGTATCAACATCAGCAGTTTCTAAATCTGGATCAACAGTTATAGAAACAATCTCTTTTGTACTTGCAATGGCACGTGTAGCTTGCGTATCGTTTAATCTCCATATCTGAGCCGGAAATGTCTCTTTCTTCTTTGTTCCATCAGCATATGTATACTCAACTATAAGCGGCATAACCAATCCTCCTGGCTTATTATATGTTACCTGGTAAAAGTACTTAGGCGATTTCATTTCTTTTTGCTGTTCTGCTGTAAAATTGTCCATTACAAACTCTTTTACTGTTGTCAACTCACTTAAGTCTTCATTGTTTTTTGAAGCTGCTTCATAACCTTCTTCTCCTTCCGCAACAAAATATACTAAATCTTGAGGCTCAATACCAAAACGCTTATAACGCTCAGCCAATTTTTCACCTTCAGCAGATGGTGTTTTTGTAACCACATATTTTTTAACTTCTTTGATTCCTATGTCGGTATAATCTGTTGTGAAGAACCAACCTCTCCAGAACCAATCTAAATCAACAGCTGATGCATCTTCCATTGTTCGGAAAAAATCTTCTGGGGTTGGATGCTTAAATTTCCAACGATTAGCATACTCCTTAAATGAATAGTCAAATAAGTCACGTCCCATTACAGTTTCCCTTAGAATATTAAGTCCTGTAGCAGGCTTAGAATAGGCATTGCTTCCAAATTGATAGGTGTTCAAACCTTTAGTCATAATTGGGGCAATAAAATCTTGATTACCTCCCATGTATCTTACGATGTTTTTAGCAGGTCCACGACGAGACGGATATTTTGTTTGTCCTTCTGATAGTGCTGCTGGAAACCATTCTCCAAAATCTTGCTCAGCAACATATTGTACGAATGTATTTAAACCTTCATCCATCCATGTCCACTGACGCTCATCACTATTTATGATCATAGGAAACCAGTTGTGACCTACCTCATGGATAATAACACCCATCATACCAAACTTAACACGGTCTGAATACGTACCGTCTTTATTTGGTCGACCAAAGTTATAGCATATCATTGGATACTCCATCCCCATTGGCGCGTGAGCAGAAATGGCTTTGTGATACGGGTAATCAAACGTCATACGCGAGTAACTCTTTAAGGTACTTGCCACTACTTTTGTAGACCAATCTCCCCAAAGTGGATTTCCTTCCTTAGAATACATTGAAACAGCCATTACATCTTTAGTGTCAAGCTTAACAGCCATCATATCCCAGATAAACTTACGAGATGTTGCAAAACCAAAATCACGAACCATCTGTGCTGATAATTTCCAAGTCTTTTTATCCTTACTTTTTGATTTTTCTGTTTTCTCTGCCTCTTCTTGTGTAACGATTAAAACAGGCTCATCATATGATTTTTTTGCTAGTTCAAATCGCTTCATCATCTCTTTAGAGAATACTTCTTCTCTATTAGTTAAATATCCTGTACCATCTAAAATATGGTCCGCTGGAACTGTAATATTAACATCAAAATTACCAAATGGTAATGCAAATTCATCACGCCCCC
>CAZYRG010000248.1:0-4853 GCA_964650425.1 uncultured Flavobacteriaceae bacterium
TAAACAAATTTGTGGTGGTTGATGCAAAAACAACTGCATCGCCTAATGCTGTATTAACCTTAAATTTTTCTGAGCCCCTTAAAGAAAATCAAAATTTAAATGGTTTGGTAACCATAGAAAATTCGGAAAACTTACGTTTTGAAACTAATGGAAATATCTTAAAAGTATATCCATCAAATCGTATTACAGGGCAAGTGCGGGTGAATGTTTTTGAAGGAATAAAAAGTGAATATGGATACAGGTTGAAAAATACTTTTTCAGAATGGGTTTCCTTTGAACAATTAAAACCCAATGTTCGCTTACTATCCAAAGGGACAGTACTCCCTAATGCAGCGTCTACTCCAATATATTTTGAAACTGTAAATCTTAAAGCTGTTGAAGTTCGTGTGATGCAGGTTTTTGAGGATAATATGCTTCAATATCTACAAAACAACAACATTACGCAACAATATAATTCTGACATAAGAACTGTTGGTCGTCGTGTTGCTTACAAAGTTATCTCATTGACAGAAGACACTAATGAAATTAATGATTATTGGAAAGCACATGCCTTAGACCTTTCTGAATTGATAAAAGTAAATCCAGGTTCTTTATATCGTATCGAATTCAGTTTTAAAAAAGAACATACAAGCTATGCTTGTGAAACTGACACCGCTATTGAAGAAGAAAATTATGCCTCTAATGAAACTAGCCAAGACGCAACAGAGCAACTCCTAGAAGAGCGCTATTGGGATAATGAAATTTACTATTGGAGAAATTATAATTACAACTGGGAAGAACAAGAAAATCCTTGTAACCAAGCTTATTACAATCCTGATAGAGTTGTTACTGCCAATCTTTTAGGTAGTGATTTGGGCTTAATTGTAAAGAAAGGTAAGAACCGTTCTTATCATTTTGCAGCTACCAACCTTTTAAGTGCAAAGCCAGAAGCAAATACTAAAATAAAACTATTTAACTACCAGCAGCAACTAATTAGTGAAGTTACTACAGATGAATCAGGTTTTGCCGTTTATGACAGCAATAAAAACATTGCCTTTGCTGTGGCAGAAAACAATAACAATTTTGCCTACGCCAAACTAGCTGATGGCAATGCGCTATCTTTAAGTAAGTTTGATGTTTCTGGAGAAGAATTACAAAGTGGTTTACAAGGGTTTATTTACACAGAAAGAGGTGTACACAGACCAGGTGACACCGCTCATTTAACTTTTGTACTAGATGATAAAGGAAATCCGCTACCTGAAAACCACCCTGTTACCATAGAAGTAAGTGATGCTAGAGGAAAACTCGTGCAACGCAATACGCTTAAAAATGAAAGTATAAAAATTACTGAAGGACTTTATGCAAAGAAAGAAGGAAGCTTTTATTATTTCCCAATCCCTACCAAAGCTACTGCTCCAACTGGTACATGGAATGCAAAAGTCATTGTAGGTGGTGCGCAATTCAACAAAAGCTTAAAAATTGCAACTGTAAAACCCAATCGCTTAAAAGTAAATTTTGCTTTTGACGATGAAGTATTAAAAGCGAATGAAAACAACAAAGGTAAAGTTGAAGTGCAATGGTTACATGGTGCTCCCGCTCGCAACTTAAAAATAGATATTACTACTAAATTACAGCCTTCAGCAACTGCTTTTGATAATTATAAGGGATATATTTTTCAAGACCCAGTTAGAACTTTTAATGAAACCGAACTACAATTCCTGAACACCACATTAGATGAAAATGGATTGGCAACTATTAATAAGAAAATAAATGCTAACAAAAATGCGCCAGGCATGTTACAAGCCACATTCACCACCAAAGTTTTTGAGGGTGGCGGTGATTTTTCAATAGACGTATTTTCTAAAAAATTAGCCCCTTTTACGCATTTTGTAGGACTACGTTCTCCAGAAGCAAAACGTTATGGTTCTTTCTTAACGGATGAGAATACCACCTTTGATGTAGCATCAGTTACTGCAGATGGTAAGCCAGCCCCCAATAGAAAACTAAAAGTAAAAGTATTTAAGATAGAATGGCGTTGGTGGTGGAATAGAGGTTATGACAATCTATCCAGATATGAAAATGCTACCGTTCACAGGCCTTTTAAAGAAATGACACTTACGACAGGTAGTGATGGAAAAGGAAATTTTTCGATAAATATTCCTGATGATGATGGAGGGCGTTATCTAATTCGTGTATTTGATGAAGTTTCTGGTCATGCCACAGGTAGAACAGCTTATTTCTATAGAAACTGGTGGAGAAGTCCAACTTATGGTGATACAGAAAGTTCTAAAATCTTGCTATTTGCTTCGGATAAAGAGAAATATGAATTGGGTGAAAATGCAGTAGTTACTTTCCCTTCTGATCAAGGAGGTCGTGCTTTGTTAAGTATTGAAAATGGTTCAGAAGTATTATCCACGCAATGGATAGAAACTAAAACAAAAGAAACCAAAGCGACTATTGCTATCACAGAAGAAATGGCCCCTAACGCTTACATTAATATCTCACTATTACAAGCTCATGGACAAGTAGCTAATGATTTGCCTATTCGGTTGTATGGCGTTGTACCAATCCTAGTTGAAAACCCCGATACTTTTTTGGAGCCTAAATTGCAAATGCCAGACGTTTTAGAACCAGAAAAAACATTTAAAATTTCTGTATCTGAAGCTAATAAAAAACCAATGACCTATTCTATAGCAGTTGTTGATGATGGTCTTTTAGATTTAACCCGATTTAAAACACCCGATATTCATTCCTCATTTTATGCAAGACAAGCTCTTGGGGTAAAAACCTTTGATATTTTTGATGATGTTATGGGTGCTTATTCTATTAGTGTAGATAATATTTATGCTATTGGAGGTGGTGGTATTGCAGAAGGAAGTAAAAACCGAAAAGCACAGCGTTTTAAGCCTGTAGTTTCTTACTTAGGCCCTTTTACCTTAAAAGCTGGAGATAAGGCAAGCCATGAAATACAAATGCCTAACTATGTAGGTTCTGTACGTACCATGCTTATTGCTGGAAACACAAAAAGTGCTTATGGTAAAACAGATAAGACTACACCAGTGCGTAAGCCCTTAATGGTTTTAACTTCTATTCCTAGAAAACTATCCCCTGGAGAAACGGTAACCATACCTGTAACGGTCTTTGCTATGGAGAAAAAAGTGAAAAACGTAAAAGTGAACATTGATACCGGAAAAGCCCTAGAGCCTATTGGTTCAACTTCTAAAAACATCACATTTAATGCTATAGGAGAGCAAATTGTAAATTTTGATTTTAAAGTTAACCCTACGCAATCCTTTCAAACTATAAAAGTTACTGCCTCTGGCGCAGGAGAAAAAGCAACTAGTGAAACGGAGATTGATGTTGAAAACCCTAATCCGATAACAACAAAAAGTTCACTGTATACAATAACTGAAAATCAATCTCAAACAATTGATTTTTCAACTTTTGGAACATCGGGAACCAACTCAGCTTTTGTAGAATTTTCTACCTTACCTCCAATGGATTTTTCTAAGCGAATGGAATATTTGGTTCGTTATCCACACGGCTGTGTTGAACAAACTACCTCAGCAGCTTTTCCTCAATTGTTCTTAGCAGATGTTATGGATATCACTTTTGATAAGAAAAAAGAGATTGAAAAAAATATAAAAAGTGCCATTAAAAGATTAAACGATTTTCAAGTTCCAAATGGCGGATTAAGTTACTGGCCAGGTTATAGCTATGCCGATGATTGGGGCAGTTCTTATGCGGGTCACTTTCTATTAGAAGCAAAACAAAAAGGATATCAATTACCACTTACATTTTTGAGCAACTGGTTGCGCTATCAAAAAAATGCTTCTAAACAATGGAGCAATAAAACCTCTAGCTATAATGATGATATTTCGCAAGCGTACCGTCTATACACTTTGGCTTTAGCACAACAGCCAGAATTAGCTGCCATGAATAGATTACGAGAAACTAAAAACTTAAGCAATGAAGCAAAATGGCGTTTAGCGGCTGCTTATGCCTTAGTAGGTAAAAAAGAAATAGCAAAAGAATTGACAAAGATTGCGAACATTAATTTTAAACCAAATTATTATGATTATCGAACCTATGGTTCTGTATTTAGAAATAGAGCAATGGCTCTAGAAACTATGATGCTACTTGGTGATAATCAACAACGAGATTTGGCACTTTCTTTGGCTAAAAATCTTTCGTCTCAAAGATGGTATAGTACCCAAGAAACATCATATGCACTACTAGCCATGGCAAAAATGGTAGGTAAGAATGGTGGAAAAGCCATTGATATCACATTCACCAATAACGGAAAAGAAACCACAGTAAAAACCGATAGGGCAATTGCACAACGTTCAGTGGCTATTTCTTCAACTCAAGGTCAACTTTCTATAAAAAATAATCAGAATAATGTGATATATACAACGCTTACACAAAGTGGTAAATTACCTGTTGGCCAAGAATTAGCACAGCAAGAAAAACTAAATATTAAAGTTAATTATTTAGATGCTGCAGGCAAATCTATTAACGTAAGTGAATTACGGCAAGGTACCGAGCTACAAGCCCAAGTAACTGTTTTTAATTCTACTAATGATAGCTACGAAAATTTAGCCCTTACGCAGATAGTCCCAAGTGGATGGGAGATTGTAAATACATCTTATACTGATGGTTCAAGTAATAATTCTGGTAAGGCCGATTATATTGACACTCGTGATGACCGCACCAACTTCTATTTTGGATTAGGAGCTAAAAAAAGTAAAACCTTTACTGTAAAATTAAATGCTTCTTTCTTAGGCGATTATTATTTACCTGGAGCACAAGTAGAAGCTATGTATGACAACACGAGCTATGCTCGCAATAAAGGACAATGGATTAAGGTGGTT
>CAZYRG010000249.1:0-1264 GCA_964650425.1 uncultured Flavobacteriaceae bacterium
AAAGGTTGTGCTAATAAACCTGTTCCTGAAGGTGCATATATTGCACTATTGCAAAAATTACAACCCGTTGCCAAGAGTCTGATGTATGGAGAAGCTTGCTCCTCAGTTCCCCTTTACAAACGCAAATAGCGTATTACATCCTGTTTTATGTGTATTTTGCCGAAATTTTGTCTTTAATTTAATTAGATTCATATTTCGTACATTAGTATTACTATATATTTGCCGCAAATTAACGAAGAAGCATATGTACTTCTTAAAACTAAATAAGTAGAATAACGAAAACACGAATTATGAAAAAAATCATAGTAGCATTTACATTCCTTTTTGGAACAATTACATTGTTTGCTCAAACGGAAGACGAATTAAAAGCGAAGTTGGCAACAACAAAAGATTCAGTAGCAAGTATTCAAGGTAGAGCCGATGCCATCCAAGCGCAAATTGATGCATTACCAGGATGGAAAATTGGAGCTTTTGGTACCGTAGGCGGAAGTCTTTCTGGTTTCAACAATTGGTTTACGCAAGCGAAACCAAATAATTCAAGTGGTAACATTGGACTTTCTTTTAACGGTTATGCCAATTTGCAACAAGAAAAGTTTTTCTGGAGAAATGGCCTGAACATAAATCTAGCTTGGGTAAAATTAGATGATAAAGATAATGATGATGATGTACCTGAAGTTGATGATAGAAATTTTGAACCAACAACTGACGTATTTAATTTAACGTCTCTTTATGGTTACAAATTGAGTGAAAAACTAGCAGTATCTACATTGGCAGAATACAGAACTACTTTGCTAGAAAACTTCAATAATCCTGGATACTTGGATTTTGGTGTTGGTATAACTTGGACACCTATAAAAGATCTTATTGTGGTTGTTCACCCATTGAACTATAACTTTGTATTTAGTGATGGTGATGCACAATTTGAGTCTTCTTTAGGTGCAAAAATAGTTGCAGACTATACTCGTAAAATAGGAGCTATTAATTTCAAAACAAACCTGTCGGCATTTTATAGTTACGAAGAAGCAGATTACTCGAACTGGCAATGGACAAACTCTTTTAGCTATACACTTTGGAAAGCGCTTGGAGTTGGGTTTGATTTTGGTCTAAGAAGTAATAAGCAAGAAGCGTTTAATTTCGCTTTGGGTCAGTTAGCTGATCTAGGACTTGATTCTTCAGGAGTTACTTTGGATAATGTAGATAATGAATTACAAAGTTTCTGGAATGTTGGGTTGACTTACAACTTCTAAAAAACACATCCTTTTTT
>CAZYRG010000249.1:1364-4782 GCA_964650425.1 uncultured Flavobacteriaceae bacterium
AAAGAGGACAAAACTCCACCTGATGGCTGGATCAGTAATGGAAAACTAAAACTTCTTTTTAATCAATCCGCTTTTAATGCAGAATGGAGTGGAGGAGAAAATAATAATTTGGCAGGGAACATCCTCTTTAATTATGACCTAAATTATAAGCGCCGCAATTGGACTTGGGACAATCAATTCCGTCTAGGGTATGGTTTGACCAAAATTCAAGATGCCGATTTTTTTAGAAAAACGGATGATAACTTTGAATACAACTCCGTTTTAGGTATCAAAGCTCGAAAAAACTGGTATTATTCGGCTTTTACCAATCTCAAAACACAATTGGATATAGGGTATAAATATAGTAATGATGGCACGACCAGAACAGAAATTAGCCGCGGTTTTTCTCCAGCATTTATTCAGTTAGGGTTGGGAGGACTTTGGAAAAAAGATAACAACCAACGTATCAATATCTCTCCTCTCGCCGGAAGGTTGATTTTTGTAAACAGCCGTTTTACTGAAGAAAAAGCAGCTTTTGGAATAGAACAAGGGGCCAGTAGTGACTTGCAATTTGGTGCTTCTGTGGAAGGATATCTCAAATTTACTATGAAGAACAAATTAAGCTTCGAACATATCTTCAGTCTCTACTCCAATTATCTAGAGAACCCTTGGAATATTGACCTAAATTACAACCTTACTATTACCATGCCGATCACAAAACATCTAAATACAACTTTCGTATTCCAAGCTATTTATGATGATGATACTATTAGCGGGTTCCAAATCAGAGAAGTTCTAGCAATTGGAGTTAACTTTGCTTTTTAAAACATTTTATTCCTCTACTACTTCTGGATACAAGAAGTTGTTATATGGAAAACGGGTGACATGAATTTTGCGCACTTCTTTATATACACGTTTTCTAAATGCTTCCATGTTTTCTTTATGAATTGCAGAAATAAATATGGCATTATCACCTAATTTATTCATCCATGTTTTTTTCCAATCCTCTAAGGTATAATGAATTTTGGTGCGTTCGGTAATCAGATCATCTGTATCAATCGTCTCATGTTCATAGGCATCAATTTTATTAAAAACCATAATTGTAGGTTTGTCAGCACCTTTGATCTCATCCAAAACATGATTTACGGAAGCAATGTGATCCTCAAACTGACCGTGTGAAATATCCACAACATGGAGCAATAAATCTGCCTCGCGCACCTCATCTAGGGTACTTTTAAAACTTTCTACCAATTGCGTAGGAAGTTTTCTAATAAATCCAACCGTATCACTGAGCAAAAATGGCAGATTACCTATTACTACCTTACGCACGGTGGTATCCAAGGTTGCAAATAACTTATTCTCTGCAAAGACTTCACTCTTGGCAATAACATTCATAAGTGTCGACTTACCAACGTTGGTGTACCCAACTAATGCAACACGGATCAAAGCACCTCGATTGCCTCGTTGTGTGGACATTTGCTTATCTATTACCAATAATTTCTTTTTGAGCAAGGTAATTCGATCCCTAACAATACGTCGATCGGTTTCAATCTCGGTCTCCCCGGGACCACGCATACCAATCCCCCCTTTTTGTCTTTCTAAGTGCGTCCATAATCCTTTAAGACGGGGCAACAAGTATTGATATTGTGCTAGCTCAACTTGAGTACGAGCATAACTGGTCTGAGCACGCTGAGCAAAAATATCCAAAATCAGATTGGTGCGATCAATAATTTTGGCTTTTAGAATTTTTTCAATGTTGCGCTGTTGCGCTGGAGTCAATTCATCATCAAAAACAACGGTACTAATGGCATTAGACATAACATATTGTCGTACCTCCTCCATTTTTCCAGTTCCAATAAAGGTTTTAGAATTTGGGACCTGCATCTTTTGCGTAAAACGCTTTACCACTTCGCCTCCTGCCGTATAGGTCAAAAACGCTAATTCATCAAGAAACTCTTCTAGTTTTTTTTCATCTTGGTTTTGAGTCACAATACCAATAAGTATTGCTTTTTCGTACGCAACTTCTTTCTTTTCTAACATAAGTTATTCTACATTGGCTACAAAGTTACGATTTTGTCCATGAACTCATCTTTTCTTTTTATGATTGCCTAAAAAAATACGCTTTTTCATCACATAACTTTACATTATAAAAAATCTTTATTTAATATAAAAACAGTCAATTTTTAACTTAATGTAATAAGTCAAGATACATTCTATTATCAAATTTGTATTTTAGAAGTGATTTATGTTTTTGCACTAACCATTATAATAGACTTACTGTTATTAAAAAGTAGTAATTACTGCATATAAAAACTAACCAAATTAGACCATTTATGCCAGAAGTTTACCATCAAAAAAAGGAAACGAATCTCTATACAATTGCTTTTTATAACTTAGAAAATCTTTTTGACACCATTGATGATCCTGAAACTCTTGATGATGATTTTTTACCCACTTCGGAAAAAAAGTGGAATATGAAACGTTATAAAAAGAAACTCTATAAATTAGGGACGGCAATTTCTAATATTGGGTTTTTAAGCTCGGGCAAAGCGCCAGCAATTATAGGCGTCGCAGAAGTTGAAAACTTAAAGGTACTGAAAGATCTTACCAATACCCGTCATCTCAAAAATAAAGACTATGGTATTGTGCATTATGACTCTCCTGATGAGCGAGGTATTGATGTGGCTTTGTTATACAAAAAAGAATTTTTTGAATTAATAGACTCACAACCTGTTACTGTAATGATGACTAATGACAAAGGGGAGAGAGATACAACTCGTGATGTTCTATGGGTAACTGGAAAGCTTAATGGCGAAAAAATGCATGTATTGGTAAACCATTGGCCTTCTAGAAGAGATGGCGCTGATCTTACCGAGCATAAACGTATTATTGCTGCCAAAAAAAATCGCGAAATCATTACAAAAATTATTGCAGAAGACCCTAATGCAAAAATCATTATAATGGGTGATTTTAATGATGACCCCAAAAGTACTAGTATCAAAAAATATTTGGTTCAGAATGACTTTTTTAATCCAATGGAGCAACTCCATACTCGTTATAGCGGTAGTTTAAGTTATAAGTCTGCTTGGAATCTTTTCGACCAAATTATCTTTAGTCATAACTTTCATCAATTTCAAAAGCAAAAACATTCTTTTGCTTTTTCTAAAGTATTTGGCGATGACTTTCTCAAAATTTATAAAGGACGCTATAAGGGAACTCCTTTTAGAACCTACGCAGGCAAAAAATATCTAGGTGGATACAGTGATCATTTTCCTGTATATATTCAATTACAGCATAATGAATAAGGTGAGCTAGACATAAACGATTCAACCTAAAGCATTAGATAGTACCCTAATTGAGCTTTTTTTAAGAATTGAAGAAACTATCACTATGGACTAGAAGTGCCATAGGTTTTTAAATATGAATGAAATTCATTTGC
>CAZYRG010000250.1:0-4772 GCA_964650425.1 uncultured Flavobacteriaceae bacterium
TTTTTTAGTTCATGATAATGATGATTTTGGAGTGTTGGAATGTTGGCAACACCATTAAAGCGTCGTCAATATTTCAATACTCAGTCCTTGTTAACCCCTCATCTTATATGTGGTATCCGCTTGCGGATCCACCAACATCTTTATGATTATGATTGGCTAACAAGACAACTTACTATAAAATGTGATAACTTTCTCAAGTTTCACCTAAATTGTTTAGTTGTCCTATTCTAAGCCAAAAGTATTTTCGAGTTTTAAGGCTATAAATTTTATGTTTCTATTTTATTACCCCTATCTGATAGGGTGTTTTTGTTTTTATAATCGCATGAATACAACTGAGTAATTTTATGGTCACTTTGATTAGTATCCGTTTTATATCTTTACCTTGATATGATCGATAATATTCTTGTATAACGGGGTTATAACGTAGTGCTTGCCAAGTAGCTTCAACCAAATAACTCCGCATAATACGATTCCCTCTGGGAGTTAGTCCAGAAGTTGTTAGGTTATCACCACTCTGATGTAGTGATGGAATCAAACCTACTTAGCTGTATGAATTTTCCAACTTCGCTTGTGTACGTCAATACCAATAAATAACTTTGAATCAGTAGCATCCTTTGTTTTCATAATAAAGAAGTTTTGAAGGTTTTTTTAGATAACATAGGATACTACTTTTACATTGTTTAAGAAAATGTAATGATATGAAATTCTTGTTATTAGCACTTGTGTTTGTTTGTGTTGCTTGTAAAGGGCAGATTGAAAATAAAGTTTTAGAAGATAGCTCTTCCATTAACGATATAAAAAATAACTTGATGGATGATAATCAAAAAAATCCTCAAATAGTTATTAGAAGTTTAAAGCAATTAACATTGAAAAGTGATATTGGCAAAAGTTATCATTTCATAAAAAAAGCAGTTAGTGATACTAAAGAGAAAATAGTTTTTAATACTAAAAATGCGGATAGTGTTAGTCGTGTCTTTACAAATGCGCTACTTTATCGAATTATTCCATTTTGGGAGGGAACGGCGTGGTCTTTTGATGGGCATACTTCAAAACCAAAAATAGGCGAAATTGCTTGCGGATATTTTATTTCTACGACACTTCAAGATGTAGGGGTTTCTGTGAATAAGTATAAATTGGCACAGCAAAGTCCGATAAATGAGGCTAAAAGTTTAGCTATAAACTCAGACGTAATAGAGGTTTCAAAAGGGTCAGTTCTTGAGAATATAAATGAGATAAAGGCCAAATTATCTGATGGAATTCATTTTATTGGTTTTGATCAGAACCATGTAGGCTATATTTTGAAAGAACAGAATAGATTGTATTTGATACATTCCAACTATATAGGGGCAAAAGGTGTAGAAATTGAAGAAATAGAAAAATCGGACGTTTTTTCATCATATGATAAATTCTATCTGGTTCCAATAAGTTCTAATCCGAATTTTTTAAAGAATTGGTTAGAAAATAAGCCAATCAATGTGATTACAGAATAGGAGCGATTAATTCTGGCTAATCACTTCGCTCTTGAAAAGTTCTTGTGTATAGGTCAATAATTCTTGACCACCATGCGCTCCATGGCCAGGAACGACAATTTTGGTATTAGGAAAGGATGCCTGTACTTTGGCAACTGTATGTGCCCATTGTTCCAAATTCGCATCTTTGATATTCCCTTGCTCTGCGCCAAGTTCTTTTACCAAACAGCCAGCAAATAGTATGTTTTCATTGGCAAAATAAGTCACAATATTATCTGGAGAATGCCCTGGGCCTAGATGGATGTTTAATACCTCCATTTTCTCATGTAGTAATTTTAATTGTCTAGGGAAACTATTGTCAGGCAATGTTTTTTTCATGTCCCAAAGTTTATCCGTGGTTGCAGTATGCGCATACGAAGTAATACCACGTTTTTTAAAAGCACTGAGACCGCCGGCCGCATCTTTATGGAAATGACTAATAAATATACTTTTTATTGCAGCACCCAAATCACTTTCTATCCAAGTAATTAATTCTTCTGATATTGTATTGGTGATCGGTGTGTCAAAAACAATCGCTTTTTTATTTACGACATAGATAAAACCATTGCATGGAAATTTAGTACCATCTTTTAATGTAGCATAAGAGGTATGAATATAACTACGCTCATTGAGTTTTGTGATAGATAGATTTTCAGACACTTTAATAACCGTATCTTCCGAGGCGCACATTGACGATGTAACGCTCGCGATGATCATAAATGATAAAAAGAATTTGTAAAGAAGGTCCATACGGTTTTTATATTTTTTGTGTATGTGTTAACCGTAATTTACAAAACATATTGCTTTTTACATGTTAAAAAACGGATATTTAACACTTTTAGGCTGATTTTTTGATTTTTAAAAGCACAAAAATAAGTAATCCTACAGGAATTCCAATCCATAAAAATTCACTTAGTAGCACGTTTACACCTCGCATGCTAAAAAAGTTACTGGCACCAATGGGAGAGACCTTGATGGGGCGCCAAGGAAAAAAATAACGGGTATCATCAAACGGAGAGAAGAATGCGACTCCAAGACCTCCAGTTGTCAAAGCATCTAGTAGGCCATGAGAAGCGGTACACATCGAAAAATAACACATAAGTGCGATTCCTTTTTTTGTAAATATAGTCGTGCGATAAAAAAGGAGTGTGACCAATATTCCAAATAGTAAGGCAAAAACAAGTGAATGCGAAAAGCCACGATGTCCCCAAAAACTTCCGTATGGTATTTGGAAAGCAAATCCAATGACATCTGCATCTGGTAGTATAGCACAGAGCATTCCCAAGATCCAAAACTTAGGGGTTGCTAATTCTTTAGAAAACCCTTTAGAGAAAGCAAAAGCTACAAATGCATGTCCAAAAATAGAAGCCATTTCGTTATCTTTTTTTCTTCTTTTTGTGTTTCAAGTTATAGGTTTTGTCTCCTTTGGTTTTAGGTTTTTTATATTTTTTCTTGATGGTTCTTTGATAGGAGCCTCCTAAATTTACTTTCTTGTTCTTCTCCTTTTTTTCGTGAAAAGCGGGGCCAGGAGCGTCTTCATCCGTTCGTCTTTTAGTAGGATTGTTTATTTCTAAAACCTTTGGGCGTTCTTCTGGAGCTAATTCTTCTGATATCACTACTTCTTCTGGAAGAGTGTGTTTGGGGACCTCCATTTTCATCAATTGTTCAATGGCTTCCAAGGCTTCTAGTTCTTTAGGAGTTGTCAATACAATGGCTGTTCCTTTTTTCTTTGCTCTACCAGTTCTTCCGATGCGATGCATATAATTTTCTGGATATTCTGGAGTATCCATATTGATAACTTGACTCACACCTTCGATATCCAAACCACGGGCCATCACGTCTGTAGCGATGAGAATACGGTTGTCGCCTTCTTCAAATTGTCGGATGCTGCGTAATCGGTAGTTCTGTGTTTTGTTAGAATGGATCACACAACATTCTCCCGGAAAGGCTTCGTTCAATCTGTCATACATCCGATCTGCCATCTTTTTGTATCCTACAAAAATTAAGGTTTTATGATAGGTTTCGTGATCAGAAAGCAAATGCTCTAGTAAATTAACTTTGGTGTAAAAATTAGGAACGGCATAGCCGATCTGCGTAATATTATCTAAAGGCGTTCCACTAGCGGCAACTGATATTTTTTGTGGTGCTCTAAATGTTTCTTTGATCAGCCCTTCTACATCTTGCGTCATGGTAGCAGAGAACATAATACTCTGCCGCTGTTGTGGTAACAAATCAAAAATGTGCATTAATTGGTGTCTAAAACCAAGGTCTAACATCACATCTACTTCATCAATCACTAGTTTTTGAATAGATTTAAGTTGTAGTGCTTTACTCAAAGCTAGGTCATATAAACGTCCTGGCGTCGCGACTACAATATCTAATCCTTGCGCTACCGCTTGTTTTTGTGTATTTATATTGGTACCACCATAGACTCCTGTAACTCGAGCACTACTGTACGCAGCAAGCTTCTCAATCTCATCAACTACCTGTACCACGAGTTCTCGCGTAGGTACAAGAACTAAGATACGCGGGTTTTGTTGTTTTGAGTATTTGAGCATCCGCAAAAGTGGCAGCATATAGGCAAAGGTCTTTCCAGTTCCAGTTTGCGCGATACCGACCACATCACGACCAGACATCACTACAGAAAAAGCTTGTTCTTGAATCGGAGTAGGAGTTTCAAAACCTAGATCGTCTAAGGCATTTAATAGTGGGGTTGTAAGGTTCAGGTCTTGAAATTTCACGTCTTGTAGTTTAATGTACTAATTTACCAATGTGATTAATGTAATAATGTTTTAATGTACCAATACTTTAATGTAGTAATGTGTTTTAATATTCCAATGTGCTTAATGTACTACTGTTTTTTGATAGCATCATTGAAAAAGCAAAGGTAGGTTATTTTGTAGCAAAAGTATTTGACACGCTCTTGGTTTTGCGTAGTTTTGCTTTCTTATTTAATTGATCAATGAATTTAATGTAGCAGTTTAATAATGAAGTTAATGTAGCAATGTGATTAATGTAACAATGAATTTAATGTAGCAATGTATGTAATATAATACATGTTAGATTTATAATTGAAGCAATGATACTGATAATTTAGGTTAAGTGAAATATGTAGTGAATGGTACTGTTTAAGAATGAAAAGGATAATTCTAAATTTTTAACAAAACCATGTATCAAAATTTAAGGTAGCTCTAAGTGAATATATTATGGTATGAATAAAATATCATGTAATGTTTCATTACTAGTATTATATTTTCATTATTC
>CAZYRG010000251.1:0-4666 GCA_964650425.1 uncultured Flavobacteriaceae bacterium
TTAAATCCATGGCTAACGTAATGAATAAAACCATCAAACAATCATAGTAGAAATGTAAAAAGTTCGACATAACTTTTGAAGCTTTTTCCTAGTAGCTGGAACTGAATAAAATACCGAACTTATTGAAGCTGAATATAGGTGTCATAATTCCAATATAAGAGCATGTTTAAAAACCCTACTTCCCGATTGCCAATACTTTGCCAACCATGGTGTCACTTCAAATGAGTAAGATATCTCGATATAATACCAATTTGAGGTATAGCCAAAACGACAAATTATTAAAAATCAGTTTGCATTGTTTTTAAACATGCTCTAACGCCTACCATAGATTAATGAACCAAATTTTATAATGTTTAAGGCTTGAATTAAATAATTTTTTCTAAATTCAATATCCTCTAAGTAATTTCACACTAATACGAACGACTCATTCATTTTTACACTGTTTATTTGCTTCCATGAGTACATCTAACAAAAAAATTGCACTTCTTACTTTTGCGCTTTCTTCGCAAGAAGAAATAAAAAGCAAACCATTTTTAGCTCAAAAAAAGCTGGCGAAATCCTTGAACGGTCACATAAAAAAGTTATCAAAATCAAGTGGATTACCCGTTTTTAATTATGATGAAACAAAACAAGTAGGTAATAGTTTCGGGGCTCGATTTTCAAATGCCATACAAAGCATTATGAATCGAGGTTATGATGCCGTCATTACGATTGGAAACGACAGTCCAGAACTTAACTTAAACCATATTAGGAAAGCTGAAAAAACAGTAAAAAATGGGAGTACTGTACTAGGACCGTCTCACGATGGCGGGTTTTACCTATTAGGCATTACTAAAGAAAATTTTGATTACAATACTTTCTTAAACTACTCATGGAACACCACATATTTATTTGACGAAGTCATTCATAATCTAGAAGTAAATGATCAAAATTATGTGACACTTCAAAAATTGAATGATATTGACCTTGTTTGTGATCTTGAAAAGCTTTGTATAAGCAATATCAGCACTATTGAATTACGTAAAATTATCCAGTCTATACGGGTAAAAAATCCTGCAAAATATTCATACACAAATCTGAGTGAATTAGATTGTATATTTCCTAGAATTTTGAATAAGGGCTCTCCTTTTTCCCTTGCTATTTGACGTACTACTGTCAGATCAAAAAGACAAACCCAATTTATACATTAAAAAATCCCAGCCTACGGCTGGCAGGTATTATAGAATTTGCTTCAAAACCTATGGCTTTGTCGCATTTTCAACCTTCATGACGAAGTTTTAATGTATAAACCGGGAGAAATTTTAACCATCATTTTCAAATTGTAAATGACCATACCTAATTTCTTATTATGTATGGGAATTGCTACTATTTCTATTTAAAAAATGCAGAAAACACTCTTCCTTTTATTTATATTACTTGGCAATGCAATTGCTATTGCCCAAGAAACTACAGGTAGCCTTCATGGAAATCTTAAAGATAAAGAGAACAACCCTATTCCATTTGCAAGTATTGTGCTAAAAGATATGGAGACCAACTTCACTTACGGGGCGGTTTCACAAGAAAACGGATTTTATAGCATCAATAATATTCCCCCTGGCAACAGCTATAAAATTATTATATCTTTTCTGGGATATCAACCGATCGAAGAGCATAATCTTATTATCAATCTTGGACGTACTACAGTTAAGAATTTTAAGTTGTTGGAGAACAGCACAACACTTCAGGAAGTTGTTGTAACTACAGAATCTACGCCAAAGAAAAGTGGTAATGAAACATTATTGAGCCGTAAAGCCATTAAGACAACACCTACCATAAAAAGAAGTATTCAGGATCTTACAAAAAATCTACCTGAGAATAATCTAAACTCCTTTGGCGGAGCAAGTAACCGTTTTAATAATTTGAATATTGATGGAATTGCGAATAATGATATCATCGGTTTTCAGGAACCTGCAAGTGGTGCATCTGGATCCTCTGCCAATGGCACTCCGGGCGGTTTGTCTCGAAGTCAGCCTATAGGTTTAGGTGCTATAAAACAGGTAAGTGTTAAACTTTCTCCTTTTGATGTAAGCATTGGTAATTTCAACGGAGCAAGTATCAATTTGGTTACCAAAAACGGGACAAATACTACAAAAGCTGAACTCTACGGTTACGGGAACAATCAGAATTTGATAGGCCGTTTTGCTGATGGAATCCAACAAGAAGTAGCATCATTTTACGATGTGCAATTAGGAGGGGGAATTGGTGGAGCAATTGTCAAGGATAAATTGTTCTATTACATAAATTTTGAACAAGCCCTATCTAACACTCCGGTTCTAAACGCACCAGGAAGTGCATCTTCCGATATTTCATTGGATGATGTAAATAGTATTAGAAATAGATTGATAGAGGCCTACGACTACGACCCCGGTGCATTTGAAAGTGCAGATATAGGAACGGCAAGTACAAAACTATTTACCCGATTAGATTATAATCTTTCTCAGGTTCATAAACTGACGTTACGCAACAATTACGTGAACAGTTATGCAGATAACCTGGAATGGAACAGTACTTTTTTTAATTTTGGCAACCAAGGATATAGGCATAATAGCGTAGCAAACAGTTTGGCCATCGAATTAAAATCCAATTTTGAATCGGGTAGTACCAATAAACTTTCTGTAGGCTATAATACTGTAAAAGAAAACCGTGATTTTGAAGGTCGGGTTTTCCCTCATATTCAAATAGCTACTTCCTCCGCTGGTCGTATATTTGCAGGAACCTATCGAGAAGCTTCGGTTTATGATACGGATTTTTCAACTTTACAAATAGCCGACACCTATACCTTCGACAGCGGCAAACATCATTTTACCGCAGGGATATTTGGGCAACTACACGATGTGGATTATGGCTTTCTCTCTGCCTGGAATGGTAGATGGGAGTACCAATCTGTAAACGATTTTCTAAATGACCAACCCGCCCGTGTGCGAGGTGTTTATAACACAACCGATAATAGTTTTGATTTCGTCAACAGCCGTCCGTCAGCAACCATCGGTGTGTTGGAAACAGCAGCATTTTTTCAAGATAACTATCGGGTAAACGATAAATTGGACTTCACGGGAGGTGTGCGATTAGACGGACAATACCTAACCCAACAACTTCCCCTAAGTGAAGTAGTTAAAAATACTCCAGAATTTTCTCCATTTAATAATACAATTTCCAAAGCCCCGCAACTAAATCCTCGAATCGGATTCAACTATACGATTGATGATAATGGAAATTTTACAATAAGGGGAGGTACAGGACTTTTTTCAGGACGTATTCCATATTTATGGTTTGCTTATCCAGAATATATCTCTGGTACAGATTACTTTAATATTGACATAAGACCAGAGGAGACCATCGCTCTTACCGAAAATCTAGAAGATCTCCGAAGTATTCAACCAGATTTAACCGAAATTAATTTATTAGACCCTGATTTTAGCCTTCCTAGGGATTGGAAGACGAACCTTGCTTTTAAGGTAAAGCTTCCTAATTACTGGACTATTGATTTGGAAGGTACCTATACCGAAGTTTTAAATGGATTGCTTTTTCAATCTATCAATCGTCAGGACAATATTGGTACTTTTGATGGAGCAGATAATCGTCCCTATTTTTTAGAAACTGGAGATGCTATAAAAATCAATCCTAATTTTACTAATGTCTTTTTATTAACCAATACTGACAAAGGGTTCCGATACAACCTTACTTTCGGACTCCATAAACAAGCAGGGAATTATAACGGATATCTTGGCTACACTTATGGTTTAAGCAAAGACATTTCAAGTACCGTACGAAGTTCTCCTGCGGCGAATTTTGAGTGGAATCAGGCGCTAGTAGCAAACGATCCTTCCTTATCATTTTCAAACTTTGACCTCCGGCATAAATTGGTTAGTAGCCATTCGTACAATTTCCATATAGGAAAAAACGGAACAGGATTTATTTCATTTTTATATAATGGTAGAGCTGGTAGTCCTTTCTCTTATGTCTATCAAGGTGATGTGAATAGTGATGGCTCTTCCAGAAATGACGTTATTTATGTGCCTAGAAATGCTTCTGAAATTAATTTAATTGCTATTACAGACGAAAATAATAACATAATTTCAACTGCTGCCCAGCAATGGCAAAATCTAAATGCTTTTATAGAAAATGATCCTTACTTAAGGAGCAGAAGAGGTCAGATAGCAGAACGTAACGGAGCCCGAACTCCTTGGAATCATGAATTAGATATGAAATTAGAATATACTTTAAATTTAAAAAATGGAGATGCGTTATCACTTTCTTTTGATATGTTGAATGTATTCAATTTTATAAATAACGACTGGGGACGATTGGTTTTTGTACCGAATGTCGTGAATTCCAGTTTTAGCCTTCTCAACTTTAGAGGTGTTGAAAATAATGAACCGCAATTTCAATATAATATCCCTGAGGGTACAGCTCCCTACGTAACTGATTTATTCAATTCCCGATGGAGAGGGCAAATTGGAGTAAAATATAATTTTTAAGATGAATGTTATCACCTACCTCTTTCTAAAATTCCATGAGAGACTGTAAATTACTTTATCAACAGAAATACTAACGCCTCAGCAGAATCATTCAATGCTAAAATAAAAGCTTTTAGAGTGCAGTTCAGAGGGGTTAAAAATGTAGAATT
>CAZYRG010000252.1:0-4622 GCA_964650425.1 uncultured Flavobacteriaceae bacterium
ACTTCGCATCAAACTCCGTGGCCCATTTTCCTTGTACCTTTAGTACTTGTTCAAGGACATCACGCACAGCGCCTTTGCCACCTTTTTTGTTAGACACATATTTAGACACTTCTTTAACCTCCGTCACTGCATCTTGGGGGCAGGTGGGGAGCCCTACTAGCTGCATCACAGGGATATCCGGAATATCATCACCCATATATAAAACATTTTCGGCCTTGATATTGTTAGCAGTTATATATTCATTAAAGGGGATTGTTTTATGATGTGCTCCGAGATAAATATCAGTCACACCTAATCCCGTAAAACGAGATTTGACCGCTTGATTGGTGCCTCCAGAGATAATGCATACGTTATATCCTTGCAAAATTGCCGTTTTGAGCGCAAAACCATCTTTGGTGTGCATCGTACGTAACATTTCGCCATTGGCATCAATAATAATGGTGCCATCCGTAAAAACGCCATCTACATCAAAAATAAAGGTGGTAATATGTTGCAGGTACTCTTTATAACTCTTTTCCATAATGCTGTTGTATCGTATCAGTTAGTAGTTTGTATAACGCTTGTTGTTTGTGATCTTTTAAGGTGTTGAGGTGTCGTGCTATCGTTTTATCATCATTCCTCCGTGCAGGTCCTGTTTGCACAGTAATAGGCTCTATTGTTTGGATTTTTGCAGCAGTCTCTAGAATTAATGGATGTAATATTTCAAAAGGTATTTGGTTGGTATCACAAAGCTTTTTGGCTTCGATGTACATCAAATTACTAAAGTTATTCGCAAAAACCGCTGCAACATGAAGCGTGTTTCGTTGTGCAGAGGAGAGCGAATATATTTTAGTTGAAATAGTAGTTGCTAATTGTTCCAGAAGAACCATATCCTTTTGATCTGCGACCTCCAAACAAATCGGAATGGTACTAAAGTCGACCGTAGTATCTGCTGTAAAAGTTTGTAATGGATAAAAAACTCCTTGCCGATTTTTGGAAGCAATCTGTTGGATAGGTGTACTTCCGGAAGTATGCACTACCAACTGATTGTCAAAAGGAAGGGCTTGAGTAACATCCGCTATAGCATTATCACTAACAGCGACAATATAAATATCTGCTTTTTTCAGCTCGTCGAGCTGTTGCGTTTGTGCAATACTAAGTTTTTGCAAACTGGTACTGTAAGAACGATTGTATCCTTGGATTACTTGTATAGCAGCATTTTTTGCAAAAGCTTTGTGCAATTGTATAGCAACATTACCAGCTCCAAGAATCACGACCTGTATCATGGTGCTAAAATACATAACCTAACTAAAACTTAACGGTTGTTAAAGAAAAAAATACCCGAACCAAATACGCATTATTGTAGTCTAAATGCCGTAAATTTGCACGCAATAATTTAGAAGTGTTCTCAGAGCATTTTATACCAATTGAAAAAGAAAAATTATGTTGCAAGAAAAGCTTGCTAAAGTGCTTTTTTCGACCCGCCTCATGGCTGTTTTATTTGTTGTTTTTGCCGTTTCTATGGGCATAGGGACATTTTTAGAGGATGATTACGGAACCACTGCAGCACGTATTTGGGTCTATAACGCTTGGTGGTTTGAGGCAATAATGGTGTTTTTTGTCATTAATTTCTCAGGAAATATTGTTCGCTATCGTCTCTACACCAAAGAAAAACTCCCAACACTATTATTGCACCTATCTTTTATTCTCATTATCGTAGGCGCATTTGTCACCCGTTATATCAGTTATGAAGGCATTATGCCAATTAGAGAAGGGGAGACCACCGCAGAATTCTTATCAGAACGCACGTATCTCACGATGTTTATGGATGGTGAAAAGGATGGGGAGATGAAACGACGTCCCATAGAAGAAAAAGTAGAACTAGCTGAAGCTACGGGAAATGATTTTACTATAGAAACCGATTTCAATCAACAACCGGTTACTGTCAATTACGTAGATTATATAAGTGGAGCAGAAATGGGCTTGGTCGAAAGGGAAGATGGAGAACGTTACCTCAAGATTGTAGAAGCAGGGGATGGAAACCGTCATGATCACTATCTCAAAGAGAATGAAGTGTCTAGTATCCATAATATTTTATTTGCTTTTAATGAAAATACACCTGGAGCGATTAATATTACCTACAAAGACGATGAATATTATATCGAAACACCATTTGAAGGAAACTTTATGCGGATGGCGGATCAGTTCCAGGGAACCGTGATCAAGGATAGCGTACAGCCATTACAATTACGATCCCTCTACCAGACTGCGGGCATGCAATTCGTAATTCCAGATCCTGTGGTACGGGGGATATACGATGTGGTACCCATTGAAGTAAAGGACAAAGGACAAGAGGATGCGTTAATTGTAGATGTCACTACCAAAGGAGAAACCAAGCGGATGAAATTGCTAGGAGGGAAGGGCTTTGCGAATAATATGCAAAAGATCACACTAGGTGGATTGGACATCCATTTGGCTTACGGCTCTAAGCGCATGCAGTTACCTTTCTCCTTAAAACTCAACGATTTCATTGCAGAAAAATATCCAGGTACCGAGAAAGGTTATAAATCGTATGAAAGTAAGGTGGAGTTGATTGATGGCGCTAATACAGAGCCTTATGATATTTATATGAATCATGTATTGGATCATAAAGGCTATCGTTTTTTTCAGGCTTCTTTTGATCCAGATGAAAAGGGAACGGTATTGTCGGTCAATCATGATTTCTGGGGTACATGGATCAGTTATATGGGCTATTTCTTATTGTATTTAGGATTGATGTTGATTTTATTTGTAAAAGGTTCTCGTTTTAAAGATCTAGAAGCAAAGTTGAATAAAGTGAAAGCGAAAAAAGAAGCGTTGATAACTGTTGTGGTAATTTTGATAGGATTAGGGCTACAGGCACAAAACCCAACAACACATGCTGGCGAATTGCATACGCGTCCGAGTAAGAAGGCATTGGATTCGATGATTAAAGCCAATGCAGTGAGTAAGGAGCATGCTACAAAATTCGGAAGTTTGGTGATTCAGGATGAAGGAGGACGTATGAAACCTGCCAACACCTTTTCTTCAGAACTATTGCGAAAACTAAGTAAATATGATACCTATGAAGGCCTGAATGCCGATCAGGTATTTGTGTCCATGACGGAGAACCCGATTGTTTGGTACAATGTGCCGATTATCCATATCAAACGAGAGAATGATAGTATTCGGGAAATTCTGGGCGTACATAAAAATGAAAAATATGTAGCGTTGGTGGATCTTTTTAATCCTGATGGCAGCTATAAATTGGAACCTTATTTAGCCGATGCGAGTAGTACCAATACGCCAAATAATTTCCAAAAAGATTTCTTGAAAACGCATGAGAAGTTCTATTTACTCAATGAAGCATTGAGTGGTGGAATTTTACGTGTTTTTCCAATACCAGATGATGAAAATAATAAGTGGGTGTCTACACCAATGTTGGGCGAATCGAATTTTAAGGGGATGGATTCGGTTTATACCCGACAGATCATACCTATCTATCGTGATGCATTAGTCAAAGCTAGGACAAGCAAAGATTATACAGATGCGGATAAATATATAGAGAGTATCAAGAGTTTTCAGAAAAAATATGGGAGTGCTGTGCTGCCTTCTGATAAAAAAATCCAGACAGAAATACTTTACAATAAGTATGATCTTTTTCGTAATCTGTTCAAGTATTACATGTATGCAGGTACATTGCTGCTATTTTTTATGGTCGTTCGAATTTTTAAAGAAGCATCTTGGATAAAACTCCTAACAAAGGTGTGTGTCGGAGCAATTATTGTTTTATTTCTATTACATACAGGAGCGTTAATCGCGCGATGGTATATTTCGGGGCACGCGCCTTGGAGTGATGCCTATGAGTCGATGATCTATGTAGGATGGGCTATTATGTTTTTTGGATTGGCCTTTGGTGTGAAAAGTAAACTTACGATCGGAGCTACCGCTTTTGTAGCTTCTATTATTCTAATGATAGCACATTGGAACTGGATGGATCCGGCTATTGCTAATCTACAGCCGGTATTAGATTCTTGGTGGTTGATGGTACATGTGGCAGTGATTGTAGCAAGTTATGGTCCTTTTATCTTAGGTGCCGTATTAGGAATATTAGCATTGCTACTAATGATTTTGACCACAGAAGACAATAAGAAACGCATGGAGCTCAATATCCGAGAGCTTACGATCATTAATGAAATGGCCTTAACTATCGGGCTCGTCATGCTAACTATTGGGAACTTCTTAGGCGGACAATGGGCTAATGAGAGTTGGGGACGCTATTGGGGTTGGGACCCAAAAGAAACTTGGGCACTCATCAGTATTATGGTTTATGCTTTTGTGATACACATGCGCTTAGTCCCAGGGTTACGTAGTAGATGGTGGTATAATTTGATGTCTGTGATCGCTGTCGCCACTATTATGATGACGTATTTTGGGGTGAATTTCTATCTTACGGGCTTGCATTCTTATGCGAGTGGGGACAGGGTGGTGACGCCTAGTTTTGTCTATTATTCTGTTGTAGTTGTAGGGGTACTTGGAGTGGTTTCTTATTGGAGGTATAAGGTGCATTATGCGAAGAAGTAATGTTTAACCTGGATTATGCATTAAAAAATCTATTACAGCTC
>CAZYRG010000253.1:0-4619 GCA_964650425.1 uncultured Flavobacteriaceae bacterium
TCATTTTCTGGAGGTCTTTTTCCGCGTTTGTATACGGAGTTGCTAAGGGAGTGCCATCCTCTGATCATTTTTTTCTTTTGGAAAACGATAGTATCTATTATCGGATTGTGTTGAGGTTCTGCTTTGTATAGAGTAAACCAGTCCAAAACCCATTCTGGTCGCCCTCCAGACATGTCATAAAGACCCAAGGGATTAGGGGGGAAAGAACCGACTTCTCCATCACCATAATTATCCTTGTCGCCTCCTTCAATTTTACCGTTATTGGTAGCATGTTGTACATCCAATCCCCGACTACGTGCTGCATATTCCCACTGCGCTTCGGTAGGTAGGTCAATAGGGAGTTGTAGTTGTTTGCCTAACCACAAGCAATACTCCCTGGATTGTTGCCAATTAACGAAAGTGACACCATAATTAGGGCTCATATCCTCTTGATCTCTCCATTGCGGTTCGATTTTTTCTTCGCCATTTACTTCTGTGTAAGTGTCATATTCTTTAAAGGTTACTTCGTATTTGCTAATGGCAAAATTATCCAAGGTAACTTTGTGAGCCGGACTAGCCTCTGATAAGTTTTCTAAGCCCATCACAAAAGTCCCCCCTTCTACAAAAACAAAGTTGTCTTTGGCTTGGTTGATAAGTTCCTCTTGTTCTGGTGTAAGTTGTTTTTGGGAGTTACAACTACTAATGAACAAGATAAGCAATAGTGTTACCGGTTTTAATTTTGCGAAGCTATTCATTAGTATTGTTTTTCAAATTTCATTTTATTCATGTTCCAAGCCTTGTCCCAGTTTTTTAAACTGCCTAAATACTTTCTTACGATATCCCAATCGTCAGTGTCGTTTAACAATTCGTTTCTTAGGTAATTGATATTGAGGTTCATGCGTTGTATTCGTTGATTGTTGTTTTCGGATAGTTTTGTTTTGTCATAAGGAACGAAATCACCACTGCTGTTTTTCATCGCCATGTTTTCCATCGTTTCCTGCCATTCTCTAGGGTGACTAATTCCTTCTATCACTTTAATAGCAGCTTCTTCTACATGCTTGAAGTGATCTGTGGAGAAAAACTCACTCCAAGTTTGAGTTTTATAGGTGATTAGTTTGTATAACATCCGTCCTTTGGCCTCTGGTGGCACAAAATGCAATACTTCTGGCTTTGCATGAATGTTATTGACTAAATTTTCTGTTTCTTCTTCTCGATTTTTTGTTTCTTTATGTTTTCTTATGATTCTATTGAAATCTTGTAGAATACTAAAAGCACTTAAAAGTGACACTCCGCCAAAAGCGGCAGCGCCTGCCTTGAAGTACTCTTTTTGGTTCCATAATTCTCCGACCCATGAAATATATACTTCATATACATTAATTTTAGATTCGGTTTCATCACCATTACTATCTTTTTTATTTTCAAAAATATCCACAAAATTAAAGTCGTTTTCTTCTAATTTGTGATAGACTAGTTTGATAAAGTCAAAAAGCTGTTGTACTCCAACAGTTAAGCACCAAGAGCCACCACCGCCTAGGCCCCAGGTAGCTTGTACTTTCATTTTTATTTGGAAAGTACTAGTTTTTTGGTCAAAACCAATTTTAAATTCTCCTTCGATTCCTGCTCCCGCAGTACCAGTGATCGATCCACCAATACTGGCAAGTACGCCAAATTTTTCCGTGGTCTTTTCAGGGTTATCCCATTCTAGGGCAACACTTAAAGAGGCTTCTGCTTTGGCACCCGCAAAAGCTTCAACCTTGGCGGTAGCATTTTGGGAACCAAGATCAGTTGGGGTAACTTCTGTTCCTTTGTATTCTGTAACTTTGTCTTCTTTTTTCTTTTTGCCAATTAATTGTCCTATACCTTCTACAGTATTTAACTCAAAGTGGGCAGACATTCCTACTGTAGCTCCAACAAAAGCAGATACTTGGCCATGTACATGGATACGACCATTGCCTAAATTTATTTTTGTGGTGTTTTTTTGTTTATCGCGTTTAATACCCCAGGGGATCAAGGTAATTCTTCTATTAGCCGCTACTTTTTCATCATCACCACTAGCGATCTTAAGATTGTCTTCTCCAAAGGATACGGTAGCAGGTCCTTTGTCAGCCAAAATAGGATGGGTTTGATTATCTATGTAGAATAAATCAAAAGTTTTTTGATCTAAATGGGTAACATTACGCAATGCATATTGTTGCATCTGCTCAAAATATACCTCAATCAACTTCGTGTCCGTAGGGATGGGATTTGGATTGTCTATAAAAGTAGTAATAGATTGTCCTTCTAGAGCAGAAGGGGCAGTGTTTTGTGATTTTTTTTGTATTTGTTTGCGTAGCTCAGTCGTTTGTATTTGATTGATCGAATAGTCATGTTTCTGAACGGCTTCTAGAAGTTCTTTTTGTAATACATCCTTTAGTTTGTCGGTATCCCCGATAGTAAGGTTTTCCAAGCGTTTTTTGAAAGCTGATGGATTACTTTCCATAAGGTACATGCTGAGCAAAATCATGTCTCGTTCCTCATTACCCCAAATGCCTCTATCAAAATATTCTTTCCATTGCGCTTTGTTATTGGTAAACAAGGCATGTGTGGCATTAGCTCTTCGGTATCCTATTTGGGTATTATAATCATTTTTACCAGAACTATCAGCATGACCAGCTACTTGGATGAGAACCTCTTTTACACTCCGGTTTTCTTTTTCGAACTGCAGCCCAGTTAATTGCTGCGCAGCGTCTATAACTGCACTAGGTAATACGAAAGATGAGTTGTGCGGAAACATAGGGTCTAGTCCCCCTTCTCCTTTTCCGTCATTTGCAATTTGTTCTGCTTCGTAACATTCCTCAAAAATGGGAGCATCGAATACTAGCTCTGTTCCTAGATTATTAGGAAAGTAATAATTTCCTTCAACGCCAGCTTCTAATAAGGAGAATTTTGCATCAGCTTTGTAAGCGATTCCAAGTCCGCCGTCGGTGAAATCGAAATCTATAACTCCACCACAATTGGCGCTGTAACGCATAAACTGAGCACCACCGCTAGCATCAAAACATATTTTTGGTAGTTTGTGTGCATAGAGTTCTTCAATGAGTTCTTTTCGTGTTGCTAGCTCTTTGGGGTACTCTTCATACTTTTCCTTTCTAATTTGATCTACAAATTTAGGATCCGTTTTATTCCAAATTTCTTGTATACCAAGTAAAGCCTTTCCCCAATCATAATGCCCAAAGTCTTCGTCCGATTTGGAGAGTAATGCTTTAACCTCTGATAGTTTTTGTTCTTTTTGCTGATACGAGAATTTAGCGGTATCATTAAAAAATTTAATAGCACTATCAATCAATTCGCAAGTAGTATCACTGATCAAAAAGTCTTGAATAAGAGTATTACTAACTAACTGTTTTATGCGTTTGGTTTTTACTTGCCCTTCTGTTTTTTCTTCAGCAAATTTCCATTCTTTAACAATCTTTGTTTTTAACTCGCCAAAAAACTTTTCGGACCATGCGGGATCTACATATTCTCCATCTTCTCCTTTCTTTCTCTTCGCATTTCTGGTTTTATCATCAGCAGTTCCATCATTACTATCTGTAGCAACTTCTTTGAAGATTTCCGTGAACTTCTTTTTTTCAGCTTCCATTCCGGTGTCAAAACGAAAGTTTTTTCTTCCACTTTCATCCTGTACCTTTTTGAGATCGTGGGTAGAAATATAAAAGGTTCTTTTATTGACAAAGCCAATACACTCTATTAGGCTTTTATGAGAACCTTGTGGCACTGGCATTACGCTATCGTCTTTTTTCTTGCCAAAACCTTCGCTAATTGTTGAACGCATCTGATCTTGTGCAGTTACTACTTCTTCTTGTGCTGCTTCAGTTTCCGCTTCAGATTTTGCATCAGCTAATTTTAATTTTGCATCAGCAAGTGCTTTAGCAGCGTCATCATATTTCTTAGTTTCTGCAATAAATTTTTCTAGCCGTTTGCCCTGCAATACCCAAAACTCTTGAATTGCATTGTCAGAGTTATCTCCTAATTCAGGATCAACTGCAGGAAAGTAGAGTATTTCTTCAATACCTTTTCCAATTTTAGGAGCTTCGCAAGACACCTTTTGATTATCATCTTCACATAATGTTACTACTGCCATTTCTTAGGAGATTTTATTCAAGTACAACTTCTAATTCAATTTTTTGGATATCATCGGTAATTTTTATGTCTTTTAAGATGTCGTCTTTTACCTCTTGTCCTTTGTGTTTAAAGTCAAATTCATCATCCGATAAATCAATATCTACATATTTTCCAATACAGTCTCTACTTTCAACTACTAAGATTAGTTTTGCTTCGTACAACTCTTCCACTTTGTTTCCGTCCATATCCGTATAATGTGTGCTTAACAATCGTGGATTATTGTTGGAAACTGGTTCTGGAGTTGCCTCCACTTCTTCGGCATCAATATCCGTAACATGCCAAGGTTTTTTTAGCACCACCCCATTAATACGTAAAACCCCAGGAGAAAACAATAGTTGTGTTGTCATAGGGTCGGTGTTTACTGAAGAAAAACGCACTTTGTAATTAGCAACATAGCAATCCCAAAATTCATAATCCACTAATTTGCTCATGCCATCACGTTTATAGAAACGCAAATAGCCATCGATCATGGTTTCGGC
>CAZYRG010000254.1:0-4618 GCA_964650425.1 uncultured Flavobacteriaceae bacterium
CCCGTCAGTTCTAATCAAACTGCCTTAGCGAGTCCACTTAATTATTCATTAACAAAAAAACGATTACAGATGATGACAACTCATTTTTCACCCAAAAAAGTAGCGCTAAAAATTAGTGCCCTATTCCTTATTCTTGCAGGATGTATTCTGGTATTCAACAATCAAATTATTGCAAAAGAGATTGTCCATCCCGGAACTGAAATATCTTCAATACCAGAAGTGGCAGTTTCAAATGATGGACCGAGTACAACTGCTCCTTTTCAGAAAACTACTATAGAAAAAAAAGCTATCGCTTTAGAGACTCCTGCTTTACAAACACTACAAGATGGTGTTTCTGAAAAACAATTCAAATCCTATCAAAAATGGGTTGAAAAAATACGTCGTTTGCAAAAAAAGGACAAAATCCGTTTCTCAAAAAAAGAATTGGACGAAATGAAACTAACCTATGAAAGCATGTCTCCATTACAGAAAAGCGAGGTAACAAGTTTTGAAGAAATCAACACTTTGCTAGTGCCTCCGACTGCTGTACCAAACATTCAAATAACAAACATAACACCACCTGTTCCGGCACCTCAAATTGACACTGACATCACTGCTCCAGTACCTCCCAAAGCACCTGAACCAGTTTCTTTGAATATTTCTGCTATAGACGAAGAAGCTATGGAAATAGAAGAAGCCATAAATGAAGCAATGGAAACTGCCCTAGAAGCATCCATGGAACAACTTGAGGAAATAGAAGAAACGGAAGTGTCAGATGAAGCAACACTAGATATCATCGTACAACAAGAAATAGCTCATGCAACGGCGAGAGAACGTGCGGAACTAAGCCGTAAACGAGCAGAAGAAGCTAGACTGAGAGCTCATGAAGCCAGAAAACAGGCATTAGAAGCACACAGAGAGGCTCGTATTCAAGCCATAAAGGATATTAAACAACAAAAAATGCATGCCAAAGAAGCAGCACTACGAGCAAGAGCGAATGCTTTGGAAAGCGCTAGAGAAGCACGCATAGCCCACACAGAACACAAAAGGAAACATCATAGAAATAGAATGTCCATACCGATAGAATTTAACAATAAGAATACCGAATTTTTCTATAAAGGAAAGCGCATTTCTCGAGACAAAGCAATAGAAATTATAGATAATGCTGGCAACAATTTATCGGTGGCCATTAAAACTAAAAACAATGCCACAACAGTAAAAATTAAAGATTAACACTTACTATATTAGATAGAAACAAAACGCTCCCTAAATATTTCAGGGAGCGTTTTGTTTCTGTTTTCGCTAGTCCTAAACCTATTCTACAATCCCCATTTTTTGTAGCAAAAATGAAGCATTCATATTTTGGCAAATCCCTTCTTTGAAGGTATAATCAAAATACAATTCGTCATTAATAATCTGTGCATCAAAAAAACGGTTTTGTACCTGGGGCAATGTAGTTGCAATTTCGCAAAGACTTAAATCATGCGTGGCGATAATTCCTGTTGCCTTTGCATGTACGAGTCGTTCCACAAATTTTCGTGAACCTTCCGCTTTATCCGTACTATTGGTTCCTTTTAGGATTTCATCCAAAATAATAAAATAATCATCTTTGGATAACGCATCTACAATATGTTTGAGCTGAGTGAGCTCAGAGAAAAAATAGGAAGCATCATCACTCAACGAATCTGAGGTTCGCATGCTAGTAAAAAGCTTGATCGGACGATAGGTACAGGACGCCGCACAAATCGGCAATCCGACATTGGACATCACAATCTGCAAAGCTACCGTTCGCAAAAATGTACTCTTTCCTGCCATATTGGCCCCTGTGATAATCAAAAATTGTTCGGCATCTATCAAAATATCATTATCCACCCGCTTTTCTGGATTCAGCAACGGATGCCCTAGCTCCTTGGCTTCTAGTGTAACTCCTTCGGTAATTAGACTCGGATATATATAAGACGGATGATTAAATGCATAATTTCCTAAAGAATTATGTGCATCAAAAAAGGCAATCACTTCAAACCATGATGCTACATTTACATGGTGCTTCTCTATCCACTGTTCTATACGATAACTCTGATGTAAATCCCAAAGAAATAGTCCGTTTGCAGCAACGCCAAAAAGCATGTTGTTCCGTTGATCAAACGCATTAAGAATGGTAGCAAACTCTTTTAATATTTTGGAAGCTTTTGTCTTTTGATTCACAAAAACTGACTGCTTTTGTACCAACAATGGTGACTGGAGCTGGATTTCTTCTATCAAGGCAACCAGTTTGTAATATTGCTCAAAGGTATCCTTGACCTCATTGGCATGGATATATAGTTTGTTTATTTTTTTAAGCTGCGTTCCTGTAATCAGTAGTCCAACTGCAAACCAAATTAAAAACATGGAAAAACTAATCACTTCAAAAATTAGTAATCCTAAAGCTACAATAGAAATTGCCGTTACCACCTTGGGGAGTATGCTCATAATTCGTGGCACAAAAGCTTTATAATCTTGCATCCATTCCAAAATCACTGGTACACTTATACTTGTTTTGACAAGCGATGCAGTGGCGCCAAAATTTTGACGCCATTGTGCTAAACTCCTCAATTCTTTAATCGCTTGTTGTTTTTTGGCTATGGCTGAAATCGCATTACTTTTCAAAATATCAGCCAAGGCTTTTTTTCCTGCTTCTGTAACCGTTCTATTGAGGTATTGAAAAAAAGAACGCTTCCCAAAAAGATCAATATCGTGACTATACGCATGGTTTGAATCGATAAAAATTGCTCCAGTATCTAATCCACTCCAATCTTGTTGTTGTACATCCAACTCTAACTGATTGCGATCGATCAATGCTTTTAGTTTGTCTTTTTGGTAACTAAGGTTCCCATGCCTTGAGACCAAAAAAACAAAGAGCAGTATTCCAAAAACACAAACAATAGCTATAGTGGATACATTAGGATACCCGAAATAACATCCTGCAACAATTCCCAAAAAAGACAATAATCGCAATACTGCAGAAATTGCCAATTGCTTTTTGACTTGCCCTAATTGCACGGTATATTTGGCTAATTCTTGCGTATAAAATTCGTTGGGGGTTTGGATATTTTCTATAGTCATGAAATTCTAATTCTTATTACTATTTTTTACTAGAGTTCTTGAAGCTCTGCTTTTAATTTTTTGGTTAGTCCATTAACCACTAGTTCATAGGAGTGATCTGTAAGTTCTAACAATAGATCAGACGACAATCCACCTTCAAATGTTACAGTATTCCAATGTTTTTTGCTCATATGATAGCCTGGAATAATTTCTGGGTAACTTTCTCGAAGTTCGATAGCGCGTTCGGGATCACATTTTAGGTTAACCTTAAAAGGAACTCTGTCCAATCCTGTTAACGCAAACATCTTTCCCATAACTTTAAAAACCAAGGTCGTCTCATCAAAAGGGAATTCTTCTGTAACGCCTTTTTTGGATAAGCAATAGTTTCTAAATAGTTCGATATTCATACTTCTGTTATAACGTCTTTAGTTTTCCCATCAATTTTGTTAAGTCTTTTATCGTCTCAAAACCGAATTGCTCATACAATCCATGTGCATCTTGAGTGCCCAACATCCAACGCTGAACATCCTGAAGCTCCTGATGCGCAAAAATAGTGGATAGCAATTCCTTAGAATAACCTTTACCTCGGAATGCTTCCAAAATAAATACATCCATCAAATATCCAAAAACGGTGTAGTCTGTCAATACTCTGGCAAAACCGATTTGTTGTCCGTTCTCAAGATAAACGCCAAAATTAAGGGAATGTTTGATACTTTTTAGCACTTCTTCTTTGGTTCTCCCTTGTGCCCAATAGGAATGTGTCAAAAACTCATGAATCAATGTCACATTAAGCTTACTAACATCCGTTGATATGCTAATTTTCGACGCTGCCATTTCTTACTGGTAGTTGTGGTTCGTCTGCTGTTGGTTTTTCGATCTCCAAAGCTTTGTAATCTAACTCCCAACCAATACTTTGTGCTAGATTTTCCATAATATGAATGGTGTTGAGTGCTTCTTTTCTCGCAGAATTGATCAAGCCACTTTGCGGAATTTTATCTACAATAAATTGTTTGGCTTCGCGATTAATCTCGGTAAGATCTGCTGAGGTAAAGGGGTTGAGCCAACCTTCTTTTTTATCATAATACTTAAAATCTGTCTCTATAGTCAATAATTCGGGTTGTGGAAAGTGCGTCAAGATCATCTGCTTCTTTTTGGTATCACTTTCGATTCGGATTTTGGATAGATCAAAACCTACATGCGCTTTGGCATCAATCAAAATCAAGGCTTTTTTGGTACCTGTAAGTAGGTTAAAGAATTTCTCTTTGACACTTTCATAATGATAAATCTCAGCAAAATCTCCTTCTACAGAAATCAATTTACAGACACTCTTAATCTTATCTTTCAGGATGACCGCCTGAGATCGTACACGTTCCTTTTTCTTAAAGGCATTGAACCTAGAAAAAACAACGTAGGTGAGTATGGCTCCTCCGAGTAAGCCTATGAATAGTAATTCCATGTTTTTTTTAGTATTTTTCTAGCATAAAATTAAAAACTCTTATGTGGTTTTAATCAAGTTCTAACAAATCTCTTGCCATCTTCCATTTTCCATTTGTTTTTT
>CAZYRG010000255.1:0-4596 GCA_964650425.1 uncultured Flavobacteriaceae bacterium
CCCTTTTTCTTTAAGGATATAATCGGTCATTTCTACTAATATTTCATTGAATCCAGCAAAATCCTCTTTGTACAAATAGATTTTATGCTTTTTATAATGAAAAGAACCATCATCATTGGTGAATTTTTTACTCTCTGTAATTGTAAGGTAGTAATCCCCAGCTTTGGTAGCACGCACATCAAAAAAATAGGTTCTGCGTCCAGCTCTCAATACTTTCGAAAAGATTTCATCTTTCTCCATCATTCCATAATCACTCATAATGCGTCTTATTTAATTTTTAGTTTGTGTTTTGTTTATGAACTTCTCAAAAATCTAAAAAAAATAGTTCCCAAACAACAAATTCTTATATTTCTTTTTCACTTAACTGTTTCAAATACAGTTCTTGATAGTATCCTTCGGTGTTTATAAGTTCAGAATGAGTGCCTTGTTGCAGGATTTGGCCGTCTTCTAGGATGAGAATTTTATCTGCATTTTTTGCAGAAGAAATCCTATGACTCACAATAATTGTTGTTTTATTTTTAGAAATCGTATCAAGATTACTCAAAATTTCTTCTTCTGTTTCTGTATCAACGGCTGATAAGCAATCATCAAATAGTAAGATTTGTGGATCTTTTATTATAGCTCGAGCAATAGATACGCGTTGTTTTTGACCACCAGATAGCGTAATACCGCGTTCTCCAAGAATTGTTTCATAACCTTTGACAAAATCTATAATATTTGTATGAACTGCCGCTGTTTTTGCTGCTTTGTGTACTTCTTCTATGGTAGCATTTTCTTTTCCGAAGCGGATATTAGTGCTGATGGTATCGCTAAAAAGAAATGCATCTTGTGGGACATAACCAATAGCCTGTCGTACAGCATTCAAATGGCGTTCTTGGATAGGAGATTCATCTATATAAATGGTACCACTGCTTACGTCATATAATCGACCTATAAGTTCTAGAATTGTTGATTTTCCAGAACCTGTTTTACCAATGATAGCAAGTGTTTGTCCAGGCTTGATTTCAAAAGAAACATTTTTTAATGCAGTGATATTGGTGTCGTCATAGGTAAAAGAAACATTATCAAATCGAATAGTACCATTTACGGGAACTGATTTTGTGGTAGTGTTCTGAATTTCGGGGATTTGCTTTAAAAATTCGTTAATTCGAACCTGAGAGGCTTCTGCTTGTTGGATGATTGATGTAACCCATCCTACTGTAGCGACGGGCCAGGTAAGCATATTGACAAAAATGATGAACTCTACAATGACGCCCAAATCGATGATCCCAGCCATTACTTGTTGTCCACCAATATAAATGACCAGAATATTACTGATACCAATTAATAAGACCATTAAGGGGAAAAATAATGCTTGCACTTTTACCAAATGGATATTTTTTTCTTTACTTTGATTAGAAAGTGTATCAAAATTTACAGTAGTTTGTGGTTCTATACCATAGGCTTTTATAATAGCAATCCCACTAAAGGATTCTTGGGTAAAGGTGGTGAGCTTGGATAAATATTCTTGTACAATCGTACTACGCTCATGAATAGCAACACTTAATTTATAAATAGCTAAGGATAAAATTGGTAGTGGCAAAATCGTATACAGTGTTAGTGTCGGTGCAATGCTAAACATATAACTAATCACAATAACGAATAAGGTCGCAGTATTGACGCTGTACATCAGTGCAGGACCGGCATACATACGTACTTTGCTCACATCTTCACTGATGCGATTCATCAGATCTCCGGTTCTGTTTTTTTTGTAAAAATTGAGAGATAAGCGTTCGTAGTGTCGAAAAACCTCATTTTTTAGATCAAATTCTATATAACGAGATACTACGATAAAGGTTTGTCGCATCATAAAAGTAAAGAATGCGGCTATAAGAACGGAACCCAAAATCAGTAAAATATTAATCACTAATTGACTTTTGACTTCAGTTATTTCGGTAACTTCATTATTTAAGTATTTTTCGACAATGGCCACAGAATCCCCTACAAACTTGGGTACAGCAATAGTGAATATACGTGCAATAATGGTAATAAGCGTACCCAGCAACAATCGGAAACGATATTTGTAGAAATATTTATTAAGATGCTTTAGTGCCTTCATAGAAATAGTGAGTTGGCAAAGATACGGGTAAAATGTATGGTGAAAAAATGATTTTTTTAGGGCATCTTTGTGGATAATAGTGCTATTTTTGCAACTTCAAAACGTATAGTAGCGAACTATTATCGTCATGTTAATTTTATAAAAGTTCTTTGTAATAGCTTATGTTAACCAGAAGACATATCCGCGTAAAAGTAATGCAGTCCCTTTATGCAATGGGGCAGTCCAAGAGTGATAATCTTGATAAAGAAAAGAAATTCTTGAACTATAGTATGGAACGTATGTACGATCTATTACTAATTAACTTACAATTACTGGTTGCAGTACGTAAGCATGCAGAAGACTACATGACTAAAAGTCAAAAAAAGCATTTAGCCACTTCAGAAGAAAAAAATCCTAACGCAAAATTTATCAATAATGCAATTCTCATTGCCTTAGAGAATAATATGCATTTAAAGGATTTTATGACGCAGAAAAATAAGAACCCGTGGATTCTAGATAGCGAATATGTGGCGATTATATGGAAATCGATTGTAGCGAGTGATAGTTATAAAACCTATATGGAGACAACGGGAAGTTCATTCAAAGAGGATAAGGACTTTGTAATTCATGTTTTTAAAGAATTAGTAGCACCTAATGAGCAGTTGTATGATTATTATGAGGATACGAATCTTACCTGGGTAGATGATCTTCCTTTAATTAATACAGCATTGGTGAAGTTTATAAAAAAAATGAAACCTACGCAGGATGCTACGGCAAAATTACCTTCTTTGTACAAAGATGTCGATGACAAGAAATTTGCCGAAGATTTAATTACTAGAACGGCTTTAAATGCAGAAACTTTTGGTACTGCACTAGAAGGAAAAACGCCTAATTGGGATAAAGATCGGATTGCAGATTTGGACAGAACGATGATTCAGATGGCGATTTGTGAGTTTTTGAAATTTTCTTCTATTCCAGTCAAAGTCACTATAAATGAGTATCTAGAGATTGCCAAAGAATACAGTACTCCAAAAAGTAGTATCTTTATTAATGGAATCTTAGATAAATTGTCTAAAGAATACGCAGAAAAAGATCAACTCAATAAAATGGGAAGAGGTCTTATGTAATGTATTTTTTTACTATTTTTGATTTCGTAAAACTATGATAAACTATAAATATAAATTAAAATGAAAAAAGGAATTTTGATCCTTGCAGGTGTATTTGCAATGACTTTTGTAGCATGTAAAGATAACGCTGCTAACAAGGTAAAAGGTGAAAACGTAGAAATGGCAGAAGAACGTGATGCAAAAGCAGGGGATTTTCCTGTTATGACATTTGATACTTCTGATCACGATTTTGGAACTATCAATGAAGGTGATGTTGTAGAGCACACTTTTAAATTTACCAATACAGGTAAAGCACCACTAGTAATTGTAAGTGCAAAAGGTAGTTGTGGATGTACTGTACCAACATGGCCAAAAGAACCAGTTGCTCCAGGTGCAACAGGAGAGATGTTAGTTAAGTTTAACTCTAGCGGTAAGCCAAATCAACAAACAAAGCAAGTAACGATCACTGCTAATACTGAGGCAGGAACAGAAAAGTTACAAATCAAGGCAATGGTTACGCCAAAACCTAAAGAAGCAGCTCCAGCAGCGGCAAACTAATATATGGATCAATTATCTCAATATGCTCCTCTTTTGTTGATGTTTGTGGTGTTTTATTTATTTATAATACGACCACAATTACAGAAATCAAAAAAGGAAAAGCAATTTGCTAGTGCGTTAAAAAAAGGAGATCGTGTAGTCATGAAAAGTGGTTTACATGGTAAAGTTTTCGATTTTAGCGATAAGAATGATGCAGTAATTATCGAAACTGGTTCAGGAAAATTAACCTTTGACAGAGCTTCCATTTCTTTGGAAATGAGTCAAAAACTAAATGCTCCTTCTGTAGAGAAGAAATAATTGCAAAAATAAAGCAAATAGCAATAAATACAAGAAAGACCGTCCTAGTGGACGGTCTTTTTAGTTAAAATATATACGATTCTATAGCTTGAAGTAAACTGTAGCATTTGAAACATATTTCCTTGGTTTTGGAACAATAGTCCTTATGAATAGCAGTATGTATGGTTAATTTTGCGTGCCAAGTTTCTAATATAATTAAGATAATCTATGTGCAAAGTACGATGAATTGTGATGCCATAATTTTATGGTTGTGTTAGAAAATCATTGTAGAATAAATAAAACAAGTATTTAGATTATGAAAAGAATAACTAGTCTATTAATAATTTTAATTTTTGTTGCATGTTCAAAGGATGATAGTCCGTTGGATAAACCTATAGATAAAGTCCCTGTAACTACAAGTGATGAAATAATCACAATTCCTATTGTAGTACATGTGGTAAATAATATAAACAAGCCTTTTGAAATAAGCGATCAAAAAATACAATCTCAAATAACGGTGCTAAATAATGATTTTAGAATGAAAAATGAAGATCATACTAAAACACCAGAAGAGTTTAA
>CAZYRG010000256.1:0-4592 GCA_964650425.1 uncultured Flavobacteriaceae bacterium
TTAAAGATAAAATAAACGAATTCGATTAACTCACTTTAGCTAACATGCTATTACACTCATATAAATACTTAGATAGCACCTCAGCAATACGTTCTTTGCGTATAGGTTTAGAAATAAAATCACTACAGCCTACTTTTAATGCCTTTCCTCTATTCTCCTTAGACGTATATGCCGTCTGGGCAATAATGGGTAAGTCAGGATAGAATCTTTTTATTTGCAATGTAGCATCAAAACCATTCATAATGGGCATTTCTATGTCCATAAGGACAAGATCAATATCGTAATTTGTTTTGCAAATATCTATCGCTATTTGTCCATTTTCCGCTCGGATAATTTCACACTCACAAGCGACCACTTTTTGGATCACTTTTTTGAGCAAAAGAAAATTAATGTTACCATCCTCAGCAATAAGAATGTAATATTTCTTATTTATATTTTTTGGCATAATTGGGGGTTTACGACCGTAATAGTTACAAAGTTAATAATTAAATACTTTTTTTGCTAATTTTTTGTTAACAAAATCTACTTATTTAACAGTTCTACCCTTTAATAAATACAACTAATTTATGATGCGACAAGTAATTATTACGCACTATGCTTTTTGATTCCGATGGTAAAATAAAATGTAGATCCTTTATCGAGGGCGGATTCTACCCATATCTTTCCTTTGAGTTGTGTTATCAATTTCTGGCATATAGCTAATCCAATTCCTGTACCGCTATACAATTTATCGTCGTTACCTTCAATTTTGTAAAAAGCGTCGAAAATAGTATCAATTTTCGATTTTTCAATCCCAATACCTGTGTCAGAGACAAAAAATTTGAGTTCTTCTTTATTGATTTCGTATCCGAAAAGAATCTCCCCTCTTTCCGTAAACTTTATAGCGTTACTAAATAAGTTAGTTATGATTTGTCGAACACGTGTTTTGTCATTATATATAAAAAAAGCGTCTTCTTTTTGCTTTACTGATGATCGCAATTTAATAGCATTAGGAATGTTTTTGCTGAACACTAATTCGAGCTCATTCAATAGTTCATTGAGGTCAAATTCTTCATTATGTAACATCAAATGATTAGCTTCTATCATAGAAATATCGAGAATATTGTCGATAAGCAATAACAAACCATCACAATTATCTTTTACTATTTCAATATATTTGGAGCGTTCTTCGGGGCTTAGTTTGTCATCTTCCAACAAATCCGAAAATCCATAAATGGCATTCATTGGAGTCCTAATTTCATGACTCATATTGGCCATAAATGACGATTTGAGTTTTTCTGATTCTTCCGCTTTAATTTTGGCTTGCATTAACTCTTCTGTACGTTTCGCTACTGCTTGCTCCAAATTATTTCTATGACTTTCTAATTCTTTGTTTTGTACCGCAATTTCTTGGGTTTTTTGCTTTAGAAGTTCATTTTTTTCCATCAACTCATTAGTACGACTAGTGACATTTTGTTCTAGAATCAAATTTTGTTTTTTGAAAAAAGACACTCTAAGAACGTATATCAACATTAGAATACAAAGTACTGCCAATACTGCAAAAAATTTGAACAAAAATGTTCCCCACCAGGGAGGGTATATTTCTATTTTCAGTTCTTTGGCATCCGTACTCCAAACATCGTCATTATTAGACGCCTTGACCATAAATGTATAAGTCCCTGGTTGGATATTTGTATACGTCACACTATGTTTACCTTCAGAATCAATCCACTCATTATCGTATCCTTCCAATTTGTATTGGTACTTGTTTTTTTCGGAATGCAAATAATTTAAAGCAGTATATTTAATAATAAAATCAGACTCTTTATACGACAAATCCAGATTATCAATAGCATTGATATTGATAGCTGTTGATTTATATTTCTTACTCTCATTAGGCTCAGAATGCAACAATTGAAACTCTGTCAATGCAACTTTTGGTACTATCGTATTATAAGTAAGGCTATCTGGATAAAAACTAGTGACGCCTGATGACGAACCAAAATACATTTTGCCTAATTTATTTTTAAATGCACACTTTCTTTTAAATTCATTTCCTGCAAGCCCGTCCAAATCGGTAAAGTGATGAATTACTGTTTTTTCTGGAAGTAACGTTCCATCCATTATTTCATATAATCCATTATTAGTAGTGATCCATAAGTTGTCATCATCATCCTCTAATATAGCTTGAACTGTTTTGTTTTCAAGTTTTTTTGCTGGCTCATACTCTTTGTATGTTTTTTTTACTTGATCAAAAAGGTATAAGCCAACATTGGTAGCTACCCATATATTTTTTTTGCTATCCTGATACATGGCAATAATTCTTCTGCCATCTTCGTCATTATAAGAATTAAATGGATATTTATAAAATATATTGCTCTCATAATCAAATTTTTGCAACTCTAGATCATGAATTAGATAAAGGTCTCCATTAGACAATTCATAGATATTATCGACATACTCACTATGAATACCTTTCGGGTTATTGGGGTCATAACGATATTGCTTAAAGGTTTTTGTATCGTAATTGTATTTATTCAATCCGCCTCCAATAGTACCTATCCATAAATTACCTTTACGATCTTCTTTGATCCCAAAAACATTAGAATTACTAATACTCCCTTCTGAATCCCCGGGCAAAAAGCGTTCAAAGGATTCTTTTTCATAATCATACAAGTTTAACCCTCCTCCCCAGGTACCTACCCATAGATTTTTTCTACTGTCCTTATAGATAGCAAAAATTGGATTACCGCCAAGACTATTAATATTATCTGGCTCATAAATAAAATGCTTAAATGTCTTTTCTTTTTTATCATAACGATCTAGCCCTCCTTCTGTGCCTATCCATAAATAATCTTCTTCCTCGAATAGCGCATTGATTAAATTATTTTTAATTGAATTTTCCCTAATAGTGCTTTCTTGAATTTTGGAAAACTTTTTTTCCCTTTTACTATAATAATTTAACCCTCCGGCAAATGTCCCTATCCAGATATCTTTTGTATTATCTTCATATACTCTAAATACTGAATTATCACTCAAACTCCTATTATCATTAGGGTCAAAGACGTAAAGTTCTGTAGTGAAGGGTTTCCCTAGTTGAAATATATTGAGATCTATTTTCCCTAATCCCCCTCCAGATCCATTTCCGATCCACAATATATTTTTAAAATCTACCATAAGATCTACGACAAATCCCTCTGTTACAAATTCTAAGTCATAAATGGACTTATTTCCTAATACATAAACTCCATTCTGTGCAGTACCTATCCATAATCTTTTCTGTTGATCTTCGGTAATTGCGTTGATCTCTTTGCTCGTAGTTAGATTGTCCTTTTTGAAGATTTCGTATTTGACGAAATTGTCTGTACTTTCCTGATATTGATTCAACCCATTTTTAGTTCCAATCCATATAAGATTATCAGAATCCAAATAGAGACATTTGACATAATTATTTCTTAAACTAGTTGGGTTCTCTATATTACTTAAATATACTTTTTTCTCAGCAGTGGTTGCATCGATCTTATACAATCCTGTGTTAGTACCAAACCAAATATTATTTTCATGATCTTTTAGAACAGAAGAAACAGGAGTTCTACCAAGTAATGAATCAAAAATTAGTTCATCTTTTGTGTAGTCAAAAACATACAATCCTTTTGAAGAGCAGATCCATAATTCGTGATCGCTTTTTTGCAAAATAGCGTTAATAGCTATATGTCCCAGCGTTTGCTTTTCCTTATTCTTTGGACGATAGGTTCTAAACTCATAACCATTATAGCGGTTAAGTCCATCATTTGTTCCGACCCAGACAAAGCCTGCACTATCCTGATAAATACTACGAACCCAACTATTAGAAAGTTTGGATTCTGCTGTAATACGCTTGATGTTGATATTATTTGACTGTGACAAGCACTGAAAAATATGTAAAACAAATACTATCGCATATAGATATATTCTCATTTTGCTAATATCCCTTGAATCCTATAAGAATGGTTTTATTCCATAAGATAGCTTATTTTTACTTTTAGCGAAAAAAAATTGTAAGAAAATTACTTCTATATCTGGCCAAAATTGAGAAATGGTAATTAATCTGTTTGGAATTATGTACGAAAAAAGGAAGTTCGCTAAAAAAAACAATGTGATCGTTATTTTTGAGTTACACACTTAATCGTCTATTAATCAATAGATACTTCATGTCGAAAAATAATCAAATCCTATCACGAAATAGTCCTTCTCCCAAATGAACAATTTATTTATATGTTTTTAAGTATCGCCATAAAAAAACGCCAGCAGAACAACCACTGACGTTTTTTGGAACAACTACCTATTCACAGAGAATATGTCTTTTAATTGCTTTACCATACCACCATCCCCAGAAACACTGATCTCTCCAATTTTGTCGGCGATTTTCTCCACATACTCCATTTCTTTCAGTTTGTAGAGCATTTCGTTCTCCTCCATAAGCTTAGCAGTATTCAGCAAACTTCTGGTCGATGCTGTTTCTTCACGACGTATGATGCTATTAGCTTGCGCTCTTTTTTGAGCAACAAGTACTTGATTCATAATATCTTTCATTTCGCCAGTCAAAATAACATCACGGATTCCGCAGTTTAGGA
>CAZYRG010000257.1:0-4557 GCA_964650425.1 uncultured Flavobacteriaceae bacterium
AAGCTTCATTACGAAGTTCCAATGCATAAAGCGGGTTCAACTGAATACATTCGAAAATCAGTGTATCAAAACAAGTTTTAACAAAATAAAGCAATCTTAAACACACACATTCATCCATAACATCATTACTTTTATCTAATAATCATACCTATTCCCCTTCCCTTTAGGAATATAAAATACCTTTGCAGCACCAACTTAAATTTTATACAATGAAAAGTATTTTCCCAAAATGCTTAACAATTCTTTTTTTATCGATTTTTATAAATCATTCTGTTCAAGGACAAGAGGTCTTGTGGTACGGAGACCCTAACAAAAGTGTGGGGCAAAATTTTAGACGATTTGATAAAGGAAACTTTCCTCAAGACTACTGCTCAAGTCAAGGAAATACTGATTCTAGCGTCGGCACCGTAAACGATTCTAAATACGGAAAGGTATGGAGAATTAGAAAACCTAAAGGTCAAAAAAGAGGGGAATTTGCTAGAACGACAGGCTCTGTCAATAGTTATACTCCAAAAGACGGAGATCTCGTATATTATGGATGGCGATGGAAAATAACATCAACACCTGACATTAATAGTGGCATAGCCGTATGGCAATGGAAAACGGATGCGGGGAACCAGAATAATACTCAAAACTACCCACTTAATATGGGGTACGGTAATGGGAAATTGACACTAAGCGCATGGGGGCCTTGCTACCCTAGTTGGAATTCCTGCGGCGGATCCATTAGCGATCGTAAAACGACTTTATGGAGTAAGTCCATTCCAGAAAACACTTGGGTAAGCTTCGTTGTGGGTATAAAAATGTCTAGAAATGATGAAGTCGGTTATGTAGAATTATGGTATAACGGCGTAAAACAAACACTATCAAATTCTGGTGTTAAGAAATATTCAGCGGATTTATCCCCAGACAAAAAAAGAGCTTACCACAAAACCTTTGATGGAACTGTCACCTACCCAAAATGGGGTTCGTATAATGCAAATGCGTGTAATTTTGACACCACCACCTATTATGATGAAATGCGAATTGCCAAAACACCCACGGCAGCAACTCCAAGTGGAACTACAGGTGGCAATACTCCAAATAACATCCCTACGATCAAATTCCAAGAACCAGCAGGTGATATAGTACTATCCGAAGGATACGAAAAATTGTATGTTTTAGCAGATGCTCAAGATCCAGACAACGATACAATTTCCCTAAAACTATATATTGACGGAAAAGAAATTCGTGAAGAAAAATCTGCTGCTTACGAATGGGGACATGTTTCTAACAATTCTGATTTTACTAATGAAACCACCAACCTTCCAGTTGGAAATCATGAATTTAAAGTAGTGGTAACCGATAGCCGTGGTGCAACTTCCTCAGACACATTCAATCTTGAAGTAATACCTAGCTTAAGTATTGGTAGTTTTGACACCAAACCCTTAGCCATTTATCCCAACCCTAGTACAGGCCTTTTTTATCTTAAGGAAACTGCCCAATGGGATGTATACAACCTGTTAGGAAAAAAAATAAAGTCTGGTAATAGCAATACAATTAACCTTATAAGCTTTACAAAAGGATATTATATGATACTGACTAAGGATCGTGCTTTTGCAAGTATTATTATCAAATAAAGCGCTACAAACTGTTTCTACAACTATACTAACAAGACCGTTATATGATGTAACGGTCTTTTATGTTTTACACCTCCTATTGTACAAGACGCTGTTCTAAAGGATTAACTATATATTTATTTTCTATTATCATTGAGTGGATAAGAAACCCCAAATAGTTTACTTAATTAACTATACAACAACAACTTGCTTTCAAAATGCATCTTAAGCCAGGGCAAAAAACAGATTATATCAAAAGACATAATGAATTATGGCCAGAATTACGAACACTACTAAAGGAGGCAGGCGTAAGCGAATATTCCATCTTTTTTGACAGAGAAACCAACATCCTTTTTGCGTTTCAATAAGTAGCTCAAGCAAATGGCTCTCATGATCTGGGCAAGAATCCAATTGTACAAAAATGGTGGGAATTTATGGCCGACATTATGGAAACAAACCCAGACAACTCCCCTATCTCGACTCCGCTAGAAGAAGTTTTTATATGAAATAATAAAGGCCAAAAAGCCTTCAAAACACTCCACATACACTTTTAGTATTTCTATTATCCATTCTATCCTCCTCCAAATAATTCATTTCCCATAACCTAAGCGCACAAACATGCCTTTTTTACGCATAAAAACTGTTTAAAAGTTATAAAATTATAATTTAAAATACGGTTTAGCCATAAAAAATTAAACTCCACATGTACTTAAACAGATTTTTTAATCACTTAAACAAATAACAATCCTATAAATAATTTTACTCATATTTTATTAATATTTTTGACTATTAACCAACCTAAATTCCATAAAATGAAAAGTTTTATTCTAGGAAGATTACTTCCTATGCTTCTATTTTTAGCATTTAATTATTCCGCACAAGCACAAGTATTGTGGTATGGTGACCCTAACAAAAGCGTAAATCAAAGTTTCAGAAGATTTGACTCTGGGAACTATCCTCAGGACATTTGTAATAATGAAGGAAATAATAAGTCTTCCGTTGGAACGGTAAATGATTCCAAATATGGGAAAGTATGGAGAATCCGAAAGCCTAAAGGAAAGAAGAGAGGAGAGTTTGCCAGAACAACAGGTTCTGCAAATAGTTATACGCCCAAAGACGGTGATTTGGTATATTACGGATGGCGATGGAAAATAGCATCAACGCCTAATATTAATAGCGGCATAGCTGTATGGCAGTGGAAAACTGATGCAGGTAACACAAACAATACCCAAAACTACCCACTGAATATGGGGTACGGAAATGGAAAATTGACGCTAAGTGCCTGGGGGCCGTGCTATCCTAACTGGAATTCCTGTGGTGGATCCATTAGCGATCGTAAAACGACTTTATGGAGCAAGTCCATCCCAGAAAACACTTGGGTAAGCTTCGTAGTAGGCATAAAAATGTCTAGAAATGATAAAATCGGTTATGTAGAATTCTGGTATAATGGCGTAAAACAAACATTAACAAATTCTAACACCAAAAAATATAAAGCTAATTTATCTGGTGACAAGAAAAGAGCCTATCACAAGACCTTTGATGGAGCTGTTAGCTACCCTAAATGGGGTTCGTATAATGCAAATGCCTGTAACTTTGATACTACTACTTATTATGATGAGATGCGTATTGGTAAAAAACTTAGTGATGTTCTAAACCCATTAGGAGGATCAACTGGCGGAGGTGGTGGAACACCTACAAATCCTTCCACTGGAACAAACGACGTCACCAGTGTTAGCGCTCCGGGAAGTGTAAAACGTGGGCAAACGGCCGCTATTAAAGTAGGTTATAAAGCATCAGCACAACGTGAATTGGTTACCATGTTTCAACTAGATACTGCTCCATGGACTTTGTATAAAACCGTAAGAACAACAGTAAGTGCTGGAACTGGAACAAAAACTATAAATGTAGCCATTCCTTCTAATGTTCCTGTTGCAAGTAACAAATATCAATTCCAAGTGTACCTTGTACCTCCTGGTGGTGAATGGTCTGATCGTTTGGACAATTTGAGAAAAGCTGATGTGGACGTTACAAATAGCGGAACAACAACACCCGCTCCTACTCCAACGCCAACTCCCAATACAGGAAATTGTTCTTTTGGAGCGCCAACGGCTAGCACATTACCTAGCATTGATAGAGTTAGCTATAACAATATTTTTGTTTTAGGCAACGGACCAAACTTAAGTAATATAAAGAAATTCTCCATTAACTGGAATGCAGGTAGGAATGGTCTATATCAATTTGCCGTCAATACCAAAAATGGACAGCCAAGTTATTACATAGATTTGAGAGGTAAAATTTCTCATACTTTCAAAAGCAGTCGACCTGCCGTAAAGATTTCTGGATCTGGAGTTGCTGGCCTAGATGGAGATTATTGGGTTACAAAAAACGGTGCTAACTTTGTTATGGCATCAAAAGATGGAAAGTATACTATCTATTGCAGCACCTCATCCAGCAAACCAAGTTGTGCTGGCGCGAAAGCAGATTTGAGCGATAATGTAAACAACATTACACTATATCCAAACCCTGCAACAGATGCTTTTACGATAGATTTAGGTACTACAACCGATGCTACTATAGAAATATATAATATCGCAGGACAAGTAGTATACAAAACACTTGCAACACAACCTCAGCTTACGATACAAAACCAAGGACAATTCAAAACAGGTTTACTTCTGGTTCGAATTTTCCAATCCAACGGAGATGTACTGACCAAAAAGTTGAATATCAACAAATAAACAATTAAAACTCAATTACCCAAAGACCGTCACATATAGTATGTGGCGGTCTTTTTATTTAATTCTCATTACTAAAATAACATAACTATCAAATGCTATTTCAAGAATCTTCCAATTCAAATTAAAAAAGACGGCCTTTTTTATCTAAATCATACACTACAGGACACTATTTTAATAAAAGAGTTTTATACTTACAGTCGATTTACACAAAATCATTTTAA
>CAZYRG010000258.1:0-1526 GCA_964650425.1 uncultured Flavobacteriaceae bacterium
GCGTAAAAACTATGGAAGAAACCAACAACACGCAACATACACAGCTAGACGGAGGCACCTACGAAATCATTCAAAATCGTTTGCAAAAGCAAAAGAGTGATTTACAGACACGTCTAACCGACCTAAATGACGCTCGGAAAACCGTTTTTGGCAGTGTAGAAACCAAACTCATAGCCAACAATCGTATTAATACGGAGAATAACTGTATTGCTCGTGATTTGGTTACGATCGGCAAGTATTGCTTGTTTGGCTATAATGTGCATTTTGGATTGCGAACTGAGGTCAAATTGGATGATGTTTTTAGTATCTACACCTATGTAGATGATCATTTTGTGGTACAGCCATTAGATGTATTAACTGATGAGGTGTTTTTAGATGATTTTGTCAACCTGTATAAATATTACCGTAATACGATTTTCTCCAAATTTGCTATTGTTGGCAATTACCTTCATATGGTTTTTCAACTAAGTGAAAGTACCTCAGATATCAAAACCTTTAAGTGGTTAATCGAGGAGGAAACATTGACATATGTTGACAATCGTAGTGATCATGAATTTCAATTTCCAAAACAGCATGAATTTAATTGGACGGAAGTCACTAGAGATATGCATCGCTATGGTACCCATCCTCATATTTCCATTCTAGATAAGGTTTTTGTAGAAACCATTGGTGGTGATCTTACGATTAAAATTGAGGACAATACCGAGGAAGGAAAAGGAATCCTTGATGAACCTGTAACTGCCATTGATCAAACCCTTGATGATGGACAGTACCGTTTTGCGGATTTGGGCAATCTAATTGCCTTAGAAATAAAACCCTTTCAGGAAGCACCACGCTATTTTGTTTATAACCACAAAATACAAGAGGTCAAAAAAATAGCAACCATCAAAGATGCTTGTATCCTATTGCCGGATGATCAGGGCATCATTTATCCAAATGGATACTACCTGCAATCGGGTGCCTTCAAATTGTTTGATAATGGTGTTACTGATGTGACCTTTCAGGAAAAGATCAGCTCTCCTAATGGAGAGGATTTTTTATATGTTTTTTACGAAAGCAAACAAGGCTTGTATATTTTGATGTCTTACAACATCATCGAGCAAGAAGTCAAAACACCTATCATCTGTAATGGTTTTACGATCCTAGAACAGGGTGAACTATGTTATTTTAAAACAGAAGAAGAACAAACCAAACACCACGTCATTCAGATTTGGCAAACACCTTTTCTGAAAGATACGATCATGCCTTCGGAACATACCGACTCTCTACTCTATAAAATTGGAAATAAAGATATTGTAAAAGCAATGGCGGAGTGTAATGCACTCATTACATTGCTCAACAAAGAAGACAATTATGATGGACTGTATGACGATCTTTCAAAATTTTCGAATGATATCATTGATAGTTATTACTGGATCCGGGAAGAAGACACTTGTCGATTAGACCTCCCGCTTGGTGAGATTAACAATGCTGCCAATGCTGCTATTGATGAATTCGAAAAAGTAGTACAACTTCGCAAGACTGCT
>CAZYRG010000258.1:1626-4539 GCA_964650425.1 uncultured Flavobacteriaceae bacterium
CAGATCGAAGACACTTCGCATTCTACAAAAATTATCGACAATATCTCTTTGATATTTGCAACGATCAATCAGCTCAAAGCCGGAATTAAAAACACTATCAAATCCCTAGGGAGCAAGGAGGCTACAGCAGAATTTGCCGCACAGCTAAAATTGGTTGATCAGAGTATTATCAATTACCTAGATATTGCCAATACGCCAGAAAAAACGGACGAATTACTCAACAAGGTTTCTGTTCAACTAGAGGATCTTGAAGGGCGATTTGCGGATTTTGAGGAATTCATTACGCAAATCATAGAAAAAAGAGAAGAAGTTTATAATGCTTTTGAAGCGCGTAAAAATAGTCTGATAGAAGCGCGAAACAAAAAAGCTGCTGCACTAGAAAGTGCTGCTAAGAGAATCCTAAAAGGAGTGACTAAAAAAGCCCTCACTTTTGATTCGGTTACGGATATCAATGGGTATTTTGCTTCGGATCTTATGATCAACAAGCTCCGGGATATTATTTCGCAGTTACAAGGACTAGACGATGCTGGAAAAGCAGAAAGTATTGAAACGGCCATTAAAGTAGCCAAAGAAGACGCTACGCGTAAACTAAAAGACAAGCAAGATCTCTATGAAGATGGCGAAAATGTCATCAAATTAGGAAAACATAAGTTTGGTGTAAATCGCCAACCCTTGGATCTAACCATTGTATATCGAGATGGTGTATTGGCTTATCATCTTACAGGCACCGATTTTTATCAAGAAATAAAAAATGAGGTATTACTACAATCCAAAAAATATTGGGATCAGGAGTTAATTTCTGAAAATGAGCAAGTATACCGTTCGGCCTATCTCGCCTATAAAATATTTCAGGCAAAAAAAGATACTGAAAATCTGAGCCAAACTGCGCTCAATGAAGGACAGTTACTAGAACTTGTCACCTCCATGAGTAGCAAAAATTATGCAGAGGGCTATGTCAAAGGAGTACATGATCAGGATGCCGCAAAGATCTTAAAAGTCTTGATTACCAAAGAACATGATTTAGGATTACTACGCTATCCTCCACAGATACGAGCATTTGCCCAGTATTTCTGGCACAGTCTTGATGTGCAAAAAAGAACCTATTGGGATACCACCATCAAAGCTTCAGGAGAGGTGCTAGCCGTTTTTCCAGATAGCAAAGAGCAGCAGCATGTTATTCATAACTTAGCAGAAACGGTTAGCAATTTGTTCTCATCAACTCTCCATGATATTGATGGGTTTGCCGAAACTACTGCTTTTTCTGTAGCCAGCTATCTCTTTGAAGAACTGCAAAATGATGCTATTTTCTGTATGAGTCAAACAGCACATGAGTTGTATGAAAACTTTACCGCCGTCCTGAAAAAGAAAAATGCCTATTCGAAATTACAAAAGAACATTTCGGCAGCTAAAGACAAAACCGCGAATGAAAATGACAAAATTAATCTGGCATTGCAATGGGTTAGTTCATACTTAAAAACACATCACCCAATGCAGCTCTCGTATGCACATGAGATTGTCTGTATTGCCTTATATAAAGACGCAGCCGCTTCTGAAGTCATTCACGTAGATCCTTCGGAATCGATCTCTGGCCTCAAAGGAAGTCATCCTACTATTAATGAAGGCATTTTCGAGTTCAATTATCATCAATTTATTTCAGAATTATCGCAATTCGCCAGCATAGAAGTTCTAGCTTTTGACGCCTATCGTGATGCCAAACATAGGGTTACAGAACAATTAAAAAAGGAATTAAAATTAGAAGAATTTAAACCAAGAGTCCTTTCTTCCTTTGTCCGAAATAAATTGATTGATCAAGTGTATCTGCCGTTGTTTGGTGATAACCTCTCCAAACAACTGGGAAGCATTGGTGACAATAAGCGAACAGATCGCATGGGGATGTTATTATTAATATCGCCTCCAGGGTATGGTAAGACCACTTTGATGGAATATATGGCCAATCGCTTGGGGCTGGTATTTATGAAAATTAACGGTCCCGCGATTGGTCACGAAGTCACTTCGGTTGATCCCATGGCTGCTAATAACGCTGCTGCCAGAGAGGAGTTAAAGAAACTCAACCTCGCTTTGGAAATGGGTAACAATGTGATGTTGTATCTAGATGATATTCAGCATTGTAATCCAGAATTTTTACAAAAATTTATTTCTTTGGCTGATGGTACCCGAAAAATTGAAGGTGTATACAATGGCGTTCCTAAAACCTATGATCTTAGGAGTAAAAAGTTTTGTGTGATCATGGCTGGGAATCCATATACCGAAAGTGGAGAGAAATTTCGCATCCCAGATATGTTGGCCAACCGAGCTGATATTTATAATCTCGGAGATATTATTGGGGACACTGCCGATTTGTTTAAACTGAGTTTGATCGAAAATTCCTTGACCTCCAACCCTGTTTTGCATCAGCTGAGCAGTAAACACTTTGAGGACGTCTATCGTTTTATCGAAATGGTAGAAGCTGGAACTCAAGAAGGGATCGAATTGAAAGGAAATCATTCCAAACAAGAGGTGCAAGATTATCTAGCGGTACTAGAAAAAGTGGTTGCGATCAGGGATACCGTTATGATGGTGAATGAAAACTATATCAAATCTGCTGCGATGGAAGATGCCTATCGCACGGAACCTTCATTTAAATTACAAGGATCCTATCGTGATATGAATAAATTGGTTGCCAAAGTCGTTCCTATCATGAATCAAAAAGAATTAACAACCCAACTATTATCCCATTATGAAAACGAATCGCAAACGCTCACCAGTGCCGCAGAAGCGAATCTTTTAAAATATAAAGAATTAGTCAATACTAGTACCCCTACAGAAAAAGAACGTTGGGAATCCATCAAAGAAACGTTTGTAAAAAATAACAAACTCAAAGGCTTTGGCGACAAAAATGAAATGGTGCAAGTA
>CAZYRG010000259.1:0-2913 GCA_964650425.1 uncultured Flavobacteriaceae bacterium
TTTTTATTCTATTATATGTCATTCAGATATTCATTAATTATATCACAAAAATTATTAATTTTTCATAAAAATGACATTATAAATGATAAATTATCAACACGAAAACCTTGTAGTAGCAGATAATCAAAAAAACAATCTTCAATTATCCCTACATTGTTATAGGAATCAAATTTACAAACAAACCCAACCACAATGTTTGTAATCTGCGAAAAGCGAAAATGCTTCATCTATATTCCAGAAAACACATTAATACTAACAGCGCTATTGTTTTTATTCATCTTTTTAAAACATCCACTAGAAGAACGTATAACTGCTAAAGGGGCTGACCAAAAAAACATCTATGAAAAAATTACACTTTAACGTGAGGAACTACGTGCTGCTACTATTGACTATGAATTTTGCTTCACAAACATTTTACGCGCAGACGGATTTTCGAGAAGAAACCATCTATTTTTTACTAACAAGCCGTTTTTTTGACGGAGACCCTAGCAACAACGCCGCTACAGAATGGTCTTCCTATGATGCTGACCCAGAAAGAAACCCCACAATTACCGATCCCAATGATGTCACATGGCGTGGCGACTTTAAAGGGTTAATTCAAAAATTAGATTACATCAAAGATTTGGGCTTTACAGCCATTTGGATTACGCCAATTGTACATAATCGAAGTCCATTAGATTATCATGGATATCATGCATGGGATTTTACACGTGTAGATCCAAGATTAGAATCCCCTGGGGCTACATTTCAGGATCTTATTGATGAAATTCATGCACGTGATATGAAAATCGTACTCGACATCGTAACCAATCACGCGGGTCGTTTTGGAATCAAAGATGTTGCCGAAATCAAATATAATACGGATCCAACAAAACCTTGGTTCGCGACAGATAACCCTGCTTGGGAATATGATGGGATCACACCAAATCCGGAGGATGGATTAATTTGGAGTAGAGCAAATATTGCCAAAATGCCCGTACCTTTTAATGAAAATCTTGCAGCATTTAACTTTCCTAGCAAGGAAAATTATGTGGATACTTCTGACCCTGATTGGTACCATCATTCGGGCAATGGGTTTGCACAAGGCTTTGATGATGAAGAAAATCTTCAAAACAGAGCATTGGCTGGTGATACTCCGGATCTGAATACAGGGAGTCAAAAAGTACGAGATTATTTAGTTGATGCTTATACGACCTACATCAACATGGGAGTTGATGCTTTTCGTTGGGATACCATAAAACATATGAGTAAAGAGGACGTGCTGTATTTTTACGATGCTTTTAAAGCGGTAAATCCTGATCTCTTCATTTTTGGTGAAGTAGCCCAGAAACGGTTTGAATTACATCCAATCGATGCTATCAATCCACATTATTATACCTGGAGAGGCGCTACGCGAGCTTCTGAACCATTAGACATGGCGGTTATTGATTTCTTTGGAGAAGCTACTTTTCATACAACCTTTGAAGAAGGGCAATCCTTTTCTACGGTAAAAGCTGCTGCACGTTATGATGATTTATATAGTGACCCCTCTACCCTAGTGACATGGTTAGATAATCATGATTTTGGCCCCAACAATGATTGGAATCGACGTTATGGTGGTACGGATGAAAATCTAGCCGCGTGCATGAACTTTATGTTCACCTGGAGAGGAATCCCGACGGTATATTATGGTACCGAAATGAGATTGCAAGCAGGAGAATTTGCAGATATCCACGATGCTTCAGGAATAGAACGATCTATCGATGAGACTGGAAGAAAATACTATGGAGATCTAATGGATCAAGCTCCTAACCACCCAATCTATCAACATATCAAAAAACTGAATGCTATCCGTAGAGCGGTCCCGGCACTGCAAAAAGGAAGTTGGTCATGGGTTGATAGTCCTGGTAATTCGGTAGCCTATCGTCGTGTTTATGAAAATAGCGAAGTCGCTGTGGGTCTTGCTAAAGACGGTGGAGCTTCGTTCTCCATATCGGGAATGACGAATGGTATCTACCGAGATGCCGTCACAGGACGTGAACTTGCTGTGGGTAATGGTACACTAAATTTTGACGTTGCTTCTGGTTCTGCTGGGATTTATGTGTTAAATGGCCCTGGACTTATTGGAGCATGTGGTGTAGGCTTTTTTGAAAATTGTACGAATGCACCCAATACACCTGTGGTGATTATAAATCCTGAAAACACCCGATCAGAAAATCCTATTGACATTAGTATGGAAGGACTAGGAGGTGCTGGTGCTCCTTATGAGATTTTTTACACTACAGACGGTAGCACTCCTAGTCGTGCAAGTACTCGTTATGAGACAAGTTTTAGGATAACAACATCAACCACAATCAAAGCGATTGCCTATGATGGTAACAATGTAGCTTCAGGGATAATAACCAAAAATTATCAAATAGGTCCTATCGAAGGATTGACGGTATTTTTCAAAAAGCCTGCAGATTGGTCACAGGTAAATGTCCATTATTGGAATCCTACTCCTGATGTTTTACCACAAAGTACTTGGCCAGGACCGCAAATGCAACAACTTGATGATACAGATTGGTATCAATACACTTTTGACGGTGTAATAGCAACAAACTTGTTATTTAGCGATAATGGCAGTAATAAAACCCCAGATTTATCAAGAGATCGCGAAGGATGGTACACCGATGGACAATGGTTCGATACCAATCCAGATGAGGGAAATCAAAACAACCCTTCATTAACAGTTCATTTTAAATCAGAAGATTTTGATACCCCTTCCATTTATTTCTGGAATGTTACGCCTTCTAGACAAACAACTGCTTGGCCAGGAGAATTAATGACAATAGAAGAAAATGGTTGGTATCGCTATACCTTTAAAAATACAGAATGTGCTAATCTTATTTTCAGCAATAATGGAACGTCTAAAACGGATGATTTATCGCGATG
>CAZYRG010000259.1:3013-4519 GCA_964650425.1 uncultured Flavobacteriaceae bacterium
TGTGCAAATTTGATTTTTAGCAACAGAGGAGCGTCCAAAACTGTTGATTTATCAAGATGTACAGAAGGATGGTATTATCAAAACCGTTGGTTTGATAGCAGACCAAATGCCGCTCCTAAAAACACGATTGATGCTGCCGAGATCGTAATTTCTCCTAATCCTATCAAGGAAAACTCCAAAATTACTTGGACTACAACTGCTACTAGCACAAACACCCAGATCGAATTAATTACGGTAGTTGGTTCTAGAAAAGTCTTATATCAAAACACAGAAAAAGCTGGTAAACATAGTTTTGATTTGAACCAAGCGAATAGCTTAGCAAGTGGTATCTACTTTATACAAATACGAATGAATGATGAGATCGCTATAAAGAAATTTGTAAAAAACTAGTTTCGTTTTTGTAAATAATTAGCATAAAAAAATGCCCTTCGGATGAAGGGCATTTTTCATATAATAAAATAAAAATTTAAGGTTGTACTTTGATATCAATATCGATATAGTTGGTTGCAGGACTAAAACCAGGAACTATTGCAGTAACTTTTATAAGTCCTTTTTTCCCATATTGATCTATAAATTCTACTACATCACCAACAGCTAGATTGCTAATTGTTTGTGAACTTGTTGTAGAAACAGATAAATTATCTAACTCACCCGACATGGTTACTGTAGCAAAATTATCAGCGGCAGCTAATTCAAAATATGTTTGGTTTAATTCCTCTGAAGGTGTTCCTGAAGTTGTTGGAACATCAACTACAGCAGGATTATAATCTCTTGTAGAAGCTAAATTTGCACCTGTACTATCCAAATGAAAGTATCCGAAATCCCAAAATGCAGCAAACTCTGTTCCTTCAGAAATTTTATATACAGTACTATTCAATGAAGAAAAGAAAGAAGGTGACGTTCCATCCGCCGCAGGAGCAGCGAGCCTAATACCAGTAAACTCTCTTAAACTAGCAGCTGGATTAGTTCCAGTACCAACAGATACTGTAATTGTTCCAACTCCTAATTTTAGTCTTTTAGAAGGATCTCTAAAATCTCCTTTTCCCGTTGTCGTCCAAAAACTATAAACAATTTCACCATCATCAACACTGTCAGGTACCGGTAGATCAAAAGTGAAATTTATAGCAGATTTAGTAGTTCCATCAATATCAATAGATCCATCAGCTTTTAGTAATCCTTTCACATCCACTCCTAAATCGTCAGCATCAAAATCGAAAAAATCACTAAAAGGCATATCACCCTGTCCAGCGATATTCTGAGTAACATATAATCTTCTTTGAGTTTTACCTTCGGTTGTAAAAGAAATAATTCCTGGGACTCTCCCCCCAGCTTCACCCATTGCTGTTGCAGTTACCTTATTTAATGATGGGTCAAGTTCATTGAAGATAATTGTGCTCTCCAAAGTAACTGGATCTGGATTCGGATCTGGATCTGGATTCTCAAATATAGATGTATCATCACTACTACATCCAATCATAAGTCCAACAAATAACATTGCTATTAGTT
>CAZYRG010000260.1:0-4503 GCA_964650425.1 uncultured Flavobacteriaceae bacterium
AAAAAAAATGAACATTAAAACGAAGCACTATGCAAACCAAATCGCTATCATTACACCATATTATTCAAACTCCTGCTAAGGCTAGTGAGAAATCGCCTGTCCTGTTTCTTTTTCATGGGTATGGTAGTGATGAAAATGATTTGTTCTCTTTTGCTCCTGAGCTCCCTGAAGAGCTTTTTATCATATCCGTTCGGGCTCCGCACCCAATGCAGCCTATGGGCAATGCATGGTATGCAATCTACTTTGATGCAAATGACGGAAAATTTAGTGATGACCAGCAAGCGATTGCATCTAGAGATATGATTAGTGCTTTTATTGATGAGGCAATTGCTGCATATAATTTGGACGCTGACAATGTAAGCTTATTAGGCTTTAGTCAAGGGACTATTTTGAGTTATGCTGTAGCCTTATCCTACCCAGAAAAGATCAACAATGTTATTGCTTTGAGTGGTTATATCAATACAGCAATTCTAAAAAAAGGCTATGACAACCATAATTTTTCTAATTTGAACATCTATTGTTCTCACGGTAGTGTGGATCAAGTAATCCCTATTGAATGGGCTAGAAAAGCGCCTGAATTACTCAAGGAATTAGGAATTGCTACCCAATTAGAAGAATATCCCGTGGGACATGGTGTAGCTCCGCAAAATTTTTATGCTTTTAAAGAATGGTTGATTCCCAAAATAGGATAAAAACAAAGAGACCGACTTCTTTTTCATAGAAGTGGTCTATTTTCGTGTTTAAATTATAAAATGCCGTTACCGAATACTCGTAATTTGCTTTGTATATTCATTTGTAGCTGTCAGGATTCTAATAATAAAACTTCCAACCCCTAATGACTGGGTGTTAATTTTATTCATTCCTATCTCAGAAAGCACCAATTGCCCTTGCATATTAAAAATTTCCACCTTTTCTATAGCCTCCGCTATATCAATATTAAGTTCATTGGTAACTGGCAATGGAAATAATGATATGGCAGGTTTGATTTTGGCAATAGCAACTCCCTTAACCAACTCCTTATTCTCTTTTATAATTGCAGTATACTCTTCGACCTCTCCATTTTCTATTGAACTACATGCTAAGGTAGGCTCTCCATTATACTTCATCACAACACGAATTTTTGTAGCTCCTGCTACAGCATCTTTAGGAATCGTAAAAGAACCACTCATTACAGATGCTCTAGAAGGCGCTCTGGATACTACCTTTTCACCTTCATCATCAAAACTCCCGTTACGGTTATAGTCTATCCAAATAGAAGCAGCTTCGTTATATACAGTCCCAGACCATGCAGGAGTAATGCTAAAATTATAAATACCTCCTGGTACTAACTCTGTTGCAAGTTCACTAAAATCCGAAAAAACTGCACCTCCCGAATTATTATCAATACTACCTAATTTGAAATTGGAAATCCACTCATCCTTTGCACTACTAGATTGTACATTACAATAGCCTGACGGCAGTAACTCTGCCATAGAATCTGTAATAGCACTTGTAACAGCACCTTCTAATTCGTTAGTCACCAGACCCAAATAATCAATAACCACTTGGCTATTTCTCAAGGTATTTGTAGCGGTAAAACGAACCGTATTTACCCCTTCATCCAAATGTACTTTGGTAAACTCATTGAGCCAAGTTGTTCCAGCCTGCTCATCAGCAGATGTACTGTGTGAAAATTGTACCAGCGAATTATTTCGGTTATTCACGGTTAACGTTCCTTTTAAAGCATCAAATAAATTTCCTGTATTGCTATAACTCAAAAACACTTCATAGGTCCCTGCACTAGAGACCTCTATATTCCATTCTAGGTACGCTCCTTTTTTATTAGGGCTCACAACTTTATTACTTTCATCACCTATAGCCTTTGCTAACTTTGTTTTTGCTTTTTTTGCGTCTTCAGCTTGGAATACGAGTACTTTTTTTCGTGTGGTCTGTCCAGAATTGTTTTCTGCCACACAGGGTGTCCGTTCTGATACAGCTACCCAATCTAACCAGCTAGTTCCATTCCCTATATTTACGATTGCCCCTCCATCAGGTACGATTGGTGTTGGGCCATTCTGCCAGATACCTGCCTCTGAAGCAGCTACAAAATAAGGTGAATCTCCCCAACTCACTGAGCTGATCAATTCGTTATCAGCAGTATATAAATGAATAGTTTGACTGTTTTTATTTAAAAAACGAAATACGGATAACACCTCATTAGGTGCCAAAATCATATCCTCAGCACAACCAACAGTGTCATAACTAAGGTAGGTTCTCTCGTTGTCGGTATCATACCCTGTAGAAGGATCTGCTATGCTATATCCTGTCAAATCCAAAGGCGTGTCACCATAATTTTGAATTTCGATAATCGCTCCAAAAGTCGTAGCGCTATATTCGCTATTATAACCTACCTCGCTAATCATCGCTTTTTGAGCATGAAGGCTAACTGCTAAAAGTAAAAATGGGATATAAAAAACTAATGGTCGTTTCAAAAAAGGACTTTTCATAGAAATTGATAATTCGTTAAAACAATTTTATTTTGGGTAAAATCTTCAATAAAAGTAGTGGTACATAGGGCTTTATCAAAACATCTAGGGGATTATTCGTTAAAACAAGGCATAAAAACGTTGTACTGTACTATTGCCACCAAATACTAGCACTATGGTTTTTCTGTAACTGCTTTTATCTTAAAAAAACGTGCTTATATCTGATAAGTGTTAAAAAGCAACATTGTTAAACACTGATAATCAGACAGTAAAAACGAGTGTTAGAAAAACCTCTTCGATTACGTTAAAACAACAAAAAAAGCTGCCAAAAGACAACTTTTAATAAAACTTGATATTTTTTACGGTTATTTACAGCAATTTCATGTAGCAAGTAACACTATACCTTTGAGCTTCTATTAAGCAACCAATAATCTGCGATAACCAAAGCAGCCATAGCCTCTACAATAGGAACTGCTCTTGGTACTACGCAAGGGTCATGTCTTCCTTTACCCTGCATTTTTACGATATTCCCTTCTTTATCTATGGTATCCTGATCTTGCATAATAGTAGCCACAGGTTTGAATGCTACATTAAAATAGATGTCCATTCCATTAGAAATACCACCTTGTATCCCTCCAGACATATTGGTTTTAGTAGAACCATCTTGGTTAAAAAGATCATTATGCTGACTGCCTTTAAGGACGGCACCAGCAAACCCACTGCCATACTCAAAACCTTTGACCGCGTTTATAGACAACATCGCTTTTCCTAATTCTGCATGCAATCGGTCAAATACCGGTTCTCCCAAACCTACAGGAACTCCAGAAATCACACAACTTACTATCCCACCAACAGTGTCTCCTTCTTTACGAATTTGTTTGATATATTGCTCCATTTCTGTAGCTTTTGCTGTATCTGGACAACGTACGATATTACTTTCTGTCAAGGACAAATCCAACTCTGTATGTGATTTGTCTAATCGAATGTCACCTACAGCACTAACATAAGCACTTATTTTAATTCCTGACAATACCTGCTTGGCAATAGCGCCTGCTACTACCCTACTCGCAGTTTCTCTAGCAGAAGAGCGTCCTCCTCCTCGATAATCTCTAATACCATATTTTTGATCATAGGTGTAATCTGCATGAGATGGACGAAAGGAATCTTTGATATGAGAATAATCTTTGGATTTTTGATTGGCATTTTTAATTCGAAAACCAATCGGAACTCCGGTTGTTATTCCTTCAAAAATACCGGAGTAAAACTCGACAGTATCGGGTTCCTTGCGTTGCGTTACAATTGCCGACTGTCCAGGCTTACGACGATCCATTTCTTTTTGAATCTCCTCCATATCCAGTTCTACACCTGCAGGACATCCATCAATAACACCTCCAATAGCCACACCATGTGACTCGCCAAAGGTGGTTAGTTTAAATATATTTCCAAAGCTATTCCCTGCCATATGATCAATTTTTGGACAAAAATACTTGTTCCCGTTTTAATATGCTAAATAAACCTTAAAAATGCTTCATAAAATAGTCGGATATAGACTTTGTATTATTTTTAAAGAAACAATTTTCAAGAAACACAAATGGAGCAGACATTAACCTGGGACGATTTTACTAAAGTAAAAATGCATGTAGGCACTATCCTTGAAGCCGAAATTTTTGAGAAGGCCAGAAAACCTGCGTACATTTTGAAGGTAGATTTTGGTGAGTTTGGTATACGAAAATCTTCTGCCCAAATTACCAAACGTTATACTCCAGAGACACTCATTGGAAAACAAGTGATTGGTGTATTGAATTTTCCCCCAAAACAAATCGCAAATATCAAAAGTGAATGCTTAATTTTGGGAGTCACTAGAGCCGATGGCGATGTAATTCTTTTGCAACCAGAGCAACTGTCAAAAAATGGAGGCGCTGTGAGTTAACTCTCACCTTAATTCTCTCCCAAAAGGAAAGGGAACATGTTACATAGTTATGAATCAGGAAAACGAAAAAATTAAAACAAAAAACACATAAACCATGAAAAAAATCGT
>CAZYRG010000261.1:0-4472 GCA_964650425.1 uncultured Flavobacteriaceae bacterium
ATCTCCAAAGGTTATGAGTGATCCAGTATATAGTGATCGCAAATCAAAAATAGTGGTATTTGAATCTAAAACAGTTACAATATCTGGTAATGATTCAGGTACCCCATAGTCATCTTGTCGAATACAGGAATTAAAAAAAACAAGAAGTACTGCCAATAGTATCGTAAAAAAATTAATCGAAAATGAGTTTTGTATCTTTTTCATATGTCCTTCTTTTTTAAAATCTATAGAATACATTCGCAAAATAGTTCGTGGAATATCCTTTCCAAAATTTAGCTCCATAAAGAGGTTGTTCTCTAGTGCTATCAATTAGTAATTCATCATATTTTATAATACTAGTTTGTTCAAAACCGCCGATGTTATATGATTGCCCTGTTATATTATTGACTCCTATTTTGAAGCCCGCATAAGTGTTTTTAATTTTCCAAAACTTACCTCCAGATAGGTTTACCAGAAAGTAGTCCTCTAACTGTTCTTGTGTAAGTATTTTTTTTGCATCCGTAGTTGTAAAGTTCGCAAAGGTATTTCCATTGCTGTCTTCAAAAAAAGCAGTAGTTCTTCGATATGGGTTTATAATAGTGAAGTTATTAGCAAAATAGTTCCCTTTTATCCCGATCCACCAGTGCGCGTCGTTATTGTAGGACAAGCCCAAAGACAAAGCCTGTTCTGGTCCGCCGGCAATATGCACCCCTTCTAGAGCGGATTCTCCTAAATCCAAAACCGTACTTTCATTAAATACATAGCTCAAATTTGGACTATTATCATATCGGTTGTCACCCAAAGCAGCAACACCTTGGAGCGTTAGTTGATCAGTAATTTTATAAGCTATAGCTATTTCTAATCCAAGGTATTTTTCGTTAATACCTGTTAGCACTTGTTTGATACTATTAGAGCTTAGAGTTCCTATTGTTGTTTCTTCAAATAGGGACGATTGCATAGCATCTGATACACTTGTAAAATAGCCTAAAAAATCTAATTCAAGCTTTGCTCCTTCATAGTGATACTCTAATGATGTAGCTATTGTAGTTTCAGAATTCAAAGGGATGAGCTCATCTCCCAAGTTTTCCAAAAGATTATTGTTTTCTCTAGCATTGTAGAACAAATTATTTAGTGTTGGAGCTTCAGAGGTATATCTTGTTTTGAAAGAAAGGATATGATTTTTAGCTATTTCATAATCCAATCCTGCTTTGATTCCAAAATCTGTCATGCTAATTTCCTTCATACCCAAAGAGTTTTCAAAAGAAGCTCCATTTTTATATAAGCCCTCTCGGGAATAGTTGCCAAGGTTTGCTGTTATTCCTAAAAAAGCTCCAAAGGCTTCTTTTTTGTATTGTACTTGTCCAAAGGCTTTGATTTTAGAAGCTTTTAGTCTATAGTTGTACCTAAATTCGCCTTCTGTAACTCTTCTATTCAGATTTTCTAAATCACTTTGTAAAGCAGTTCCCACACCATCCAACGGATTAATATCCAAATAGCTTTTTGTTCCTAGCAGATCTTTGATTTGTGCAAAATTGTCGGCGTTATAACTAGTATAACCTAAAGCACCATTTAAAGAAACAAAATCATTCAGTTGTAATGTAAGTACCGTATTGAAATCTAATTGCAAATTTTCCTGAACATCTTCGTATAATATATAAGAAGCATTAGCTGTATCAGGATTCGCATTAATTGCATATAACTGACGCCAGTCTATCTGACCTCCAGATAGAAAAGCTGTTCTTGCAGCTGCAGCCCCATCTCTATCAGGATTCGTAGTATCACGAAGAAAGAAACTAGGGAGTTTGTCAATAACTACAGGATTAGGGCTGTCTACTCTTGGGGTAATAATATCACCTGCCGCATCTAAATCTGCGCCAAAATTATCCAATCTGCTTTCTAGAACAGTCCCAAAAGATGCTGCTACACTTGTTTGTAAGGTCGCTTTGGGTCGTATTGTCCATAAATGACTTAACATAAGTATTGGGTTAGAAACATCTCGAGACCTAGCGTTTCTTTTGTCATCATTTTGTAATCCCCAATAGGGGTTATAAGTATCTCCTTTGAGATCAAAAATTTCTTGGGTATTTGCGGCATATTTATCTCGTATAGTAGGTGTAAAGATTCCAGTTAAACCAAAACGATGTTGCTCATTAATCTTTTTTTCAATACTTAAAAAGAACGAACTAAGATCATAAGTAACTCCTTCGTAATAGCCTTCTGGAGCGATTCGTTTTGATGCGGATAGTGCCAAAGCCCATCCACTATCAGACATACCTGTTGCATAACTAACATTGGCGCCATGTATAAACGATCGGTTAGAGAATTGATAAGATACTTTGCCTCCCTTTCGGTATTGCGAAGCGAACGTATTGATATTTTGTGTGCCATTTACCCCTCCAAATGCATAATTGGACGCACTGAGCCCTCTAGAAAAATCAGCGTTTTGGGTTACTTCTTCTAATCCAGCAAAAGTACTCCATTCAGGCTTTCCATTTGTAATGCTATTGACTGCTACGCCATTAATTAAGGTTGTACCCGCACTTGCATCTTGACCTCTGAGTTTAAAAAAAGTAGGACTAAAATCACTAGTTGCTGTTGTCAAAAAAAGACTGGATGTATTTTGATAAAAGCGAGAAGTATTTTCAATAGTTTCAAATTCGGTGTATAGTTCATCATGGGCATAGGTATTAATCAGTATATTTTCCATATCCCTAAGATTAGGCTGTAGCATGATACCTTTAACAATTCCTGTTTTTTTTCCTATGATATCAATTTCTTGTTGTGCTGTCAAGTAATCTTTTTTATATATTTCAAGGGTTTGCTTGCCAGAAGGCACTTCATAATCAAACAAAAAATTGCCATTCATATCCGTTTTTTGTTTGAGATCAGTACCTACAATACTAACCCAGGCATCCGGAACAACTTCAGAGGTATTACTATCCCGAATGGTTCCTGTTATTGAGGTTCCAAGCTCTAATAAATTGGAAGGAGGGAGAGTTAAAGTTTGTTGTAGTTGTTTTTTACTCAAGCCAGTCATTCGGATAGTATTTATCGTAGCCTTATTGCCTTCTTTGATAACAATAATAAATTTTCTTGGGATATAGCCCTCTTTGGTGACACTAGCTGTGAACTCTCCTACAGGTATATTTTTGTTAATGTAAAAAATACCATCTTCGTTCGTTTTTTGACGAATGGTTGTCGTTTCTATAACAAAGACAGCATCTACAATAGGGGTTCCTGTTCTGCTGTCTATTACATTCCCTTCGATGATAGTTTCTTGGGCACTGATTGCAAAAAAGCAACATAGGAAAACTCCTATCAGAAGTATTTTTTTATTCATAAAAATGATTCGTTTTTCGCAAAAATAACATATTAAATATAACTTATACTAGTTTGATTATATAATGCGGTATAGAAAACAAAGTTGCTTTTCTGTTCTATGGCGCTGTGATCGATTTGCAAATCCATAGCTCGGGGAATTGTGAACAAGTTTCAATGCGACATTATATAACCAAATTGGTATTAAAACATAAACCCCACAATTTGAAATTGGGAAACCCATAATCCATTTTTTAAATCTATATACAAAAGGTAAGTCTAGACGAGAGTTTTACCATGAATCACTTTTTTCAAAAGTATTCTAATCTCTTTTTTGCGATCAAGCAAAATAGATCATTAGCTAGATGAACCCACTATAATTATAGTTGTAATCTTTCTAATTTGAAGGGTTATTATGCTTAGTAACTTTTGTAAGCTTAAAAACAGTATTCATAATTTCGAAAAGAATGACTATTGCCATTGTATTGTTATCAACTATGGGAATTGTGGATCTCCCCCTTCATTATCTAAAAATCTAACTGCTGCATTTCCTATTTTAAACTCCACAAGTTCACCAATACCAACATCGAATAGTTCAGCACGGACATTTGCCATACCATTTGCAGGTGTTGTAAAACTAAAAGTTGCACGAACACTACTATTAATAGAATTGCCACCAATTCTAGTACCACTTGAATTAGTTATATCTATACTAGCCGAAGTGGAATTATCAAAACCAATCCCTTCTATGTAACACGAGATACTTTTTCCTGGTCTTGAATAAAAAACACCATTTGAGGCAAGAAAATCTTCTCTGTAGATCACTATTGTAAGCGTTCCTCTTATACTGTTTTGGGCTACCGATCGTGCCGTAATTGTTACTGTTCCAGGATTGACGCCAGTTACTACTCCTGATGAATTAACCGTTGCAAAGCTTGAATTACTCGTTTCCCATATGACGTTTTTGTTAGTTGTATTATTCGGTAAAACAGTTACACCTAAGTCGACATTGGCACCCATCAATAAAATAGCTGGACTAGGACTTATTGATATAGCGGTTGGTAAAACTACAGGAGCTGTAACCGTAATCGCGGTTGTCGCGGTAAAACCACCATCAACCGTAGTAGCCGTTATGGTAGCCGATCCTGCTGCATTGGCTGTTACTACACCACCAG
>CAZYRG010000262.1:0-1976 GCA_964650425.1 uncultured Flavobacteriaceae bacterium
GTTGATTTTTACAAAAACCAAATCGAAACCATTAATCCAGATATTGTAAGAATTAGTGAATTGAATTACCAAGCAGGAGAAATTTCTTACTTGGAACTATTAAACACCTTACAGTTAATGGCAACTAACAATAAAAATTATTGGGAGCAGATAGTAGCTTACAACAAAGCTGTAGCAGACTTTCAATTTCTTACAAACCAATAAAAGATAAAATAATGAATAACATAAAATATATCATAACAACATTTTCAATACTACTTGTATTGTTTTCTTCCTGCGGCCATAAGCACAATGAAGGTGATGGCCATAATCACGGCACAGAAGAGAATACACATTCTGAAAGTGATGAGCATAACCACGGTGAAGGTGAAGAAGAACACAAGGAAGGATTATTTCTATCAAAAGACCAGGCGGAAACCATAGGATTAGAATTTGGGGATCTATCTTCTATAAAAGTAAATGACTTTGTAAAAGCAACAGGTACATTAGGATTACCTCCTAATGCACTTTCTTCTGTATCTGCCAAAACCAATGGTATAATCAAAGGCACTAAAAAGTTTGTAGAAGGAAATTATATCAAAAAGGGAGCAGTCATAGCCTATTTAGAAAACCCAGACTTTATTGTTACACAACAAGATTATTTAGAAGCTAAAGCACAGCTCAACCTAAAGCGTTTGGAAGTTGAACGACAAAAAACATTGGTAGAATCCAATGCGGGAGTTACCAAAAATCTTCAAAATGCACAAGCAGAGGTGGCAGTACTGGAAGCTAAAACTCAAGGTCTTGCCAAGCAACTTACTTTTTTAGGTATATCCACTTCCAACCTATCGCCCAGTAACATAAGGCAGCAGATAGCAATAGTAGCTCCTATGAGTGGCTACATTTCTAAAATAAGTTTTCACAATGGTATGTATGCCCAGTCTTCTATTTCTTTAATGGATATTATTTCTTCGGAGCATTTACACTTAGAGTTAGATGTTTTTGAAAAAGATATAGCGAATATTAAGATAGGTCAGAAAATGAGCTACACAGTCCCTGCACTTGGTACAACTATTTATTACGGTAGTGTTGATGTAATTGGGAAGCAGTTCAACTCAAGCTCTAAAACGGTACGTGTACACGGCCATTTAGACGGAGTGAAACCCCAATTCTTAAAAGACCTCTTTATAAATGCGAAGATATTTCTTACAGATTCAGAAACTACTGCACTACCTGAAGATGCCATTATCAAAGACGGAGAAAGCAGTTATATCTATGTAGCTCGTAGTCAAAAAGATGCAAAGGCAATAGAATTTGAAAAAATCAATATAATCCCAGGCTCTACAGAAAATGGCTACACAGCTGTAAAATTGATAGACGATATTCCAGAGGGTATGCAAATAGTCACTAAGGGAGCCTATTATGTATATGCTCAATCAAAAGCAGGAGAATTAGAACACGAACATTAAATCAAACATTATGTACTTATTTATATTTTTTATCCTTTATTTTTTCTTAGTATTTGTGCTAAGGTCCTTTCTACTTTGGAAAAAAACTAAGGTCAATCCACTCACATTTAATAAAGGGGATGATGCCCACGGTTACAATGGGAAAGTCTTTGGTATTATTTCAATCATAGAGCTTGTTATAGTTTCCATTTATGCCTTTATCCCAAGCTGGCATAAGTTTCTAATGCCCTTTTGGTATTTAGAAAATGAATACTTCGTTTATGTAGGTTGGGCTTTGCTTATAATCTCATTGCTATTTGTATGGTTTGCACAGGGAAATATGAGAGAGTCTTGGCGTATTGGAATAGATGAAGAAAACAAGACAGCATTAGTAACAGATGGCTTTTTCTCTTTCTCACGTAATCCTATTTTCTTAGGTATTATGATAGCCAATATTGGATTGTTTTTAGTATTGCCAAATGCTTTTACTCTATTAATCATAGCCCTTTCTACGGTTAGTATCAATACGCAAATCAGATTAGAAGAGGA